>CAYOEZ010000300.1:3499-4589 GCA_964402955.1 uncultured Ktedonobacterales bacterium | reverse complement strand
GCGAGCAGGGCATCAAGCCGGCCAGCGTCGGGCAGAGGCTGGCAGCGCTGCTGCACGATCCGCTCAAGTTCGGCGCCCTCTGGCAAATGGTGTACATGAATTTCGTGACGACATTCGTCGGTATCTTCATGGCTATCCGGCTGGACAAACTTGTGCGAACCTGGGAAGCACGCGAAGAGCGCATCATCCTCACTGGCCACTGGCATATCCTGGCGGCAATCATTGCTACCATCCTCTTGTTCTACTATGCTGACATGTCCGGGCTGAAGGGACGGGCCAGACAGTGGTTCGGCTGGGTCGTGATTGTCGCGTCAAACGTGGCCTTCTTTGGCGCGACGCTGTTCGAGACCAAGCGCATCTACGTTGCCGAGGCAGCGCAGCAATCGCTGGTCAACCTCGCCATGGTTCTCACCGACGCGGGCCTGGCCATCGTTCTGGTGGCCCTGGCTCTGCTGTTGCTCTGGCGGCTGGTTGATTTGCTGCGCGGCGGCGGGCGCTGGTCGAAGGAAGCAGCCGGGGCAGAGGAGGAGCGGCGATGAGACGAGCCTACGTCGTGCTTCTCTGTGTTGCGCTGCTTGCCGGCGCCTGCGGCGCCCGGCCGCCGGATGTGAGGCCTCCCGTATTCGACACCGGCGTCAACTCTGACTCCTGGGCGCGGGCGCCCGCCGGCGAGTTTCTGATGGGGATACACGAAGAGCGCGTCATGATCGGCTATGACTACGAAATCATGGTGACGCCGGTGACCAATGCCCAGTATGCCCGCTATCTCAATACGGCGCTGGCGGCCGGCGCGATCAAGATCGTGGACAACAAGGTGGTCGGGCCTTACGCAGGCGATCCGTATACCGGCAAGCGTCATGAGAAGCAGATCGCCGCCGGCGATTGGCTGCACATGCCGCTTGGCAACGCCGACCTGCGCCTGACCTTCGACGGCAAGACGTTTGCCGTCAAGCCCGGCTACGAGAATCATCCCACGGCGGTAGTTACCTGGGTTTGGGCGAAAGCATACTGCGACCTTGGCAACGGTCTCCTGCCCACCGAAAGCGAGTGCGGACAGGCGGGCCGTGGCACAGACGGTCCGCCCTCCCCC
>CAYOEZ010000300.1:0-3489 GCA_964402955.1 uncultured Ktedonobacterales bacterium | reverse complement strand
GGGCCGTCCGTTCCCCTGGGGCGTTAGCATTGCCCGCAACCAGGCAAACTGCTATGCCAGTCGCGACCCGTTCGAGAGGGTGACCGGCGCGCTGGGCGATACGACGCCGGTTGGCTTCTACAATGGCAAGAGCTATGACGGCTATCAGACGCTCGCCGCGGCCAGCCCCTATGGAGTGTATGACATGGCCGGCAACGTCTGGCAGTGGACAGCCAACCTGACCGTGGGCAGCCACGACCGGCAGATGCGCGGCGGCAGCAAGGCGACCTACGACTACAACCTGCGTGCGTGGACGCGCAACGCCGCCCGGCCCGACTACTACAGCCCCAGCGTTGGCTTCCGCTGTGTGCGCAGCGTGAAGTAGGAAAAAGCGAAGAAAGGAAGCAAGATGGTCTGGAAGACGGCCGTGAAGAAACTGCGCGCCTACTGGACACTGACCAAGAGCCTGCAGACGGGGCTGCTGCTGGTGACAGGAGTCGCGGGCTACTCCAGCGCCCGCTGCCCGGTTATGGCCTGGCAAACCTTGGTCGCGCTAATGGCCAGCCTGTTTCTGGCAATCGGCGGCAGCACCGTGCTCAACATGGTGCATGATCGCGATATTGATAGTCTGATGAAGCGCACCTGTTGGCGGCCCCTGCCCGTCAAGTCGGTAACGGTGCGTGAAGCGTCGTCGCCGGGGATCGTGTGGTCGGCGGCCGGCATTGGTTGGGGGCTGCTCATGTCGCCGCTCTTTGGCCTGGTGGTGGGCGCGGGGGTCTTCTTCGACATGGCCATCTACACGCTGTGGCTCAAGCGGCGCACGCCGTATGCGATTCTCATCGGAGGACTCGCCGGCGGCATGCCCGCTCTGGCAGGGCGAGTGCTGGCAACTGGCCAGGTGGATGGTATTGGCCTGCTGCTGGCCCTGGGCGTCTTGCTCTGGATTCCGACGCACATCATGACGTTCAGCATCCGCTTTGCCGACGACTATGCACGGGCGAGCATTCCCACCTTCCCGTCCACCTACGGCGTGCCGCTGACGCGTGTGCTCATCAGCCTGTCGAGCGTCGGAGCGGCGATCGCTCTGCTGGCGGCGGCGGCGCTGATTGGCCTGTCTGGGGGATACGTGGGGTTTCTGGCATTGTTGGGCATCGGGTTGCTCGGGTTGGCTGTCGCCAATGTTGTGCGTCCATCAGCCAAGATGAATTTCGGCCTGTTCAAGTATGCGTCGCTCTACATGCTGTGCTCGATGTTGCTGGTAGTCGCAGGAGCGATCTAGTCTGACTACTGTCCTTTCAGCGCGTAGGGCGCGACAAGCACCTGACGTGCGCTGTGCGCCTGACCCCAGACTCTGAGGGTATCTGATATCCGCAGAGTCTGGGGTGTTTCATTTGTGCCGTCGGCGAGTTGTTGCTGCTGGTGCCATGTTGCCTCACGTAAGGATCTTACTTTGGGGCCTTCGTTGCCTCATGTAGATTTCTTACCGGGCATATCTGGGGCGGAGTGCATCGTCCAGATGTGATGCAACTGCTTCTGGATCTTGCCATACAGCGCCACAGGGTTCAGACTTGAGGAGCGTGTCGGGCTTGGTGGTGCTCCGTCCGTGCGGAATCCGGGCTCGCCGGGCTGGTTTGAGAAGCCGGTCAATGGTCGCTCGGCTCATGCTGAGCAGGAGTTGCCGGGTCTGCTCGGGCAGCAGCAGTTCGCCATGGCGCTCCAGAACAGAAACCATTTCTGGCAGAAAAGGGTGCAGGCGCTTGGAGCCAATGCAGTCACAGGCTTTCCAGACGAAAACAAGAGCATCGGTGATGTCCTGGGTGTAGATGCGTCGTCGCCTGCGGCGATTGCTCACCACCGGGGAGCGCTGCCCTGTGACATCGTCCTCACGACTCCGGCGGCGCATAAGGGCCAAGGCATACTTGCGGTGGTAACGAGTGTTTGCAACGAACTCGTTGAGTATGACGGTCTTCTCTTTCTTGCTGGCGCGCCAGTAGCGGTCGCGCACGCTCTTGATCAACTGCCGTCTTGCCATCAAAGTCATCCTCACGATCCCTCCCGTGGCTAGTAGTCAACACGGGCATGGTAACATTTTTCGTGAGGCAATGATACCGCTCAAAGTAAGATTTCTGATGAGGCAATCCGGGGGATTGACAGCAACCGCACTCTGGCATATACTAGCATTGCCGCCAGACTGGGCAGCCGCGCGGCGAAAATCAGTCACCAGGAGGGTTCGCCATGTCTGAGGCAGGTCGTATGCCCCGCTATGACATCCGGAATGATGGCGCGGGGCCCTATGCCATCTTCTATTGTGATAAGTGCACGCGCGAGTACCGTAGCCAGCCGGACGTTGCAGGCACCATCGCCAGCGACATCGGACGGCAGGCTGCCAGTGACACGCTACGCAGGATTCCGCTGTTTGGTCATGCCGTGGCAGACAACGTGCTGGGCCAGGATCCACGCTACACAAACACGCTCAGCCCGCAACAGCTCGAAAAGCACTGGGGGCAAGCCAAGCAGTATTTCCGCGAGTGCCCCACCTGCCGCCAGATTCTTTGCCTCTCGGACTTCGACGAGAAGAGCGGCTTCTGCACGGACGACAGCCCACTCGCCAACGAGATCGCCCAAGCCCAGGCGGAGCAGGCGGCAAGCATCGCCAAGGGATTCGCCAATGTATTTGGCCTCGGCGACGTCGTCAAGAAGGCAGCAGAAGCGGCGCAGCGCGCGTCAACCACTGCGGCCCGCTGTCCCAAAGATGGCACGCTGGCGCCGTCTGGCACCAAGTTCTGCCCGAATTGCGGCGCGGCCATGATCCAGCCAGCGGCTGACGCGTGTCCTAAGTGCGGAACCGACGTCAAGGGCGGCAAGTTCTGCCCCAATTGCGGCGCCAAGATCGAGCGCGCTGCCGCCGTCGCCACGTGCCCCACCTGCGGCGCCGAGACGCAGGGCGCCAAGTTCTGCCCCAATTGTGGCGCCAAGCTGACCTAGCCGGCCAACCGAAGCGATCGTCACATTGCGCCGCTGACCGTTTCTGATGGCCTTTAGTCGTCCAAGAAGCCAGCAGGCGACCCTCCCATGCCGCATGCCACGCGGCGTCGGAGTCGTGCCTGCTGGCTTCTCACACATGTCCATAGGCGTCTTGCTTATGTGCCGGCCGGCGATCTTCACTGCCCGTCGTTCAGCAGAATGATCGGACACCAGACCCTGTAGCCCTCTCCAACAGGCAGCGTCGGTCTCAGGGTCGGCGTCAGCGATGGCGTTGGCGTCGCTGTGGATGTGCGGGGCGCAGTCGGTGTGCTGGTGGGCGTGCGAGTGGGACCGGCGACGACGGTGAACCGCCAGAGCGTAGATGTTGCGCCCCACCCCTGGTCATTGCGCAGGCGAACAGACCAATCGTAGGCCTCTCCAGCTGCTAGAAACCAGAGTAAGGACGCTTGTTTCCGTTCCGTTCCATCCCTCCAGGATATACTGCATACACGGTGGACACGTGGTGCTGCTGCACAAGTCCACCCG
>CAYOEZ010000299.1:0-4632 GCA_964402955.1 uncultured Ktedonobacterales bacterium | reverse complement strand
TAGCAGCGCGAGATCAGGCTGCCATCGCTGGCCTTCACCCCCGGAACATCAGTAAGACAGATCATCTTCTCGGCATGCAGCGCGGCGGCAATCTCTCCCGCAGCCGTGTCAGCATTCAGGTTCAGCGCCTGGTCGCCCTCGCCGCTGCCGATGGGGGCGATGACGACAATGTATCCCGCCTGAACCAGCGTCTTGAGCAGATCCAGATTGACGTGCGTCACCTCGCCGACCAGGCCCAAATCAGGGCTGAGTTGGCGCGCTTCGATCATCCGCCCGTCCAGCCCGCTGATACCGACGGCGCTCACCCCCAGCGCATTGAGCGAGGACACGAGATCGGTGTTCACCTTGCCCACCAGTGTCATGCGCACAACTTGCATGGTTTCCTCATCGGTCACGCGCAGGCCGCGCACGAACTGCGCCTTCTTGCCGATGCGCGCCAGCCACTCGGTGATGGCATTGCCGCCGCCATGCACGAGCACGGGCTGGATGTTCAGGTTCTTGAGCAGAACAATGTCCTGCAATGTCGTGTCTTCGCTGCCAAGCGTGCTGCCCCCCAGCTTGATGACAATCGTCTTACCCGCGAAGTAGTTGATATAGGGCAATGCCTCAAGCAGCGCCTCAGATAGCGGATCACAGTCGGTCATTGTAATACCTTCCCCATTATCGTCACATGGTCGCTCATGTCGCCCCAGTCCAGCCGCTCATAGAACGATATGACGCCGTCGTTGTCTTTGCGAACCAGCAGATAGCACTTGCGGCAGCCTTTGGCCTTCAGCCGGGTCTCGATCTCCGCCATCAGCGCGCCGCCCAGCCCCTGCTTACGATAGGCCGGCGCGACAGCGAGATGGTAGATCATGCCGCGCCGTCCGTCGTAGCCCCCGATCACCGAGCCGACGATCTGCACGTTGTGCTCAGCCACCAGGAAGAGGTCAGGATCACGGGTCAACTTCTTGCTGATCTCTGCGCGCGTGTCGGACAGGCCCAGGCCAAGGCCCTGCTCGATTGATTCCCAGAAGGCGTACAGCGCGTCGTATTCGTTCAGAGCAAACGGGCGAATCTGAACGCCGTTATGTTGTGTAGTCACTGTTGAACGTCACATACTCCTCGCTCATGTCACAGCCCCAGGCGGTCGCCTCGGACAAACCCAGGTGGAAATCCACGACAATGGGCACGGTATCGCCAGAGAGCAACGCCCGCGCTGCTGCGACATCAAACGCCAGCGGCGTGCCGTTGCGCATCAGCCAGACGTCGCCCACGCCCACATCCAGGCGTGTCTGGTCCATCAGTGCGCCACTGCGCCCGGCTGCGGCGGCAATACGCCCCCAGTTGGGGTCTGCCCCATGGATAGCGCACTTGGTCAGGTTGGATGACACAATGGCTCGTGCGGCGCGGCGGGCATCGTCGAGCGATACCGCGCCGCGCACCGTCACCTCAACCAGGCGAGTCGCGCCCTCGCCGTCTCGGGCAATCGCCTTGGCCAGATACTGGCACACCGTGTCCAGCGCATCCTGGAACAAGCGAGCGGCCGCCGTGCCCTGGCGAATTGCGTCGTTGCCGGCCGCGCCATTGGCAAGCACGAGCAAGGAGTCGTTCGTGCTCATGTCACCGTCAACTGAGATCATATTGAAGCTGCGGTCAGCAGCGCGTTTCAATGCCTGGCGCAGAAAGCCTGGCTCAACCGCAGCGTCAGTCGTGACCACCGCGATCAGTGTCGCCATGTCGGGGTGAATCATGCCGGCGCCCTTGCACACGCCGCCCAGCGTCACCACCTGGTCTGGCCCCTTTCCCTTGCCGCCGCGCAGCACAAACCTGACGGCAATCTCTTTGGGGCGAGTATCCGTCGTTATGATGGCGCGGGCCATCTCGTGGCCGCCGTCAGTGCGCACAGCAATGGCGGCCAGACCGTCCTTGATATTCTGCAGAGGAATCTGCCAGCCGATCTTGCCGGTCGAGGCGACCAACACCATGTCTGCGGGGATGCCGAGCTTCCTGGCTGCCATGGCGGCCATTTTCTCAGCCGTGTCCAGCCCTTCCTGGCCGGTACCGGCGTTGGCGATGCCGGCGTTGATGATCACGGCCTGCGTGCGCGGCGCTGCTGCCAGACGGCCCTCGCAGACTTGCACAGGCGCAGCCTTCAAGCGGTTCGTGGTGAAGACACCCGCAGCATGGCACGGCGTCGGGGAGTAAAGGAGCGCCAGGTCGAGCTTGCCCTCGCCTGCGCTCTTGAGCCCGCAATAGACGGCCCCCGCCATGAAGCCGTGGGGCGAGGTCACGCTGCCGCCATCAACAACCTGGATCTTCCCTTCACTTGCTATCTGGCTCATCTTTCCTACCCAGAATACGCAGCAGCAACCGGTCAAACACAAGAATCTCGAGCCGGTCTTTCTGCCACAGAATAAGGACAGTGACCACCACGACTCCCGCCGCCAGCGCCCACAGGACGGCGGGCGAGAACGAAGTCGCTTGCGCGCCGATAAAAGACGCGACAAAGACGGTCGGCCCCCGCACAAGGAGCGTCATGAAGAGCATGCGGGGCAGAGAGAGCGCCGTCAGCCCGGCCAAAAAATAGCAGAAGTCGCCGACAGGCAGCAGCAGGATGACCAACCACGCCGTCAGCGAGCTCAGGTTGCGCAGGCGCAGCCAACCATCGAGTAAGCGGCGCGGGACGATGCGCTCGAGCAGGGGCACGCCAAAGCGGCGCGCCACGAGGAATGCTCCGGCTGTGCCCAGCAGCATGCCGATGACGCCGTAGATGCCGCCCAGCCACGCGCCATAGAGATAGCCGCCGGCGATCTGCACCAGATAGCCCGGAATCGGCGCCAGCAGGATCTGTACGGCGCTGAGAGCAATCAGCGCCAGCGGTCCCCACGGCCCCAGATCGAGCAGCGCCGCCCGCAGGCGCTCGGGATCGGAGAACAGTCGCCCGACTGCTGGCCCAACTGCGATCGCCGCGCCCGCCGCCACGGTCAGGCCCGCCAGTGCGAGCACACGGCGCATCATGGCTACGGGTACACCGGCAGAGCTTCAAGCCCCAGGGTCTCGGGCAAGCCGCAGACCAGGTTCATGTTCTGTACGGCCTGTCCCGAAGCGCCCTTGACCAGGTTGTCAATCACGCTCACCACAATCAGCCGGTTGGTGCGCTTGTCAACAACGGGATAGACGAAGCAGTAGTTGCTTCCCCACACCTGTTTGGTTGAGGGGGGCGCCTCGACCACGCGCACGAACGGCTCGTTGGCGTAGAAGGCCCGGTACACCTCGCGTACCTGCTCAACCGTTGTCTCGCCCGCTAGATCAGCATAGGCCGTAGCCAGGATGCCGCGCGTCATCGGAATCAGGTGGGGCACAAACGTCAGGCTGACCGCGCCGCGCCCGCCGCCGCGCTGCCAGGCGATGGTCATTTCCTGGGCGATCTCCGGCTGATGGCGGTGGCCGTCCAGGCCGTAGGCAGTCACGTTCTCGTCAACCTCGCTGAAGTGGCTCTCCAGCTTCAGCGTGCGTCCGGCGCCGGAAACACCCGACTTGGCGTCAACAATGACGCGCGCAGAAACAAGACCGGCCTGCAAGGCCGGGGCAAGCGCGAGGATGGACGCCGTCGGGTAGCAGCCGGGGTTGCCGATGATCTGCGCGCCCACGATCTCTGTGCGGTGAAGCTCAGGCAGGCCGTAGACCGCTCTAGGCATCAGCCCCGGCGCAGGGTGCGCGCCGTACCATTGCTCGTAGACGGCCAGATCACTGAGGCGAAAATCGGCGCTTATGTCAATGATCTTCGCCCCCTTCTCCACCAGCGGCGGCGCAGCTTCAGCAGACGCGTGGTGGGGCAGGGCAAGGAAGACGACATCGTTCTCTTCGCTCACGCCAGGGACGATGTCTCTGTCGGTATCGCGTAGATGGGGGAAGACCTGGCGCAGCCGTTTGCCGGCCTCGCTGCGTCCTGTGACCGACGTGATCGTGACCTGCGGATGGCGCGTCAAAATGCGCATCAGATCGGCCCCGGTGTAGCCCGTCACATTGACTATCGCAACGCGTATCACGTTCGCCGCCTCCCCATGCTGCTAAAGAAACGACCCGCAGAACTCTCGACTCTGAGGGCCGCGCGGCTCACTGAGCCGCTTCTGGTCGCATTATAGCACGTCATTATGGAAGGGTCAACGGCTGCATTCGCTGCCATTCGTTGGCCGCCTCGCCCCGAATGTGTTATAATGCACGTATGCTATCCCGGCCCGCCGTGCTCATCCGTCCAGCGCAACCTTGACGCGGCCTGCGCTGCAACGGCGTAGAGTCGCCCGACTGGATGGCAAGTTTTACGGGCAATGTAGACGACTGCTCACAACGACCAACAATGTTATCAATTGGTAACATTCCGCAAAACAGAAGGCCAGGCCCGCGAGCTTGTGCCGATAATGCGCAGAGGGCCGCCAGCTTCATGCCCTCGAGGAGGATCAATGCTTAAGACACCTTATCCAACTGACCCGGGCGCACGCCGTTCTCATGGGGCCACCACTGGGGCTAAGGCCAAGTCGAAGGCTTGTCACGACGTCTCCAATGCTGTGGCGTCGGGCGCGCTGGTTAAGCCGAAAAAGTGCGATCTCGACCATCTGCCGGATCAGCTCGACCGTCGGGGTACGTCTCTGC
>CAYOEZ010000298.1:0-4641 GCA_964402955.1 uncultured Ktedonobacterales bacterium | reverse complement strand
CAGGGCAGGCTGGCGCTTTGGCAGGCCAGGGAGGAGCGATGTGTGCGACGAAGAATCTCAGCACGCGCCATCCGAGATGCTTCGGTCACAAAGAGCGCTCTCTCAGCATGACAGGTGTCCACTGCAAGAAGGTCGAATGGTCGATCGAACTGAGCATTTGCCCCATTTAGTGACCCGAAATAGCCTCATTAGGGCCGAAATGGCATCCAAGGCACGTCGTTTTGATGCCGTCTCCCCACCAGGCGAAGTCTGATGACCTTTTTGCAGTGGGCACATGACAGCATGCGAAATTGAATAGCGCACAGGTGAATTGAGACGTCCGGCGTCGTTCAGACGTCGGACGTCTCGACACGATATGTGCCTGCGCACTATGGAGGAAAAAGCGATGTCCTTTGTCCCGAATACACCTGCGGACAGGGCGAAGATGCTACAGGCATGCGGCGTTCGCAGTCTGGACGATCTCTTTAAGGATGTACCAGCAGACCTTCGCTACCCCCGCCTCAGCCTGCCCGCGCCGATCTCCGAAGCGGAGATCATGACCGAGCTGCAAAGCCTGAACAGTCACAACGCCGACGCCGACGCCACCACCTACGCCTCGTTCCTGGGCGCCGGCGCCTACCACCACTTCATCCCGTCTGTCGTCGGCCACATCACCGGCCGCGGCGAGTTCTACACAGCCTATACACCCTATCAGCCCGAGATCAGCCAGGGCACTCTGCAGGCCATCTTTGAGTATCAGAGCATGATCTGCGCCCTGACGGGCATGGACGTCGCCAACGCCAGCCACTACGACGGCGCAACGGCAATTGCCGAGGCTGCCATCATGGCGCACAGCAGCACGCGCGGCCGCCGCAAGATCATTGTCTCAGCGGCGCTACACCCGGAGTACCGCAGCGTCCTGCGCACCTATACACAAGGACTCGACTTCACCATCATCGGCGACGACGACATCGCTGCCGGCTGGGACCAACTGATTAAGTTGATCGATCAGGACACGGCCTGCGTCATCGCGCAAAACCCCGACTTCCTGGGCCGCATCGAGAACCTGCAAGCGGTCGCCGACGCCGCTCACGCCGCCGGCGCTCTCTTTATCGTCAGCGTCAATCCCATTTCACTGGGCATGCTTAAGCCCCCCTCTGAATACGGCGCTGACATCGTGACCGCAGAAGGACAGAGCCTGGGCTGGTCGCTCTATTTCGGCGGGCCGTATCTGGGCGTCTTTGCTTGCCGCGAGCAGTACGTACGGCGCATGGCAGGCCGCATTGTCGGGCAGACGTTGGACAATCGTGGCCAGCGTGGCTTCGTCCTCACCCTGCAAACGCGCGAGCAGCACATCCGCCGCGAAAAGGCGACGAGCAACATTTGCTCGAACGAAGGTCTGGTCAGCCTTGCCGCCTGCGTCTATATGGCCACAACGGGTAAGAACGGGCTGAAGAAGGTTGCCGAGCTTTGCTATCACAAGGCGCACTACGCTGCGAAAGAGATCACCGCCATCCCGGGCTACAGTTTGCCCTTTGCCTCGACCCCCTTCTTCAACGAGTTCGTCGTGCGTTGCCCCGGCTCGCCGGAGCATATCAACGACATCCTGCGCCGCAATCAGATCATCGGTGGCTATGACCTGGGACGCGCCTATTCCCAACTCAAGGATTGCCTGCTCGTCTGCACAACCGAGCTCAATAGCAAGCACCAGATTGACCGGCTGACCGCAGTTCTGCGCGAGGCGGCGGAGAGATGAGAAAAATGACAGAACGACTAATCTACGAACTGGGGTCGCCCGGCCGCACGGCAGCCAGCCTGCCCGCACTGGACGTGCCCGAGTCTGCGCTGCCCGATGGCATGCTGCGCAGCGACCTGCCGCTGCCGGAAGTGAGCGAGATCGAGGTGGTGCGCCACTTCACCCGTCTCAGCCAGATGAACCACTCCATCGACACGGGCTTCTACCCGCTTGGCTCGTGTACGATGAAGTACAACCCCAAGGTCAACGACCGCGCCGTCGCCATGCCCGGCTTTCAGAATATCCATCCCTACCAGGACGAAATGACCGTCCAGGGCGCCCTGTTGCTGATGTATGAGCTGCAGCAGTATCTGGGTGAGATCGCCGGTTTGCCCGGCGTCACACTACAGCCCGCTGCCGGCGCACACGGCGAGTTCACCGGCATGTTGATGATCCGCGCTTACCATCTTGCTCGCGGCGACACAAAGCGCAAGAAGGTCATCATCCCCGACTCAGCCCACGGCACCAACCCGGCCACATCTGCTATGGGCGGCTATGACGTCGTCGAAGTCAAGTCCGATGCACGGGGCAACGTCGATCTGGCGGCGCTGCGCGCCATGGCCGGCGACACCACCGTTGGCATTATGTTAACTAACCCCAACACGCTGGGGCTGTTCGATGAGAATGTACACGAGGTGTGCAAGATCATCCACGGCTGCGGCGGGCTGGTGTACGGCGACGGCGCCAATCTGAACGCCATCATGGGCATCGTTCGCCCCGGCGACCTGGGATTCGACGTCATCCACATGAACCTGCACAAGACGTTCTCGGTCCCCCACGGCGGAGGCGGACCAGGCTCCGGCCCGGTGTGTGTGACCACCGCCCTGGCCGAGTTCCTGCCCGATCCGGTTGTGGAACGCACAGCCGATGGCCTGTACACGATGGTACGCCCGGCGCAGAGCATCGGGCGCGTCAAGAGCTTCTACGGCCAGTTTGCCGCCTTGGTGCGCGCCTATGTGTATATCCGTATGCTCGGCGCTGCGGGCTTGCGCGAAGCCGCAGAAAACGCTGTGCTCAACGCCAACTACCTGATGGTCAACCTCAAAGATGTCTACGACCTGCCCTATGACCGCACCTGCAAACACGAATTTGTGCTCTCCGGCAGCAGGCAAATGCAGTATGGCGTGCGCACGCTCGACATTGCCAAGCGACTCATGGATTTCGGCATCCATCCGCCCACCGTCTACTTCCCATTGATCGTGCCCGAAGCTCTCATGATCGAGCCGACCGAAACGGAAACGAAAGAGACGATGGACGAGTTCATTGCCGTCATGCGCCAGATCGCGCAAGAGGCCAAGGACAACCCTAAGCTTCTGCACGAAGCGCCGCATGACACGCCGGTTGGCCGCATGGACGAAGTGCGCGCCGCCCGCGAGCCGATCCTGCGCTGGAAAGCGAAGGCGTAAGCCGGACACGACCACGTGCGGAGGACAATGACTCCCATCGGCGCGAAGTGTGTTGCGCGCAGATGGGAGTCATTGTCCTCTGTGTGCCGCCCGTGTGAAAACCCAGCAACACAGCCTGTCACTGTCGCGCGCAGGCCGGGGCTCTGCACAGATCACACAAACTCTACATGATTCGCCATCTCATCGGCGTCCAGTAGTTCATAGATCAACATCACCCCACGTATCAGCGTGCCAACCGGCGTCTGTTGCCGGGCGAAGATGATGCCGCTGTGCTCCAGCCCCCTGGCGTGCAGAGGCAGAAAGTCACAATCCTGGGTCAAGGTGGCTCGACCTTGCTCCAACACCAGAGCCAGATGCTCAACGTCGGACGCGCTGGGCGCTCCAGCTTGTCGGGCCGTGAGCACGTCAACTCCGCGACGTCTGAGTTCGTCCACAACAGCCACTGGGGCATGCTCGTCTGTGTACAGCCGTATCGCATCACGCATGTCTCTTTCCGGGAAGCCTGGACGGGATCTGCCGACGCATCGCCTCAACCAACCTCTCGTTATCCTTCATGATCTCGTCAATCTCTGCTCGATGGTCATAGTGGTACGCCATGGCTGAATGGACGTCGGCCAAAGTCAGGTCGTACTCGCTGGCGATCTCATCCGCGCTTAGTCCCATGTACTCATGCCAGATGACAATAGCCTGAACCGTGATGCGATGCCCGGCGACGCGGGGCTTTCCGCCAGCGACGCCGGGCGTCACTTCAATCCGATGGTACATCGTGTCAATAGCCATGTGTATGCTCCCCGTTGGGCGTCCGGACGACCATTCTTGCCCACGAGCACCAGTATACGGCAACACAGCCGCACAGTCAATATCTTCAGCCATCTGAAAGCTGTGAAACCTCGTCCCCTGCGATGGTCAAAACTCCTTGACAAGCCCCCCTCCTGCAGAGTACAATGACCGAGGTTATCAAAGATGCCTGCGGCCTGCATGTATTGCACGACAATAATAATAGACCAGGAGACATCATGAATCGCAAGACCGCCCTGCTGCTGATCGTTGTCTTCATCAGCGGCATGTCCACCCTCGCCATCGAACTCACCGCCTCACGCTTCATCGGCAACTATTTCGGATCGGCGCTCCCTGTTTGGGCTGCCATCATTGGCATGGTCCTGTGTTACCTGACCATCGGCTATCTGCTGGGCGGACGGTTGGCCGATCGTCACCCACGCGAAGGCAACGTCTATCGTCTCACTATGTGGGCAGGCTTCTTCGCCGGTCTCATTCCCTTTGTTGCGAACCCGATCCTGCAATTTGCTACGGTCGGCATCCGTGACGTCATGGCCGACGTCTTCGTCGGCTCCTTGCTTGGCGTGATCCTCTTGCTGTCCGTGCCGATGGTTCTGCTTGGTTGCGTCTCCCCCTTTGCCATTCGCCTCCAAACCAAGTCGGTCGAATCGGCCGGTAACACCG
>CAYOEZ010000297.1:0-4649 GCA_964402955.1 uncultured Ktedonobacterales bacterium | reverse complement strand
TCGGCAAAACGCGCGCGGCCCTTGAATTGCTTGCGAGGGTAGATGGTAATCGGTGTCGAACGCTCGCCGCCCACTGTGACGCCGAAGGGATGACGCCGTTCGCACCCTTTGCTGAGTGGGTGCGAACGGGACTGAGTAATGCGCAAAGCCCTGCGTGGTTAGCCACTCTCTCGCCAACTGCGCTTACCGATCTTGTGGCTATCGCACCCGACTTTCACACAATCCTGCCTTCGTTCCGTTCGCCCCCTGCAACGGATCTGGTTGCCGAACCGGCTGGGCTCTTTGCAAGCGCCTATGCCTGTCTATGCGCCATGGCGAACGGCTCCGCCATTCCGCTACTGCTGCTGCTCGACGACGTCCAGTGGGCAGATGTCGGCACTCTGCACCTTCTCCGCTACGTTCTGCAGCGTGCCCGGGAGAGTCACCACCGGCTTTTGCTCGTGCTGACACGTGCAGGTGACGCGGTCGACCTCGATGCTGCGAAGGTGCTTTTCGAACTCCTGCTCACCTTTCGCCGCACAGATGTTGTTACGTCTGTTCAGTTGTGTAGGCTAAGTCGGGAGCAAGTTGGGGAGATGGCAGACGGCCTCCTTGACCATGAAGCCGTGTCACCGCGCAGCGTAGACTCAATCTACACATGGGGCGAGGGCAACCCATTTTTCACCGCCGAGATCTGCAAGTCGCAATCTCGGCAAGCCCTGCTGGATACGAGTGGCGACTTCGTATGGCCAGACCAGGACAGAGGCTTGACGGTCCCTTTGAGCGTGCGCTCAGCCGTTATGGCACGCGTGGCGCGCTTGCCTGAACCAACTCAAGCGATTCTGTTCATGGCGGCCGTCACAGAGGGTGGATTCAGACCTGACGTTATTCAGCAGGCATGTAGCATGGCTGACGACACATTTGTGGCCGCACTGGAGCGCGCGGCCGCGGCCCAATTGATCAACGAGGTGTCAAACACCGCAACGCTCCAATACGCCTTTACGCACGCGCAGACTCCAGTGATTCTGAGTGATAGCATGAGCATGGCGCGCATTCGCCTTTACGAGAAACGCATTGCCGCGGCGGCCGCTGCCTTGTGTGTCGACGACGTGGAATCTCAGTCGGCTCACCGTGCGACAGCGGGCTAGAGCCAACAGGAGGCGGACCTTCATGACTCTTGAGAAGCCCGGAGTGGCATTCGATGAAGGCGTTGCACTAGCCCAGGCGCTCACAACTAATCCCGAAGCCATGATAAACGCACTGATGGCGATTGCACCGCGCAGTGGGACGGCCATCGACGCCGCGCTTCAGGTTGCAGACAACGAACTAACGAGTGCGAGCCACAAACCAGGTAATCGCTCTGTCATCCTGCTCCTGACGGATGGCGAGAACCGCATGGATCCGGACCCGATTCCTGTTGCTGCTGCACTGAAAGCGCGCAACATCCGAATCGTCGCCGCGTCTGCCGGCAAGAATCTCTTCGGCGACGTACCTGGTGTGATCGTGACCGGTTACGGGGATTACTACTATTCAGGCAGCGTCAAGGGTATTCCCCCAATGATCGCAGCGGCGGTCCAGAAAGTGCGCTGCGGTGAGTAGTCCCCTGAATCGCGCTAAGTAGCCAAGTGTTCACCACCTTTGGTCGGTGCTGCAGCGCCTCGGCCAGGTGGGCCATGGCAATTACCTCCACGCCCGCCAAATCAGCAATCGTGCGCGCCAGATTGAGTATGCGGTGGTAGCCGCGCGCCGCCACGCCACGCAGGCGGATGGCAATGGAGGGCTCGTCCTTCTGCAGAGTTGTGAGGTCGGCATAGGCCACGCGCGGCACATCAAGGTGGATGTCGATGCGGTCCAGTCGCTGGCCGGAGATGCGCTGCTGACAGCGGTAGACCATGCCTGCCGAGCAAGAGCAACCCTTCACGGGGTCGCCATAGTAGCCGCAAGGGACAGGATACTCACAATGTGATGTTTTGGCATTTACTCTATTTGTGACGCAGGCGCTTTCTTTTCATACTCTGGCTCCGCTCTCAACATGTCGCTCCTTTCGTTACGGATTATCTATGGCTCAAGCGCCGGAGTGATGGCTGCATTGAATTTGGATGGATCGTGACATGCAGCAACCGTATCTTTGCACCTACAATTGAGTCACAACATATGCGCAAAAGTCACATTACCGTGTTCTGACATACATTCTTACCATGGCTCAACCCGACCATCTTGAACTGGCAGACCATCTGCAAGTGCTCCCCGTCTTTGAGAGGCTGGACGCCGCCTTGCTTGCCAATCTGGTGCAAGTCGCACACTGGCGCGCGTACGCTCCGGGCGCTGTAATCTTTCTTGAGGGAGAGCAGGCCCACGGTCTCTATTACCTGCAGGATGGCTGGATCAAGATCGTCAAGTTTTCACTGGATGGCCGCGAGCAAATTTTGCAGGTTGTCGGCCCTGGCGAGTTATTCAACTACCCAGGTGTTTTTGCGGCCGCAACCAATCCGGCCACAGCCATCGCACTGGAAGCGACAGGTATTTGGTTGCTGCCGCGCGATGATGTGCATCGCATGCTCACGGCATCGCCAGACACGCTTCTGCATGTCGTGGAGAGCATGGTGCAGCGCGTTACGACGCTGGTGCAGATGGTGGCCGACCTCTCGCTGCACAGTGTGGAGGCAAGACTGGCGCGGCGTTTACTCGAAAATGCCGAGAATAATGTTGTCCACCGCCGGCGCTGGAGCACCCAAGCGGAGATGGCTGCACACCTGGGCACCGTGCCTGATGTCATCAACCGGGCGCTGCGCAGCCTGACAGAGGCAGAGTTGATACGGGTCGAACGGCAGCAAATTATCATCCTCGATCGCGACAAGCTTGCCGCCAAGGCGCTGCTCGCGGGCTGAAGCACACCTCCCACAATTCCAGAACACACGCATAAACCATTTGCATAATCGACATAAGTCGATGACTGGATGCTGCGCGCCTGCTAATCTGTAATTCAACGAGCCGGAAACGTTCATAGGCACGAAAGGATCCACCACATGTCTACGCATGTCACAATGCCTCCCATCTACTATTCCGATGCCCGCGTACAGGTGCAGTACACACCCGATGGCCCACAGCCGGCATTCGTACTTGACGGCGACCAGGCCAAAGTCCTGCTGGCTGGGCTGGAGCCCGGCCAGCGCATTCCCGTCCATCCTGAGGCCCTGGCGGCCTATACCATCCTTGAGGGCACGGGGACGATGCAGGTTGGCGACGAACAGTATCCAATTGGCCCCGGATCGCTGATCGTTGTTCCAGCCGGCGTGAGGCGCGGCATGGTCGCCGAGACGCGCTTGTCCTTCGTCGCCGCCCGCTTCGGCACTTAGAACCAGGAGGAGAACAGATCATGCTGAATCCCTATTTTGTGACGGCCTTGTTTTATCTGCTTGTGGCGGTGCTGATGGCGTTTGATTCGGCAGCCACAAGCTTCGCTATCCTGCCCTGGTTCAATGGGCTGCGCTGGCTGCGTATCCATTTCATCACGCTGGGCATCGTCACAGAGACAATTTTCGGCGTGCTGCCCATTCTGGCCGCACGGCGCAACTCGCAGCCCACGCCGCCCGTGCGCTGGGATATATGGGCAACGCTTAACGTTGGGTTGCTGCTGCTGGTGGCAGGTATTCCAATCGTCAACGGCGGGTTGATCTTGACCGGCGGCACCCTGATCTTTATCGCGGCCACGCTGCTCGCCGTGCACCTGGCACAGCAAAGGGGGGCGCAACCGGCACTTGCAGGGCTGAAGTTCTATATCATGGGGCTGGCCTATCTGTTGCTGGGGATTATCATCGGCACCGGATTGTGGATTGGATGGAGCGAAGTGCTGCGCATCCAGGTTCCAATTGAGGCGCATATTCATGCCAACAACTGGGGCTTCATGTCGCTGGTCTTTGCCGGACTACTCATTGACGTCCTCGCGGGGTTGACCGGCAAAGCCCTGGCATCTGACCGCACCCTCACAACCATCTTCTGGATGATGTCCCTGGGTGCGCTTTTGCTGGTGGTCGGGCCATGGCTGGGGGGGCCACTGTGGGCCGTTGTCCCAGGATTGGTCCTGCACCTGAGCGCGACGATTTGGCTGCTGGGATTGGCAACACGCAGCCTCTCCCAAGCGCATCTGTGGGGCCAACCCGGCGCCTGGCATTTGGTAAGCGCCTATGCATGGATTTTGGCGCCAGTGCTGGTTGCACCGTTGATCATTCTCAAGGTGCCGGGCTTCCCCGGCGCCGGGATTGAAGCCACCGCACCGCAGGCGCTCATCTACGGCTGGGTGTTGCAGTTCTCGTTTGCCTTGGTACCCTATTTCTTGAGCCGTGTTTTTCTGAGCGACCGCGCAGCCAAGTTGGGTGGTTCCTGGCTGAGCCTGGTGCTAGCCCATGTGGGCAGCGCCTTTATCTGGGCGAGCATCTTTATTGAGCCGCAGCGCAATCTGCTGCACGGTATGGCCTACGTGCTTTACGCGCTTGCCATGCTTCCCATCATCTGGATGGTATGGCGCATGTTCCACAGCGGCATGCAGACACTGGAGCAACGGCTGGCCACTGAATAGGCAGGTGTTCGGCGGGGTCGCGATGTGAGTCGCGACCTCGCCACGGGTGGTCGAAGAGCTTCTTTCATCCAGTCAGGAGATGCTTACATCACCG
>CAYOEZ010000296.1:0-4728 GCA_964402955.1 uncultured Ktedonobacterales bacterium | reverse complement strand
GTCGCAGCGAAAGTCCGCAGTCTCATTCGTGATGAGAAGGCCTGAGCACGGCTCCGGTCACACCGGAACGTGAACCGCGCAGGGACGGGGTGTACGGCGAGCAATCCAGCACGACCGTCGCTGCGCGGTTCAAGACATGTGCACCATGAGCACGAGAATGGGTTGACGTTGGCAACGGTATGGACAGCATCGACGACCTTGACAGTGCCGAACTGAACGCCGGCTGCCTGGCTTTGTGAGATGATCACAGCAGAAAAATGCTTGCAGCAGCAATTGATACCCTTCCTCTGCCTGGGCGATGCACCGTGAATGCCATACGTGTGCTGCAATCTGCCGCAGTGTCTGTGATACCCAGACCGACCAAACACTCTCGCGCTTGGTTGATTCGCGAGAGTGTTTGCGCTATACTGTGACCAGCATTGGGACACGGCGTCAGCTGAAAACACAACGAGGGCATGGCCGGGCGGCTGTGCCCTCGTGCTGCAATGAGGAGAAACTTTATGACAGGGACAGGCCCACTTGAGGGTGTGTTGGGAGCGTATCCGCGGGCATTCTACCGGGCCATGGGCTTCGGCGACGCCGATTTCGAGCGGCCGCTGATCGGCATCGCCAACTCGTGGAGCGAAACCTGTCCCGGCCACTTCCACCTGCGCACACTAGCCGGCTGGGTCAAAGAGGGTGTTCGCGCCGCGGGCGGGATGCCTGTCGAGTTCAACACGGTGGCCCCCTGTGACGGCATAGCGCAGGGCCGGGGCATGCATTACGTCCTCCCCTTGCGCGACGTCATCGCTGCCTCGGTGGAGCTGATGGCCGGCGCACACAGCTTCGCCGGCATGGTCATGCTCTGCTCCTGCGACAAGATCGTCCCCGGCATGCTGATGGCCGCCGCTCGCCTCAACCTGCCCACACTGTTTGTTCCCGGCGGCCCCATGATGCCCGGCCATGTTGGCGGCCGTCAGATTATCCCCAGCGACGTCAAAGAGGCCATGGGCCGCTACAAAGCAGGCTTGCTCAGCGCTGAGGAGCTGTACGAGATCGAATGCAACGCCTGCCCCGGCCCCGGCGCCTGCGCCTTCATGGGCACGGCCAACACCATGGACTGCATCGTCGAAGCGCTCGGTCTCTGCCTGCCCGGGGCGGCCACTCTGCCTGCCATTGCCACGGAGCGACGCCAACTGTGCATCGACAGCGGTGCGCGCTTGGTCGAGCTTGTGCGCGCCAACGTGCGCAGCCGCGACATTCTCAGCCAGGCCAGCCTGGAAAACGCTGTGCGCGTGTGCGTGGCCATCGGCGGCTCGACCAACGCTACGCTGCATCTCCCTGCCCTCGCCCACGAGCTTGGCGCCAACATCACGCTGGACACATTCGACGCCATCAGCCGCCAGACGCCGCTGATCGGCAGGTTTCGTCCGGCCAGCCCGCTGAGCGTGGTTGACCTGCACGAGGCCGGCGGCGTCGCGGCTGTGCTGCACATTCTGTCGCCCCTGCTGACCACGGACCTGCCGACCGTCTCCGGCCAGACGATTGGCCAGATCGCCGCCAACGCGCACGTTGCGCGGCCGGATGTGCTCCATGCGCTGGACAATCCCCTTTCGCCGCAAGGCGGGATCGCTGTGCTCAAGGGCAACCTGGCCCCGCATGGCGCGGTGGTCAAGCAGAGCGCCGTTGCCCCGGCCATGCTACAGCACACTGGGCCCGCTCGGGTCTTCGAGTCCGAGGAAGACGTGCGCGACTCGCTAATGTCTCGCTCGGTGCAGAAGGGCGACGTGTTGGTCATCCGCAACGAAGGCCCACGCGGTGGGCCAGGTATGCGCGAGATGTCTATCCCTGCTGCATTGCTGGTTGGTATGGGGCTGGGCGACTCGGTGGCAATGGTCACCGATGGCCGCTATTCCGGCGCAACGCGCGGGCCGTGCATCGGCCATGTCTGCCCCGAGGCCTACGTTGGCGGGCCGATTGCCGCGGTGTACGACGGCGACATGATCACCATCGACATCCCCAATCGCCAGCTTACACTACACGTCAGCGACGCGGAAATCGTCCGCCGCATGGCCGCATGGCAGCCTCGCCCACCCGCCGTCAGCGGCGGATTCCTCAGCATCTACAGCAAGTTGGCGGGGCAAGCGGATACGGGGGCGATATTGGAGGCGGGGCCGCGATAACCCGCCCACATGGGCGTTCGTAGCAGAAGGTAATACATAGAAATGGTACTTGCCCAGCAGTTACCCCACCTGCAAGCTCTCCACCGACACATCCTCATCGAGTTCCGGCCAGTGGATGCCAATCCCACGCCCGATCAGCCGCCACGTGCTGCGCTGCCCCGGCGTCGCATCGCGCAGGGTGGGGAACCACTCCAATGGCACAGCGATCTCGCGACCGTCAAGCAATCGAACATACATCGTGCCATCAAAGCGAACACTCATGGCAAATGCCGTTGCAGGCAACCTAGTCGTAGCCAAATCGCTCCCTCCGCTGGTAGAATACCACACGGTCGCCATCGTGTCAAACGTGATTACACCCTCAACCCGCCTGCCGAAATCCGCGTCCCGCCCCTATACATTCCACACCGTCTGCGCTATAATAGCGCCAATGATCATCTATCCCGCCATCGACCTGCGCGGCGGGCGCTGTGTGCGCCTGCGCCAGGGACGCGCCGACAACGAAACCGTCTATTCCGACGATCCCGTACAGATGGCCCAGCACTGGGTGAGCCAGGGCGCGCTTTGGCTGCACATGGTTGACCTCGATGCAGCAATGGGCCGGCCTTCGGCCAACCAGGCAGCCATTGCAGCAATCGCCCCTTCGGCCGGCGTGCCTGTCCAATTTGGCGGCGGCCTGCGCTCGATGGAAACCATCGAGGCTGCATTTGCACTCGGGGTGCGCCGTGTCGTCATCGGCACGGCTGCCATCCGCAATCCTGACCTGGTCAGGCGCGCCGTTGCGCGCTACGGAGCGGACGCCGTTGCCGTCGGTATCGATAGCCGCGCCGGCATGGTCGCCGTGCATGGCTGGCAGGAGACAACCGAGACCGCTGCTCTGTCTCTGGCTTTGCAGATGAAGACGCTGGGCCTTGAGCACATTATCTGCACCGACGTCTCACGGGACGGCATGCTGGAAGGCCCCAACCTTGATGCCCTGCGCCAGATGGCGGAGAAGAGCGGCATGAGCGTCATCGCTTCGGGCGGCGTCTCGTCGCTAGCTGATGTGCGCGCCCTGGCCGCCATTCCCGGCATCGATGGCGCTATCATTGGCCAGGCTCTCTACACCGGCGCATTCACCCTGGCCGAGGCTCTTGCTGCCTCCTGAATCTTGAACGAGCCACAGATTGACACAGAAAGAGCGCTGATGCTTGTAAATCTCTGAACTATGAACCCTATACCCTATACCCTATACCCTGTACCCTGAACCCTATATCCTGGACAACCAATGCTAGCCAAACGAATCATCCCTTGCCTTGATGTCAAGAACGGGCGCGTCGTAAAAGGCGTCAACTTTGTCAACCTGCGTGACGCCGGCGATCCGGTTGAGCAGGCGACCATCTACGACGCAGAAAAGGCCGATGAGCTGGTCTTTCTGGATATTACGGCTTCCTTCGAGAGCCGCAATATCATGCTCGATGTTGCCCGGCGCACGGCCGATGCCGTCTTCATCCCCTTCACCGTCGGCGGCGGCATTCGCAGCGTCGACGATATTCGCGCCATTCTGCTGGCCGGCGCCGACAAGGTATCCATCAACACAGCCGCCATCCAACACCCCGAGCTGATCAGCGAGGGCGCCAACCGCTTCGGCTGCCAGTGCATTGTCGTCGCCATAGACGCCCGCCGCGATGGCGACATCTGGCGCGTCTACACTCACGGTGGGCGCAACCCGACCGACCTCGAGGCTGTGGCGTGGGCACAGCAGGCAGAAAAGATGGGCGCAGGTGAGATTCTCCTCACCAGCATGGACGCCGACGGGACACACAATGGCTACGACATGGCCGTCACCCGTGCGGTGGCCGAGGCGGTCAGCATCCCGGTCATCGCATCTGGCGGAGCGGGGTCGCTCGAGCATTTCTACCAGGTCCTGACCGATGGCAAAGCCGACGCTGCCCTCGCCGCATCACTCTTCCATACCCGCCAACTGGCCGTCGCCGACGTAAAGGAGTACTTGCGCCAGCGAGGAGTCGTCGTGCGATGACCGGAAGCGATGCTGTCAAGTGGGATGAGCGAGGCCTTGTGCCGGTCATCGTCCAGGAAGCCGCCACCGGCGAAGTCCTGATGATGGCATGGATGAATGCAGAAGCTCTGCGCCTGTGTTTTTCGACCGGCGAAACGCATTTCTGGAGCCGCAGCCGGCAGCAACTCTGGCACAAGGGCGAGACCAGCGGTCACTTTCAGAAGATCAAAGACATCCGCCTGGACTGCGACGGCGACGTTCTTCTCATTTCCGTCGAGCAGACCGGCGCCGCCTGCCACACCGGCGCACACTCATGTTTTCATAGAGTACTGAGTGGAGAGCAATGAGTGCTGAGTACACCGGGGTTCGGGGTCCGGTATTCAGCCTCTGGTACTACTACCGTACATACCCCGGCTGTCATTCTGAGGAGCGCCCTTTGCGACGAAGAATCTCTCATCGCGACGCACAGAGATGCTTCGGTCGCACAGAACGCTCCCTCTCCCTGGACTGCCAAGGCGCCAGCCTGCCCTGCCTGCCCTGGGCAGTCCAGGGGGCAGTCCAGGGGGCAGG
>CAYOEZ010000295.1:0-4752 GCA_964402955.1 uncultured Ktedonobacterales bacterium | reverse complement strand
TTTCTGGCGCGTACCAGTACGCTTCGGGCGACGCCGGCAATGTATTCGCTGCTTCCCTCGGGCACAATGTGGACGTCGGCAAAGCCTGCCTGCTCGGCCTTGAGCAGAAACTCCTCGTCGCGTAGCGCGCCGGCGACACACTCACACCATACCTGTGACGACGTCTTCATCTCGGCGGACAGCTCCTGCGTCAGCACGATGTCCGACACGACAAATCGTCCGCCAGGGCGGAGTACACGCACAGCCTCGGCAAGGACCTTGTCTTTGTCCGGGGAGAGGTTGATGACGCAATTCGAGATGACAACATCAACACTGGCGTCGGGTAACGGCAGTGCCTCTAGCTCGCCCTTGCGGAACTCGACATTGGTCGCCCCCGCCGCCGACGCGTTCTTGCGCGCCAGAGCCAGCATGTCATCGGTCATGTCGACGCCGATGGCGCGCCCGGTCGGCCCAACCTGTTGAGCGGCCAACAGGCAATCCAGCCCACCGCCGCTGCCCAGATCAAGCACAACCTCGCCCGGCTGTAGATCGGCAAAGGCTATGGGATTGCCCGATCCCCACGACGCTCCCGCCACACCCTCCGGCAGAACTGCCAGTTGGGCAGCGCGGTAGAGGTGGCTGCGTGTTGCGTCTGCGCTATTGTCTCCCCCGCAGCAGGCGCTCTTGGTCCCCTGCTCGACAACAACGCGCGCCTGCTTGCCATAGTGCTCACGGACCTGTGCTTTGACTGTCTGATCGTTCGTCATGCTGCTGTCCTCCCGGTTGAGCTTGTTGATGCAATGACATATTTAGATATGTCAATACGCCATCGCAGAAAAGAAGCGGCTACGTGAGCCGCTTGTTGTCGCCTACTCGGATGGCGCTGGACTGGTCCGAACGGATACAGCGAGCGGCAGCGCTACCGTCTTCGCCGCTGGCGTCGTGAACGTCGCCATGAGCATGCCGCAACACTCGACCACATTCTCCTGATCGATAGAATAGTACACTTGCTTACCTGCCTTGCGCCTCTTGACCAGACCGGCGCGCTTGAGCAACAGCAAGTGATGTGAAATCGTCGGCTGCGACAGGCCGAAACTGTCTACCAGACAGCCCACGCACTGTTCACCCTCTTGCTGCAATAGCTTCAGCAGCGCCTGCCGCGTCTCGTCGCCGAGCGCCCGGCAGAAGTCCACACAATCGTAGTGCCCCATCTCCATGCCTCTATTAACATATCGACGTGCTTCCATGCGTCTATATGGTACCACGGGAAACGTGACTTGTCAAGGGTTTTTGGCCTGAGTTTCGGCACTCTCGCTAATACAGAAGGTAGGGCGCCGCACTCTCGGCGAACGCCAGGGCCTGGTTCTCCCACTCGCAGACGATATCGTCCACGCTATCGCCGTTGTCCAGGCGCCGGCGCGTGAGATCGCTGCCCATCAACAAGTTGAAGTGCGGCGGCTTGCCCTCCCAGCTCGTAGGCAGCCAGGCGAAATGCTGCGGGTACATGTTCTTGATCGTAGCCAGCACGTGCAGGCCAGTCTGGACCGGTCGGAAGGCCAGCCGATCGGTGACGTGCACTTGCACGCCTGCGCACCACTCGCCGCTGAACTTGCTGAAGGTGGGGACGAAGTCGGCGGGGCGGAAGCGCACACCCGCCAGATCAAGAGTGTTGAGCGATCTGGCCAGCGCCTGGCCAGCGATCCAGGGCGCGCCGACCATCTCGAATGGCCTGGTGGAGCCGCGCCCTTCGGAGAGGTTTGTCCCCTCCACCAGGCACATGCCAGGGTAGACCGTGGCGGTGTCGAGCGTCGGCATGTTTGGCGAGGGCGGCACCCAGGGCAGGCCGGTCTCGTCAAACCACAGGCTGCGTTGCCAGCCCTGCATGGGGACGACCGTGAGGTTGGCTTTGATGCGAAATTCCGCGTTCATATACTGCGCCAGCTCGCCGATGGTCAGGCCATAGCGAATGGGGATCGGGTAGCGCCCGACAAAGGACGAAAAGCGGGGATCGAGTAGATTGCCCTCGCTGACCTGACCGGCGAGTGGATTGGGGCGGTCGAGAACCAGCATCGGGATGCCGCACTCTGCCGCGGTCTCGAGCAGATACGACATCGTATAGAGGTAGGTGTAGAAACGGCAGCCCACGTCCTGCATATCGAAGATGAGCAGGTCAATACCCTGCATCATTGCCGGCGCTGGCTTCTTTGTGTCGCCATACAGACTGTACACAGGCAGGCCGCTGCCGCGATCGATGCCCGAGGCAACAGCCAGGCCATCCTGGACTCCGGCGCACAGGCCATGCTCCGGGCCAAACAACGCCACGAGCGCTGCATCTGAACGAGCAAGCAGCGCGTCGATTGTGGACGTCAGGTCCGCCGTGACGCCCGTTGGATTCGTGGCCAGACCGATGTGGCGGCCGCGCAGTAGATCCAGACGTTCAGACAGCAGGACATCAATCCCGGTCTTCACCCTCATACATTCTCCAGTCCCATCTATCTTCTCACCCCTTGAGCGCGCCGATGCGGAGGCCTGACATGAAGTACTTCTGGAACGAGAAGAAGAAAATGATCATTGGAATAGAAGCCATGGTGGCGCCGGCCATGAGCAGCCCGAAGTTCGTCCCGAACTCGCTGCGGTAGATGAAGCTCAGGCCGACCTGCAAGACGTAGTACTCTGCCTTCTGGATCACGACCAACGGCCAAAGGAAGGCATTCCAGTAGCGCTGGAAGGCAAAGATAGCGTTAACAGCCAGCGCAGGCTTGGCCAGCGGCATGATGATGCTGGTGAATATCTTGAGCTCAGACGCGCCGTCGATACGCGCCGCCTCTTCCAGTTCCGTGGGCAACGTCTGGATGAATTGTTTCATCAGAAAGATGCCGATGACATCGGCGAGTCCCGGTATGATGACGCCGCCATAGTTGGAAATTGCCTGAAATAGCGGAGCAAGATCGGGCACGGCGGCGCCCAATTGCATGAGGAGGTTGCGCAGGTCGGTCACCATGATGAACAATGGGACGAGCGTCACCTGTCCCGGGATCATCAACGCGCCGATAACCAGCCAGAACAACACATTGCTACCGGGGAACTTGCGCTTGGCAAAGGCATAGCCGCTCATCGCATCGAAGACAACATGAATGCCCATGCTCACCAGAGAGATAAAGAGCGTGTTCAGAATCCAGCGCCAGAAGTAGGGCGCTGCACGGATCACGAGCTGGAAGTTGTCAAAGCTGGGATGCTGCGGGATGACCTCTGGCGGCATCTTGATAACTTCACTGCCCGGCGTCAGCGCCGTGTTCGCCATCCAGTAGAGAGGGAACAGACTGCTGATGGCAGCCAGGGTAAGCACAACATAAAAGAGCGCCTTCAACACTCCCCCGCCTGTCACCTGAATTGTCCGGCGCGGTCTGGTCATTGCTGCCTGCATTAGTATTCCACCTCTGTACTCAGGAACTTGAACTGGACGATGGAAAAGACAGCGATGATCGTGAACAGGACGAGCGCCTCAGCCGACGCCTTGCCGAAGTTGAAGTCGCTAAAGGCCGTCGCATAGATCAACTGCACAATCGTAGTTGTTGAATTGACCGGGCCGCCACGGGTCATCACGAAGACGCGGTCGAAGACCTGGAAGGCGGCGATGGTGTAGATGACCGTCAGGTAGAGCGTGGTCGGCTGCAAGAGCGGGATGGTGATACTCATCCATTTCTGCAGCGCATTGGCGCCCTCGACCTCCGCCGCCTCGTACAAATCACGCGGGATCGAGCCGATAGCAGCCGAGTAGAGGACAACCCCGCTGCCCGGAACGATGAGTATCGTGCTGAGGATAAGGCTCCACAGAGCGATGTTGGGGTCGACAAGCCAGAGCACGGGACCCAGACCGACCAGGCTGAGCAGCCAGTTGAAGAACCCATACTGCGGGTTGAAAATCCAGATCCAGACAAGTGAGATGATGACGACGGACGTCACGTACGGCAGATAGAAGGCCGCCCGGTAGATCGACTGCACGCGATTGCTCAACGGTTGCAGCAACGCGGCGATGATGAGGGCAGACACGATCCAAAAGACGACAACGACCAGTGCATACGTCACCGTGTGTTGCATCGTTTGCCAGAACAAGCCGGAGCTCAGGCCGAAGAACATGTCCTGGAAATTGCTCAGACCCACCCACGTGCTGCCATTAAGCGCCCACTCCTGAAACGCAAGCAGGAAGGCGCGCAGAACAGGATAAAGGAGGAAAATGCAAAAGAAGAACATGCTGGGAGCAATGAAGAAATAGCTCCACTTGTGTTTGTCCCACGCCTTGCGTAGGCGGGCAGCCGTGCTCATGAGCAAGCCTCCTTGCCAAATGCCCTCCCGACCCGTCGGGTCGGGAGGGCATTGCTCTCACCACGGAGGGACACGATCTGGTAGCGCCTACTTGAACGCCTCGTCCAACGCCTTCTGATAGATTACGGCGATCTCGTCCATCGAAGCCTGCGCGGTCTTCTTGCCCAGGATCACGGCCTGCAGGGCAGCGCCCCACTGCGTGTTCTGGATCTCATTCGGCACCGTCGTCGGCACTTCGTACACGCCATACTGCACGGCCTTGTTCACCAGTGAGAAGTATGGATCAGCGTCGAGGTTATGGTTCGACTTGCGCAGACCGGGTGCAAGCTGAAAGCCCGCAATATCCTGGCCGATCTTGCTGCCGGTCAGGTAGCTGGCCAGCAAATGGGCTGCGACGATCTTGTCCTTGTCGGGCCCGTTCACCACGGCATAGAGACCGAAGGCGCCGTT
>CAYOEZ010000294.1:0-4758 GCA_964402955.1 uncultured Ktedonobacterales bacterium | reverse complement strand
AAAAGTTCGCCGGACGGTGGTGGGAGCGGGCTGGGTGGGGGCGGCGGAAAAGGCGTTGGGGATGGGCGCCCAGTACACCGCCCGTCGCAAGCCGTTCGGCGGGCCGCTGATCAAGAATCAGGGCATCTCCTTCGAGATCGCTGAGGATCGCGCCCGGCTGGTGATGCTCAAGGACAGTTTGCTCAAGGCAACCTGGATGCTTGACCAACACTACCAGGACGGCAGCTTCACGACCAGAGAACTCAACGAGATTGTCGCCATCTGCAAGCTGACCGCGCCGCCGCTGGCGCTCGATGTAGTCAAGCACGCCATGATTCACCACGGCGCTTACGGCTACACGCGGGAATGCCCCCTAGAAATGGCGATGCGCGGCGTCATGTCGTACCTGGTCGGCGCTGAGGGAGGGCTCAACATCATGAAGATCATTATTGCGCGTGAGTTTGCCGGCGAATTGGCCGTCTCGTACAAGTGAGCCGTGAGCAACGCTGCGTTGGTTTGCTGTCGGACGACCGGAAAACCCAGTTGTGGAGAAGCGCGTGATAGAGATCGTTGTGTGCGTCAAGCAGACCGTGGACTCGCAGTTGGTGCAAGTGCGGCGCGACACACGCGAGCCCATTGTCGACGGCTTGCCGCTGCTAATTAGCGATATCGACAAGAACGCTGTGGAAGAGGCTGTGCGCCTGAAGGAAAAGCTGGGTGATGCGACCGTAACGGCGCTCTCGCTCGGCACGGCCAGAGTGCGTGAGACGATCAAAGGCGCGCTGGCGATGGGGGCGGACAGAGCGATTATCCTGACGGACCCTGCGCTGCTCGGCGGCGATACCATGTCCACAGCTACGGCGCTGGCCGCGGCCGTGCGCAAGATAGAGCGTTGCGACCTGCTGATCCTGGGTGAGGGCTCGGCGGATAACTACAGCGGCCAGGTTGGGCCGCGCCTGGCCGAGTTGTTGGGCATACCAGACATAACGTACGTCAAGCGGCTGGAGTTGGTCGGCGCGGCGACCGTGCGCGCCACGCGCTCGCTCGAAGACGGTCTGGAGGTCATAGAGGCCGAGCTGCCCGTGCTGGTCACAGTGTCGGCGTCGATCAACGAGCCGCGCATCCCGGCGTTGCGCAACATCATGTCCGTCGGGCGCAAGCCGTTGCTGGAGTGGTCGGCGGCCGATCTGGGCCTCACTCCGGCTGAGGCTGGCGTGTCAGTCTCGGCTGTGCGCCAACTGAGCAATGTAGCTCCGCTGCAAGAGCGCAAGCACATCATCTTCAGTGGCGACCCTGATGACGCGGCGCGTCGTCTGGCCGAAGCGCTGCGCGCAGAGGGAGTGGTGAGCAGGGAGTAGGGAGCAGGGAGTAGGGAGCAGGAAAATGTCAGGAATACTTGTCTATTCTGAGAAAGATGGCGTGGCGTGGGAGTTGCTGGCCAGGGGCGTCGCCATGAAACGAGCGCTTGGGGGGACAGTCGGCGTCGCTCTGCTCGGCTCGCAGGCGGCAGCGCAGGCCAGCCTAGCATTCACCTACGGCGCAGACACGGCATTTGTCAGCGAGGACGCCGCGCTGGCTGGCCCGGCGTCTGATGTCGTGGCCGCGGCGCTACAGCAAATAGTCGAGCAGGCAGGGGCGGCAACCATCCTGATTGGCTCGACCCTCAGGGGAAAGGCTGTGGCGCCGCGCCTGGCGCAAAAACTGAGCGCGGGCTGCGTCACCGATGCCATTGGCGTGGATATCGAAGATGGCCAGATCGTGGCCCACCGCTATGCCTATGGAGGCAAGACCGTGGCGGCAGAGGCAATCATCAGCAGCCGCCAGGTGGTCGCACTGTTGCCCAGGAATGCGACGCCGGAAAGCAGCGCCGGGCGCAGCGGACGGGTGGTCAGACTCGATCTGGCGCTCGCGCCGTCGCGCCTGCGTGTGGTCGAGCGCCAGCCAAGGGGAGGCGACGCAGTTGCTATCGAGAGCGCCACGCGGCTGGTCGGTGTGGGGCGGGGGCTCAAGCGCAAGGAAGACCTGGCCCTGATCGACCAACTGGCGCACGCTGTGGGCGCGGCCATCGGCTGTACACGCACGCTGGCCTATGACTACAAGTGGCTGCCCGAGGCGCAACTGATCGGGCTTTCGGGCAAGCGCTGTGCGCCCAGGGTCTATTTCGGCGTCGGCCTCTCCGGACAGATTCAGCATATGATGGGGGTCAGCGCAGCGCGTCTGATCGTGGCTATCAACAGCGACAAGGACGCTCCCATCTTCGAGGCGGCCGATTACGGGGTCGTCGGCGACATGTATCAGGTGATTCCGCGCTTGATCGCCTGCCTTCGGGCATAGGGAGAGGGCAGGCCGGAGTAACAGACAAACGAGCGTATGGCGATGAGTGCGCCACACGCTCGTTTGTCTGTTCGCGGAATGGACGTCTATGTCTTGGGCGGTGGATCGCCAGTTGGTTCTTCGGTCACTGTGGCGGCCTGCGCCAGTAGCACGTTCTTGCGCTCTTCCATGATGCGGGCATACTCGAGCGGGTGCTCGTGTAACATGCGCTCCTTGGAGATAGTGCCCGTGAAGATCGATTTGTCCACAGGGAAGACCTCAGCGGCAAGGTGCGCATTGTACATGTGCCAGAGGATGATCGAGAGCACCGCTAGAATGGCTTCGGCGCCGTGGGCAGCCTTGGCTGCCGGGATGACCTCTCCCGCCAAGAACGTGGTCGTCTGGATCGGGAACCACATGGCGAAGCCGGTGATACCCATGATGATCGTTCCCCAGACCATCGCCCAGTACTCGAACTTCTGGCGGAAGTCGAAGTGATCGAAGAGGGGACGTTCCTTTCTTCTGCCCAGGAAGTAAAGCACCATCTGCCAGGCGTCGACGATATCGTGCGGGGTCGGCAGCATCGTCGGACGGGATCGCTTGGTGAAGAACTGGTAGGCCAGCGCCACCGCGTGATAGATGCACTCGATGGTCAGGATCAGGGCAAACATGCGGTGAATGAGCCGTACTGTCTCAATGCCGCCGAGCGCCAAGATGAGATTTTCAGCCAATGACACCTGGTTGAACTTCTGAATCAGGCCGGTGAAGCCAAGAATCGAAAACGATATGAGCAGGAGCATATGCTCCAGCCTCTGCGATGTAGCAAAGCGGACGAAGGTCTCGCCGCCGCTGTGGGCTTCTGCTTTCACGCTCATTTCGCTCTCCTGGCTTTTCTCCGGTTGATGATCGTGCGCGCAATATCGAGGGCGATGAACGCCACCATCCCACCGATGGTGACAGGAATGACGATGGAATAGAACAGATTGACGAAGTAAACCAGTTGCCACTTCTGCAAATTGGGCGTGTAGTGGCTGGTCCATGCCGTTGGGAAGTTGGCATCTGCTTCGGGATGGCATTTCTGGCAGGTCTTGACAAGATTCGCTTTGACGACATTCGACGCGGGGTCGTTGGTCGGCTTGATGTCGTGGATGCCATGGCAATCGTAGCAGACAGCCTTGTAGCTGTTGATATTTGGGTCCATATCTTTCTGCAGACGCACCGAGGCGCCGTGGAAGTCATTGAGGTAGCTCTTGGTCACATTGGTCGAAATGTTGTACTTGCCCATCAATCGTGCGTCCGCGTGACAACTCGAGCACAAATCGGGCGAGTTGAGGCGGAAGAGAGGCGACGACTTAGGGCGCGGATCGGAGATGTTGTGCTTGCCGTGGCAGTCGGTGCAGGCAGGCACGTCGAGGTTGTTCTCCTGAAGCAGCGCCTTGCCGTGCACGCTCTGTGTGTATTGGTCGTATATACCTTTGTGGCAGGTGGCGCATGCTTGCTGGATGACGCCGCGGTTGAGCTCACGCGAGCTGGAAGCCTGCACCGGTGGATGCGGGTAGACGTTGTTCTTGGGGTGGCAGGCCACACAGGTTAACCCCTGCCTGGCATGGACGGACACGGCGAACTGCTCGCCATCAACAAAGAGACTGAGCTTCTGTCCGCCAGAGAGAGTCATTGTCAGGTCGGTTTTGCGATGGCAGGCCAGGCAGGAATCCGCTCCCGCCGGAAGTGCGGAAGGCACACTCGGAGTCGGGATCTTGGATGAACCGACGGGTACGTGACACTGCAGACAGCCTGTGTCGGGCCGTCCAATATGATCTCTAGGATAGGGCCTGAGACCTGCGATGCCGTGGCAAGTGGAGCACGCGGCGCGGCCCTCAAGGGGATGCGTGACCAGCGACGGCGCTGCGGATACTGCTGGGGCAGTGGTTGCAGTCACTGCTGCGGGCGCAACTGGCGCCTGGGTTGGCTGTGCGGCCGGTTGTGCTGTAGCCGGTACGGGAACTGCCGTCGCCTGTGCGGGAACTGCTGTAGCCGGTACGGGAACTGCCGTCGATTGGGCGGGCGGCGCCACCACCGATGCTGCGACCTTGTGACAGGCCAGGCACATCTTGTTGTCATAGGCGGCATGGTTGGCCGGAACTGGCTTGACCGCAGCCTTGTGACAAATGAGGCAGTCTTCTTTGCCTTCGATGGCGTGCGGGGTCTCTTTCTGTGCAACTGCCTCAGCAGCGGCAGGAGGAGGCTGCAATGAGAAACCGGCCAGAAGAACCAATAGGAGGATGACCAGAGGAACCAGATGGGCTCGTGGCAGTCGTACCACTCGTTCTCCCTCCCTTTTTAGAGCATACTTTGGCAACTACATTGTTAAGCATAACACAAGGGGGGAATGATGTCAATGCTTTGTGGGAAAAAGGTAGTGTCAACATTTGTGTGTAAGTTCTGCGATCGGCTTATCCTGCCACT
>CAYOEZ010000293.1:0-4794 GCA_964402955.1 uncultured Ktedonobacterales bacterium | reverse complement strand
AGGCGTTTGCTTGCTGCTGCTCTTGTGTGTTATAATGCCCTCACTTTGGAGGATACACATGCCCGATCTGGTACAGACGATCTATTTCCTGCTCGCTATTGTCATCTCGATTACGATCCATGAGTTTTTTCACGCCTGGACGGCCTTTCAACTGGGCGATCCGACGGCCAAATACATGGGACGGATGACGCTCAACCCGGTGGTGCATTTCGACCCCCTCAGCGCGCTGATGATTGTGTTTATGGCTATCGGTGGACGGGGCCTGGGCTGGGGCCGGCCGGTACCATACAACCCGAACAACCTGCGCAACGGGCCGATCATTGGCGGGGCCGTGGTCTCGATAGCCGGTCCGCTCAGCAATCTACTGGTTGCCTTCGCCGCTGCTCTCCCGCTGCGCCTGATGGCCAGCAACGTCATTCCGACAGCCGGCGTGCCCGAAAGCCTGATTTTTTTCCTGTACATCCTTTTCCGGGTTAGCATTTCTCTACTCATTTTCAACCTGCTCCCAATCCCACCCCTGGATGGCTACGCGTTCTGGCTGGGTGTGCTTTATGCCATTCCATCCCGAATCACGCGTGAGATATGGATTACGCTGTCAGGTGGAGTCTTGCAGCAATATGGCCCGATGCTGCTGCTGGTGCTTGTTTTCTGGGGCGGAGGTATCCTGAGTCGCGTGATGAGCCCGGTGTTCAGCTTCTTCTCCATGTTGCTGCTGGGCCCGGCGTTCTCGTTCTGATGAGGGCACTGCATCGCATTCGGCAGTTTGTGCGGGCGGTCAGCGGGCCAAACGTGCTGCCCGACCTGGGTGAGATGGGCGCTTTGCTGACAGCGGAGCAGAAGCGGCTGTTTGTCTCACTGGCGGCTGTGGATCAACGGCACAGCCTGGCGGTGGCAAGGGTGCTGGCTGCGCAGGGCGAGACGGACGCCGAACTCTTGCAGGCAGCATTGATGCACGATATCGGCAAATCGCTGGGCCATATAGCCGTGTGGGAGCGTGTGGCGCACGTGCTCCTGTTGCGCTACGCTCCGCGCCTGGTTGCTCGCATCGGTTCAGCGCGGGCCGGCGCTGTGGGGCACGGCTTGTTTCTCCTGGCCCATCATGCTGAGTTGGGGGCGCAGTTGGCGGCGCAGGCAGGCTTTTCAGCACAGGTGGTTGCTCTGGTGCGGGGCACGGGCGACCCTCGCCGGCAGACGGCCTTGAGCGATGCCGACGATACTCATTGATCGTCCACGGTTCGCCGCTTGCAGGTTTCAAGCCTGCACAACGATGGAGGAGATAGCATACATGAAGCAGAAGATAGCCATTATCGGCACAGGTTTGATTGGCGCTTCGCTGGGACTGGCGATCAAGCAGGCGAAGCTCGACGTCGAGATTGTGGGCCACGACAAGAACAGCAGCGCCGCCGCCCTGGCCAAGAAGAACGGCGCTCTGGACAAGACGGAGTGGAACCTGATCAATGCTGTGGATGGCGCTGGCCTGGTGATCATCGCCACGCCGGCGAACGCGATCAAGGCGACGATGCAAGCCATCGCCAAAGATGTGAAGCCCGGCGCGATCGTCACCGATACGGCGAGCACCAAGGCGCAAGTGCTCGCCTGGGCTGAGGAGATTCTTCCCGCCGGCGTCCAATTTATCGCCGGTCACCCGCTAACGACCATGTCCGGTACGGGTACGGAAGCGGCCAGCGCAACGCTCTTCGTGAACAAACCCTATTGTCTGATGCCGGCGCGTGCGTCGGCGGAGCAGGCGCTGGAGACGATGGTTAACCTGGCGCAATCCATTGGTGCGCGCCCCTATTTCCTTGATCCCCTTGAGCATGATGCATATGTCGCCGCCGTCGGGCATGTCCCTTTCCTGGCAGCCACGGCGCTGGTGCGCATGGCGGCCGGCAGCCCCTCATGGCGCGAGATGAAACGCCTGGCCGGGATCGACTTCGAGAATGCCTCGCAGCCGGTGACGGCTGATCCGCACACGTACAATGACATCTGCCAGACCAACAAGGAGGCTATACTGCGCTGGCTGGACGAGTATGTCGCCCGGCTGGTTGAGATGCGCCAGTTGGTCGAAGAGGGCGGGCCTGACTTGTTGGCTGCCTTCAGCGCAGCTCAGGACGAGCGCGCCCGCTGGATCGCCACACGTGACGAAGATCCCGTTGAGCAGCCGCAGAAGCAGCCCATGGACGGTACGGGCAGCGCCATCAAGCAGATGTTTCTCGGTAATCTGATGAGCGGCCGCCCATTGCCCGGCGAGAAGCCAAAGAAGTAGACGGCAGATTCACACAGACTTCGGAAGTCTTTTGCTTTCGCGCGCAGACGCGACCTTGCGCCCGCTCAGGCGTGGTGCAATGTGAAGGCAGCAGAAGGCTGCACTCACTGCAGCGGGAGAACAGCGAGATGGACCAGAAGCCCCTGCGAGCTCGCACGTCGAGCCTTGCAGGGGCTTCTCCCGTAACCCGGGCATGGAGCGCCCGGCAACTTGACAAGCCCCTCATTCCTGATATAATCGAAGTACCGCTGCAATGACCACGGGCGGGCGATGCTTGCTCGTTGTGTCGGGAGTCGATGATGAAAAGTGACAACCGTTTGCTGTTGGTCGTTCTTGCTGTTGTGCTTGTCCTGCTTCTAATTGTTTGTTGTGCAGGAGCGGCATTTGTCTTTTTTGTGTACTCCAATAACAATCCGGGCGCCATCCCGTTCGGGTCGCAGCCATCGAGCGCTGCCACAGCGACCGCCGCTCCCGCTGTGCCACGCCCGCGCCAGGGCCAGACGCTCGTCCTGCGCCCGCTGGGCGAGCCGTTGACATTCGACCCACACCTGGTGCAGGATGCAGAATCGGCGGAATACGTTGTGCATATCTTCAGCGGGCTAGTGGGCATCGACCAGAATCTGAAGCTCACGCCCGACCTGGCTGAGAAGTGGGATATCAGCCCCGATGGCAAGACATATACCTTCACTTTGCGCAAGGACGCGAAGTTCCACGATGGCCGTCAGGTCACGGCGCAGGACGTCAAGTATTCTCTGGAGCGCGCGCTCGATCCGCGCACTGAGTCGCCCGTGGCCGATACCTACCTGGGCGACATCGTCGGCGCGCGCGAGCGCCTGGCCAATCGCGCCAGCGAGGTGTCAGGCGTCAACGTGGTGAACGATGCCACTGTTCAGATCACGATTGATGCGCCGAAGCCCTATTTTCTCTGGCAATTGACCTACACGGCAGCCTACATCGTCGATCGCAACAATGTGGAGAAGGGGGGCAAGACCTGGGCCGACAAGCCCAATGGCACCGGCCCCTTCAAGCTCACATCAAAGACGACGAGCGAGGTTGTGCTCTCGCGCAACGACAACTACTATGGCGTCAAGCCCACGCTTACCCAGGTCAAGTTTCTCTTGACCGGCGCGGCCATGACCCGCTACGAGACCGGCGAGATTGACCTGGTGCAGGTAACGAGCGCCGATATCGACCGCGTCACTGACGAGAGCAACCCGCTCAGCAAGCAACTGAAGACCGCCGACCAGTTCAGTTTCTCGTATCTCGGCTTTGACACGAGTGTGCCGCCGTTCGATGATCCCAAGGTGCGCCAGGCCATCGCCTACGCCATCGACAAGGGCAAGCTGACCTCTGTGGTGCTCAAGGGCATGGCGACAACGGCCGATGGCATCCTGCCGCCAGGCATCCCTGGCTACAATAAGAACCTCAACAAGCTGACCTTCGATCCCGCCAAAGCAAAGCAGGTTCTCGCTCAGTCCAAGTATGCGGCTGCGCTGCCGCCGATCACCCTCTATGTGCTGGGATCGGGCGCAGCGCCGACCGGCACACCGCCGGCCATTCAGGAGATGCTCAAGCAGAATCTGGGCGTGACTATGGACATCCAACTTGTCGAGACAGGGGCGTTCTTCAGCGGGCTATTTCAGCGCAAATACGCCATGTTCATCACGGGCTGGATTGCTGACTACCCCGATGCCTATGACTTTCTCGATGTGCTCTTCCATGGCCAGAGTGCGCTGAACCATGGCAACTACAAGAATCCCCAACTTGATGCCTTGCTCGACGTGGCGCGCGTGGAGCGCGACGAGTCCAAGCGCACGCAGTTATATCAGCAAGCTGAGCAGTTGCTGGTGAGCGAGTCGGTCGTCGTTCCGCTGGATTATGCTCGCGACTACTGGTTGGTTAAGCCCTACGTCAAAGGTGTGCAGCGTCCGCCGCTGGTCATCCCCTGGCTAACCAGCGTTTCAATCGAAGGTCAGTAATCTTCTGTGTAGCGCGACGACAGAGCACTGCACTCCATGCGGCGAAGGGGCATATGCTACGCTACGTCAGCCGGCGGCTGCTGTGGCTGCCGTTCTTGCTCATCATCATATCGGCGATAACCTTTGTCCTTGGCGTCTATGGACCGGGTGACCCGGTGGTGGCGCGCCTGGGCGCACGGGCCCGGCCGGACGCAGTGGCGCGCCTGCGCCAAGAGATGGGGCTTAACCGGCCAATCGTCGTGCAATACGTTGATTACGTGACCAAAGCTGTTCGTCTCGACCTGGGGACATCGCTGCGCTACCAGAACCAGCCGGTGACGAAGCTCATCTCTGACCGCATCTGGGTGACAGTGGCGATCTCTAGCCTGGCGCTCATCCTCTCGCTGCTGATTGGCATTCCGCTGGGCATCGTGGCGGCGCTGAGCGCCGGCCGTTGGCCCGACCGGCTGGGCGTCAGCCTGGCGCTGTTGTTCAACTCCGTCCCCAGCTTCGTCGCCATTCCCTTGTTGCTGGCCGTCTTCGTGCGCGCCCTGCATATCTTGCCTCCGC
>CAYOEZ010000292.1:0-4808 GCA_964402955.1 uncultured Ktedonobacterales bacterium | reverse complement strand
ACGACGAAGCCGGTGCGGGCGGCGGCAGGAACGTAGTCGCGCGGCAGACCAAGCATGACCAGCTTGTGCTGCGCAGCGAGAGCCAGCACCATCGGCATGTCATTCCATGACGGCTGCGACAGGGCGAGACCGTACATGTTGCGGCTTGCGCTCATCGAGCGCACGAAGGCCGTGCCCTTACCGCAGAAGTGCATGCAGCCCGTAAACTCATCCAGCAGCGCCTGATCATAGGGCTTGACGAATTCTTCGTAGTGGTGGGCTGACACCGTGACAGCCGTGTCATCGCGTAGCATGATGCCACCCTTGATGTAGAAGTTCCAGTGTGTCGTGAATTCGTTGCCTTCGCCGCTCACCTTCTTCCAGGCGCGCATCCACACTTTGTAGGTTTCGGTCACCAGTGCCAGCAGGCGATGCACGACGTCAGGGCAATCGTACAGGGCATAGAAGATGTCGGGGCCCCAGATCAAATGGGCGACGTCGAAGGGCCCCTGCAGATCAGGGTGGTAGATGGAAATGGCCTTGCTCAGGCGGGGATAGGAGGAAAGCACGTCCCGGTAGTAGGCGTCTGTCTCGAAGCAGCGCCCGCCCAGGCCAGTCTTGACATCCGGGACGCCGCGCGCGATGATGGCCTCGACGTGCGCCTGGTTCTCGGCGTGGTGCACCCAGGGCAAGGATGTTTCGGTAAGCTGGTAGCCAAGGCCAAAGACGGAAGGGAGAATGGGCGTGCCGTAGTTGCTGCGAATGTTGAGAGCGTGATAGTCGCGCAATTGATTATGCAGAAACGAGTTGCGCAATTGATCGAGCAGCATCTTGTCCTGGTCGACGAACGTGTCGTTGTAGGCATAGTGGGGCCAATCTTGATCCGCAGCCGCAGCGACATCGCCGAGAATGAAGGGCAGTTCCTCAACGTCCTGGAAGGCGAAAACCTTCTGGCACGTTGCGCGGGCATGCGCCTGATGGTCGAGGTCAAGTGTTCCCTCTAGCTTGTCAAGATACTTCTTCACAATGTCTTTCACGCAATGTCTCCTTGTCGTGACTACGAGGGTAGAATATGCAGGCGGATCGACGCCTGTTGCGCTGGCTGGCGCAAGGCAAAGATGACGAGATTGCCGTCAGCGGCGCCTTCTGCCAGGTCGACCTGCTTAACGACCTCGACGCGTGCTGCGACAGAGGCTGGATCGAATGATACCGTGAGTGCTCCGTGCTCGCCTTCGATGACCACTGATGACGCGCCGATGCTCGCACGGGCAAAGGTAGTGAGTACGCTCTCCAGGCTGCCCGGATGATTGGCAAAGTGAACGGTGTCGCATAACTCAACTGCTCCCCGCGGCCCACTGCGGTGCAAGGTGACGCTGCGCGTGAGCGAGGCGAGGTCCGCTTCGGCAGGGTACACGTCCTTCATCTCGATGGAGAGAGAGTCCAGGGTCGCAGTGGCTTGATGGTCCAGAACGCTGGCGGCGTGATCCTTGCCTGGCAGTTGCTCGCAGCCGTTGACGATGGGCACGGAGTGCCCGCGTGATGAGTTCACGAAGTGCTTGTAACGATCGGGACCGAAATAGGCCCGCGTGTAGCGGCCACGACCGAGATCGGGAATCAGCGACTCGCCGTTGACGTGGACGATGATGTTGCCCACGTCGTTCTGATTGTGCATTTCCCCGTTGTGGCCGCCCTTTGCCGCCAGCACGAGCGCGCTTGCATCGGCAGGATCGAGGCGCGCGATCATCCAGTGCATGCCGCCATACCAGTCATGGCGAAGCGGCGCGTATGGCCCGGCTGGTTGCGCTGCCGGACGCCAGAACAAGTTACGGAGGCCCCAGGTGATGCGCTCCTCGCGGTCGGTCAACGGCTGTTCGCGTGCCAGTTGCTGCAGATAGGGCACGTCCATGCGCTTGCCCAGGTAGCTCAGCAGCGGCGCAGGGAAGGCGATGCCGCGGTTACAGTCGGAGAAGTTGGTGAAATGGCCGGTGCTTAGTTGCGTGTGTGCAGGGAAGACAGCCGCTTTGCGCGCCCCGTCCTCCGTCCAGAAGCTGATTTTGCCCGCGCTGCGCGCCTCAACCAGATTGGCAAGAATGGTGAAGTAACCGAAGCCGTACGCCCAATAGCCAGGGCCTTCCGTCGAACCGCCGTCGCTGTCGAAGGTGGAGAGATAGTCATCCATGGAGCGCGCCCCGCGCGCGATGATCTCAGCCAACCGTGACGGGTCAGGCTCCAGGTAGATGGCGGCGCCCACGACGCCGCTTGTGCAGACAGCCGTCCAGTTGTTGACCGTGCGCTTGTTGCTGTTGTGCATCCACCAGAAGTCGTGCCGCGTCAGGTACGGAACGAAGCAGCGCCGGTTGACCTCGTAACGGATGCGTTTGCCAACGAGCGGATTGAGGGCCGCTCCAAGCAGCGCATCGATTTCGGCCAGTTCCAGGGCCGTCATGGCCACGCTCAGGTCGATGATGGGGCGCTCCATGTCGGTCAGTGCGATTTGATGGGCGGGCCACGACCAGCTCGACTCCTCGCAGGTGGCCCAGATGATGTTCATCAGTGGGTCGAGAAAACGGCCCTTGTTCTCCAGACACTCCGCCAGCGTCAGGCTCCACAACAGACGGCGACGCTGGCTGCGCTGGGGTTGCTCGTAGCCCTCGCGCCGGCCAATGCGTTTGAACTCGAGCCAGAGCGTGGCGGGAAGGTCGGGGATGGGGGCAAGCGCATCCTGCTTGGCCTGCGCAATGCAGGCCTTGGCGCGCTCTTCGCCGATGCTGGTGCGGATCTTACCCCAGGTAGATCGATCGGACGCCGCTGGAAACTGCGGCTCTGGCGACACAGAGCGCAAAGCATCTTCGATGTCGACGGGGTTGTAGCGAGATAACATGGTCTCTCCTATACCTGCACGATGTAGACATCTGAGCGGCCGCGCTGGCCCACATTGAAGGATATCCAGCGGCCAGTCGGGTCACACAGGGGATGGGGATGCGGGAACTGCCCGCCCAGCGCCTGCCAGTCGGTACCGTGGCGTGCAATGACCTCGATGCGGGGCTGCTCCTGATCGTAGTAAAGCCAGAGCAGCAGGTCGGGGCTGAGATTGCCGTCAAGAATGATGGCGGGGCGCCCCGCCATGACCGCCACATGCCCGTAGTGGTTGGCCCCGTAGAAGCCATATTCTCGCACTGTCTGGCCGTGCTTGTCGACGACGCCAATGTAGAGGCCGCTGATCGCGCTTTTGCCGTGGTAGACAACGGCCTGCCCGTCCCATGTCCAGGCGCAATGGACCTGGAAGCGTGCCTTGTCCTGCGGCGGGAGCTCCGTCAGCTTTTTCGTTGCCGTGTTCAGTACCCAGATGCGGTTCGTCTTGCCATCGCTGCCTCCCCAGAAGTGCGGCGGGAAGTCGCGGTCGAGCAAGATGAGGTCGGGATCAGCCGGTGAGTGCGGGCAGTGGGCGCTGCGGCAGCCTTCCTCGGCGTAGATCACCTCATAGGGACCGCCGGCGAGTGGGACGCGCAGCAGCTTCAACCAAACGCCGCCATGTTGGGTGTAGTGATCCCAGATGGCGAGAGCATCGCTGCCGAGATTGGCCGGAGGCGTCGGGAAGGCAGGCAAGACGACCGACTTCTCATCACAATCGAGGCTGGGGATGCCAAGTTGCCAGCCTGGTGGTGTGTCTTTCAGCAGAAAGTGCTCTTCCAAGGTATGGATATTGACGGCGCGTAACTGCCGGGCGGCGACGAAGGTCGCCCAGCCGCTGCGAGGCGCGAGGCAGAGCGATCCGCCCATGATGCTCATACCGGGCAGTGGGTCGGTTAGTTGTGTGATGTCGCCGCTAGGCGCGTGGCAGCGAAAAACGGCGCTGCCGCCATCGCGACAGGAGGCGAAGATGGAGAACTCACCGTCCGCCGTGAAGCCAATATTGGTGTGGTAGTTCGGCGTCTGATTATAGAGTCCGGCTGTCGTCACACGGCGCACTGTGCGCAGCGTCCATGCGTCGCGATACGTCTCTGATTCGTTCCAGGTTTCGCCTTTGCGTGTCATGGTGTGGGATCTCCTCGCTTATAGCTGTCCTCCGCGTTCAAACCTGTACGATGTAGACGTCAGATCGACCGGCTTGGCCAACATTGAACGATATCCAGCGGCCGGTTGGATCAGACAGGGGATGAGGATGCGTATATTGGCCGGGCAGTGCGCCCCAGGCGGTGCCGTGGCGGGCGATGACTTCGACGCGTGGTTGCTCGGCGTCATAGTACAGCCAGAGCAACATGTCGCTGCTGAGGTTGCCATCGAGTATGATGGCCGGCCGCCCGGCCATAGCCGACACGTGGCCATAGTGCGCAGCGTTGCGGAATCCGTACTCGCGCAGCATGAGCCCGTCTTTGCCAGTGACTCCGATGTAGTAGCCGCTCTGCTTGCTCTGCCCGTGATAGATGACATGCTGGCCGTCCCATGTCCAGACGCAGTGCACCTCGAAGCGGGCGTCGTCTTGCGGCGGCAGCTCCGTCACCTTGCCGCTAGAGAGGCGCAGCGTCCAGATGCGATTAGTCTTGCCATCGCTGCCAGCCCAATAGTTGGGCGGTAAGTCGCGGTCGAGCAGGAGCAGATCGGGATCGACAGGCGAATGCGGACAATGGGCGCTGCCGATGCCCTTTTCCTGGTAGACGACGGTGACAGGACCGCCCGCAAGAGGAACCTGGAGAATCCTCATCTCCATGCCGTTGCCGCTGGCGAAGTAGTCGCGATAGGGGAGCGAGATGCGCCGCCCGGCCAGGAGATCGGGGTGAGCCGGCATCACGGGGAGAAGAAGATGAAAGGTCTGGGTTTGTTGGGTTCCG
>CAYOEZ010000291.1:0-4821 GCA_964402955.1 uncultured Ktedonobacterales bacterium | reverse complement strand
AAGCGCACAACGGTCTATGCGATCGCGGCATTCGCCACCTGGCCTTCACGGTCGCTGACGTCGACGCAGCCTGGGCAACCCTGCAAAAGAATGACTGCCAGGTTCTTAGCGTACCCGTCACCTCACCCGACGGCAAGGCGCGCCTCTTCTTCGCCCGCGATCCCGAGGGCAATCTCATGGAGATCGTGCAGGTGCGGTAGGAGAGAAAGTACGGAACGCTGATGAACGCAGACGAGACGCAGATCGGCGCTGATGATCAGATTGAGTCCTCGGAATCTGCGTTCATCAGCGCTTTCTCAGCGTTTATCTGCGTTCTGCCCTTGGTCCTTTGGTCCATTCGCAGATTGACGCGTCGCGGCGGTTGTGCTATGATGACCGCAGATGCGATACCCGTCGCAGAGACCTTACGATTCCACGACCCCATATTTCCACCAGGAGGATACCCATGCGTATCGGTGTTTTCACTGCCCTCTGGCAGAATCTGCCCTTTGAAGAGGCGCTCGACAAAGCCGCTGCTGCGGGCGTAACTGCGGTCGAGATCGGCGCCGGCGGTTACCCGGGCAAGCAGCACTGCCCGGTCGATGATCTGCTCGAGAGCGCCGCCAAACGCAAGGCCTACCTGAAAGCCATCACCTCGCGCGGTCTTATTCTGAGCGCTCTGAGCATCCACGGTAACCCGCTCCACCCCGACAAGGCCTTTGCCCGCGCCTGCCACGAGGACATGGTCAAAGCGGCAAAGTTGGCCCGCCTGTTTGAGCTTCCGGTCATCTGCGGCTTTTCCGGTCTGCCGGCCGGTGCGCCGGGCGATGCACGCCCCAACTGGGTGACCTGTCCCTGGCCGCCCGACTTTCTGGACATTCTCAAGTACCAGTGGAACGAGGTCGCGATCCCCTACTGGAAAGAGGCAAGCAAGGTCCTGCAAGAAAACGGCGTGAAGATAGCCTTCGAGATGCACCCCGGCATGCTGGTCTACAACGTCGAAACGATGCTGCGCCTGCGCGAGGCCGTGGGGCCGTCGCTGGGCTGCAATTTCGACCCCAGCCACTTGTTCTGGAACGGCGTCGATCCGGTGGCCGCCATCCGCAAGCTCGGCGATGTCATTTACCACGTCCACGGCAAGGACTGCTATGTCGACCCGCTCAATGTGTCGGTCAATGGCTGCAACGACAACAAACCCTATAGCGAGATTCCGCGGCGCGCCTGGACGTTCCGCAGCATCGGCTATGGCCACGACGCCCAGACATGGAAGAACATGGCCAGCGCTCTGCGCATGGTCGGCTATGACTATGTGATCTCGATCGAGCACGAGGACCCGCTCATGTCGCAGGATGAGGGGTTGGCTAAGGGCGTCGCCGTACTCAAGGACGCCGTGATGGCCGAATCGCCGGGCGCAGTGTTCTGGGCCTGATCCCGGCGCTGAAGGAGCATGCAATGTCCGCATCCTCAACCCTGGCAATTGACGGCGGCGCACCCGCCAAGCAGCAGCCTGATCCGCCCATGTATCCCGGCGGCATGATGATCGACGAGGAAGAAGAGCAGGCGGTGCTCGACGTGCTACGCAGCAAGCGCCTCTTCCGCTACTACGGCCCGACGCCAGGGCCGTCCAGAGTGGAGGAACTTGAGCAGGCATTTGCCCGGCTCGTGGGCACCCAGTATGCGCTGGCCGTTTCATCCGGAACCGGCGCGCTGCTCTGCGCATTGCAGGGGCTTGGCATCGGCCCGGGCGATGAGGTGATCGTGCCTGCCTACACGTGGATTGCATCGGCGGCGGCAGTCGTGGCCATGGGCGGCATCCCTGTCCTGGCCGAGGTGGACCAGTCGCTTACCCTCGATCCCGCTGATGTCGAGCACAAGATCACCCCCTACACCAGGGCGATCATGCCCGTCCACATGCGGGGCGTGCCCTGCCGCATGGACGAACTGCTTGCCCTCGCCCGCAGTCGCAGCCTCAAGGTCATCGAAGACGCGGCCCAGGCAAATGGAGGGAGCTACCACGGCCGGCGCCTGGGTTCGTTGGGTGACGCAGGCTGCTTTAGCTTGCAGTTCAACAAAATCATTACCGCCGGCGAGGGCGGCATGGTTGTTGCAAACAACACCACCGTCTGGAAGCGGGCAGTGATGTATCATGACGTCGTCGGCGGGCTGCGCAACCAGTTCCCGACCGAAGAAATCCTCTGGGGCATCAATCTGCGCATGCCCGAACTGCTCGCCGCAGTCATGCTCGTACAATTGCGCCGCCTGGACGCGCTCGTTGCCGCCATGCGCGAGCGCAAGCGCGCCATCATCGCTGGCATCACAGACACCTGCGCGCGCAAGGGCATCATGTTGCAGGTAGTTCCCGACCCGGAGGGCGACGCATCCGTGTCCCTCATTTTCCTCATGCCGACGCCGGAGATCGCCCATAAGGTCGTTGCTGCGCTGGCTTCCGAAAACGTCAAATCGTCCGTCATCTACCGCCCCGACAAGGTGGACTACCATATCTACTCGCACTGGACGCCCATCATGCGCAAGCGCACGTGGACGGCAGCGGGTGGGCCCTGGCGCTGGGCGCAACGGCCAGTCGTTTACACGCCCGATATGTGCCCGCGCACACTTGGTCTCCTGGGCCGGGCGATTCATCTCGACGTGAACCCGCTCTACACCGAGGAGGATGTGGCAGGGATTGTGGCAGGCGTGAACAAGGTGCTGAACGCGTTGCTGTGAGCTGAGCAAAGGGACGATCGGCTAGGCCGGCATGAGCATCTTCAGCGTCACCGACGCGCTGGGTGAAATGGCCCGCGCATCCGCGCCGGCTGGCCGAAAGCGTGTGAGCGAGTGGCGCGGCTGGAGTTGTATGGTGGACAGAGTGGCGGAGCGGGAAAGGACAGTGCCGGTGTACTCGCGCGCAGCTTCTAGTGGCGGAGATGTACCACACAGAATCGGGGCTGGTGTGACTTGACTTTCCTTTTGTTGGAGCCTATAATCGGGAATGAGATCATATACCACTTGCTGCCTAGTCGTCGATACGACTGACAATACTATGAATCATTTAGCTCTGGACACCGAAATAGTGGCATCCGCATCATCACGGCTGTTCGACTCAATCGTATCGTGCAACTACAGCGGTGCTCTTGCGAGCTATCTCCAGTGGCCCGGCTTGCCGTCACTGCTAATGCTCGGCGATGCCCGTGAGGTACTTAGGCAACTACCGGAGTCATGCATTGATTTTGCAATGACGTCACCCCCTTATTGGGGAAAGCGCGAGTACGAAAATGGCGGAATAGGCCTCGAATCCGATTATCGCGACTTCGTGCGTGACCTCACTGCTGCATTTCTCGAACTCAAGCGGGTGCTCAAGCCCTCTGGCTCCTTCTGGCTCAATATCGGTGACAGCTACGAGAACAAGAACCTTATTGGAATACCGTGGCGGGTCGCCTTTGAGATGACTGACAACCAGGGGTGGATACTCAGGAACAGTGTGATTTGGAACAAGGTGAAAAGCGGGATGGATAACACCAAGGACCGCCTTGGCAGCGTTCACGAGAACATATTTCACTTTGTCAAGCAACCCAACGGGTATCACTACAACGCGGATGCAATCCGCGCTAAGCCTCGCTCTGCCAAAGTCGTCAAGGGCGCTGTTGTTTCTGGAACCGGTGTCTCTGGTGTGCGCTATAAGCGTCAGATTGAGCTTTCGACCTCTCTCAGTATGGAGGAGAAGGCTTTGGCCTCCGAAGGTCTCGATCAGATGCTCGCAGACGTCGCAAAGGGCCACGTCTCTGACTTTCGGATGATTATCCGAGGTCAGCAAAGGGCAACTCATTCAGACAGTGAAATAGTCTCCGGGCGTGCGCGCGAGTTGCGGGATAAGGGTTTCTATTTTCTGCGGTACCACCCCAATGGGAGCAAACCAAGTGACGTCTGGGACATTATTCCCGAGGATACCCAGGGGAGAGGGGGCCATTTTGCTGCCTATCCGATGGATCTATGCCTTGTTCCAATTCTGGCCTCCTGTCCCGAGGGGGGTATTGTCCTCGATCCATTTTGTGGGACGGGAACAACGCTCTTGGCTGCCCGCAATCTAGGCCGTAAGTCTCTTGGAATCGACATCTCGCGTCAGTATCTAGAACACACACAAAAGAGGTGCGCATCACTTCTGTAAGTACCGTCGTTGAGCTTTTCGGCCACTCTGCACAACAGCAGGGTGAGGACTGGAATTATATCGTTCAGCAACAGCAGTGCATCTTCCTAGGCAAGAAATGCTACAAAGTTAGGAAGAGCGATTCAAATACTGCCATCGGTTCCTGTACTGTGCTTTATGGTCGCCCTTCTGAGCCGGTTATTATCTGCCCGACACGCATGATCGAGCGTCGGCAGATCTTCATCGACTGCCTTCACCTTTTGACGATGCACGAGCCCGGTAATGAACTGCATGTCATTCCGGAAGTGTCCATCCCTGGCGGTAGCGTCGACTATTTTCTCGTTTCGGCCAAAGCCGGAAAAGTGAAGGACTTCGTGGGCATAGAGCTTCAGACGATGGATACAACAGGAACTATCTGGCCCGAACGTCAGCGTCTCTTGAGAGAACTAGGGGTTCCCCGAGGCGATGATGCCGAGGATTCCCTCAAACGCTTTGGCATGAACTGGAAGATGACAGCGAAGACCATTCTGGTTCAAATGCACCACAAAATCGAGACCTTCGAGCATGTCAACAAGAAGCTTGTGCTTGTCACACAAGACCGGCTTCTTGCCTATATGAGTAGCGAGTTTGATTTTGCATACCTAAGGTATAATGGACCCCATAATTCGGACAGCAAAACGGGCGAGATTAAGATATAATAC
>CAYOEZ010000290.1:0-4932 GCA_964402955.1 uncultured Ktedonobacterales bacterium | reverse complement strand
CGGGGGAGATTGCTTCGCTCCGCTCGCAATGACGGGTCCGTCCGGACCTTCTTGCCGCGGGTACATGACAGGGCATCATCCATAAGTAGCCGTCACTAAGGAGACACATGACAAGCGAACCACTGCGCCTGCCCGTCCCGATCAACGAAGCTGAAGCAATGATCGATACATTCTGGGACGAGAAGATCGCTGCCATCAACGAATACACGCTCAACCGCGAGACGGCGGCCAGCATTCCGCCGGCCTGTAATCCGCGCTCGAGCCAGTATTGGTGCTGGGACATGCTCAAGTGGGATCACGCCCCTGTCGGCCGCCCGATCATCACGCTCGAGCGCACGATGAACGTCAGCATCGAAGGCTACTACCGGCTGATGGTGCGCCTGGCCATGCCTGCGCATCTCACCTTGAGCATCAGCGCTGTCATCGACGGTCAGGCGACCGTGCTCATCGAGGACCAGCCAGGCCAGGCCGGGCCGTTCGAGTACGAAGCGCCCATCACCGGCAATCGACTCGAAGGCCTGACGCTGGCGCTGACAAGCTCACGCGACCAGGGCGACGAAGCCTGGCTCTACTGGATCGGCGTTGCCAACGAGGCGGGTCGCTCCGCCATGCTGGCGCGGCCAGCGCCCTTCACGGCGCGCTGGGCGCCGTTCCTGCTGCCGCTCGAGGCCAAGCCGGAGTTCACGCCGCGCTTCGGCTTCTTCTTCGGCGCCGACGAACTGCCCGCCATCCGCCGCCGCGCCAAGTCGCCCGCCTACAGCCGCCTGATGGACCAGATGCGCCAGCAAGTACGCGAGATCATGGCTTTCCACAAGTCCCCGGAAGAGCAAGTGGGACCGAATCTCGGGGCAGGCATGGCGTGGGCCATTCAGGCGCGCAGGCGCGATTGGGACACCTACCCGTTCTACGCCCAGGCGCCCCTGGTCGCCTTTGTCGGCCTCATGGACGAAGACCCGGAGATGCTGCGTTTTGCAGCCCGCATCGCTGTCTCCGTCGCGCACTGCCGCACATGGGCGCCGCACTTCATGCAGGACTTCCCCGGCTCCACCTGGGATACACGTGCCTTCCCTGAAGCCCACGCGGCTGCCGGTGTGGCGATGGCGCTGGACTGGGCAGGCGGCTGGTTCACTGACGCCGGCGAGCATCTGATTCGCTACGCCGTCACCCACAAGGCGCTGGGACGCATGCGCGGCGCCTTCTTGCAGTATGATTACATGTGGGACTGCAATCAAACCCACCTCATCGCCCTGGGCCGCCTGCTTGGCCTGCTGGTGCAACTCGGCAGCACCAATCCGGCCACAATACCCAACGGCAAGAACAGCGCGGCTCAGGCGGGGCGCACTCCGGAAACAAAGCGCGGCTGGGAGCGCGTCAGCGTCGACATCGAGCAATTCGAGCGTGACCTGGTCGAGATGATCGACCGCTACGTCCAGCCGGACGGCTCATCCAACGAAGGCGTCGGCTATTGGGGCGCCACCTTCCGCGCCACGCTGCCGGTGCTGGCGGCGCTGTCCCGCTTGCGCGGCAAGAAGCTCACGGACATGGTTTCACCCAAGCTCAGGTTAATGTGGAACTTCGTCGCCCCTGTGCTGTCAACGGCGGGCGAGCCGGGCTGTTATGTGCCCATTTCCGACACCTCGTTCAACGCCATCTACTGGGACACTATTGGCCTTGCCGCCGCCGCCCTCGATACGCCCGGATGGAATGGTCTGCTGGCCGCTTGCCTGGCAGGCAAGACCAAAACCGTCCCTGCCGCGCTCGACATGATGCCCGACGGGCCGTTTACGGTGATCTATGGCCCCGATGAGCCGGCAACGCCGTCCATTGACGTCCCCGTCTTCCGTCGCCTGGAAACAGCAGGCATGATCACCAGCAACCGGCCCTGGCCCCCCTCCCCCAAGGTTGGGGGAGACGGAGGGGGCAGTACTGTGCGCCTGTTCCTGGTGGGCGCCATGCCCAACGCCGGCCACTGCCACCCCGACAAGGGATCATTCATCCTGGAAGCTTGCGGCGAAATCTTCGGCGGCGACCGCGGCGTCACGCCTTACGTCGACCCGCGCTGCCGCACCTTGAGCGCGGAGGTCGCCCACAACCTGGCCGTGCCTGAGGATTGCTTCCAGATCAACCCCTCCCCTGCGGGCGCGATGTGGACAGGGACAGGCAACAACAAGACGCTGTCGGCGCACGTGGACACGAGCGGCACCTGGAAAGCGCCGGTGCGCGTGGCGCGGCGTACCATCACCTCGCCGCGGCCAGAGTTGATCGAGATCGTTGACGAGATCGAGCTGGATGAAGAGCGCGCGGTGACCTTCTACCTGAACACTCCGTTGCCCATCACCACTCAAGGCACAACTGCCACCGTGCAGGGAACAAAGGCGCGCCTGACCATCGAGGCCAGATGGGCAGCCAACTCCAGCGACGGTGAATACTACTGCAACTTCGCCTATGAGCCGTGGAACCGGCTGGCCATCATCTCAGCGCCGGCCAGGCGCCACCTGCTCAAGACCGTGCTGCGCTTCACACCCATCGTGTAAGCTTTCTGAGTTCCGATCTCTCTCAGAGATCGGAACTCAGAAAGATACATTCCCAGGAGGAATGCACAATGACACAAACAAAACACATCGACCTGACGCTCCCATCCGGCCAGGTGCTGCGCGTCGAGCCGATCACGGCGCATAGCTTCAGAATTCGCCTGAGCAGCGATCGCACATTTCCTGAGCCGGCGCTGATCCGTTACAGCATCCTGCGCCGCGACTGGCCCGCTGTCGACTATCAACGCAGCGAAGACAACAACGCGCTGTACATCCACACCAGTGAGGCCGAGCTGACCGTGCGCAAAGCGGACGGACGGCTAACCGTCAAGAATGCACAGGGTGCTGTGCTGACCGAGGAGACGGCTGCGCCACGGTCGGCAGGTCGCTCCGGTTTTGGCGCCGAGTTCGCCCTCGCTGACGATGAACGGCTTTACGGGTTGGGCGATGAGACACGCGAAACAGTTGAGAAACGCGGCCACGTTGCGGACATGTGGGTGACCAACGTTACCTGCTACGTGCCCATTCCCTTCCTGATGAGTAGCCGCGGCTGGGCCATCTTCCTCAACAGCACCTGGCGGCACTCGTGGGACGTGGGCAGCACCCAGCCCGACCGGCTACGCGTCGGCGGCCCGCAAGGCGAGCTTGACTACTATATCTTCGTCGGCCCCGACATGCCTGCCCTGCTCGATCGCTACACCGACCTCACCGGCAAGCCGCACATGCTGCCCTACTGGGGCTACGCGCTCACCTTTGTCTGCAACCAGCAGGCCAACGCTCGCGAGATGATCGACGATGCGCTCAACCTGCGCCGCGAAGGCATCCCCTGCGACCTGATTGGCCTGGAGCCGGGCTGGATGGAGAAGTACTACGACTTCTCGGTCGACAAGAAGTGGCACCCTGAACGTTTCTACATCCCCTACTGGGCAACCAAAGGCCCGCAGACATTCATGGGCGTGCTCGACCGGCTTGGCTTCAAGCTGAGCCTGTGGCTGTGCTGTGACTACGATCTCTCGTTTGAGGAAGAGCGCGAGGCTCTCGCCGCGGGCATTCCCGAGCCGGCCAACGCGGCCATACTGCACGCTGACGATTTCGAGCAAGACAAACACTTCAAGTCCATCATCATGGATCAGATCACCAAACCAGAGGAGCCCTGGTTTAAGCACCTTAAGAAGTTCGTCGATCAGGGCGTCGCAGCCTTCAAACTGGATGGCGCCAATCAGATTGCTCCCCACCCCGACCGGCGCTGGGCCAACGGCATGTCCGACGAGGAGATGCACAACCTGTATGCGACGATCCTCAACAAGCAGATGCATCAAGGCTACAAGCAGCAGACAGGCCGGCGCGCCATGGTCTATTCGTCGGGCGGTTATGCCGGCATCCAGCAGTTCAGCGCTACCTGGGCGGGCGACACAGGGGGCGGGCCAAAGCCGCTGGTGTCGATGCTCAATCATGGTATGTCGGGTCACGTCAACACCAGTTGCGACATGGATGTCTTCACCCCGGCGGGCATTCACTTCGGCTTCCTCCAGTCGTGGTCACAGGTCTGTAGTTGGGCCTACTGGCGGCATCCCTGGCTGCTCGGTGAGAAGCTCCAGCCCATGTTCACCTACTACATCGCCTTGCGCTACCGGCTGCTTCCCTACATCTATTCCGAGGCCCATGTCGCCGCTCGCACTGGAATGCCGATCATGCGCGCCATGCCGCTCATGTTCCCCGATGATGCGCAATCGGATGCGCTGCTCAATGAGTATATGCTCGGCGACGCATTCCTGGCCACCGCTTTCGCCGAGAAGGTTCATCTGCCTGAGGGGCGGTGGATCGACTACTGGACAGGCAAATCCTATCAGGGCCCGCTCGATCTCACCGTTGGGCCTGATGCGTGGTCATGGCCGGCCGATCGCGGCGGGGCGCTGTTCGTGCGCGCCGGCGCCATCATCCCCTACGGCCCTGTGATGGACTACGTCGGCCAGAAGCCCCTCGACAACCTGGAACTGCACGTCTACCCTGAGGGAGATAGCTCATTCACCCTCTGCGAGGATGACGGCATCAGCTACGACTACCTGAAGGACGCTGTGGCGCACACAACCGTCGCCAGCCACCTGACAGCCGGCACGCTGCGCCTCTCCATTGCGCCACGCGTTGGCGAGTATGCCGGCATGCCGCAGACACGCAGCTTCGACGTGTGTATTCACGATGCATCGCCGAAAGCCGTGACGGTGAACGGCAGCGCTGCGGACTGGAGCTACGATGCAGTTGCGGCCACGATCAACCTGCATGTTGCTGAAGATGCGCAGCGCAAGACGCCAGTGATTGTTGAGTGCAAGTGGTAGCTTGTCAGACCCCTGAGGTCTTCGAGACCTCGGGGGTCTAACGGACGACAATAAGGAGAGACCGTATG
>CAYOEZ010000289.1:0-4948 GCA_964402955.1 uncultured Ktedonobacterales bacterium | reverse complement strand
GGATGGAACTGAAAGAACTCCATGTCTTGCAGCGGCACGCCGCGCCGGTAGGCGATCGCCATGCCATCGCCGGTGAGAGCGTGGGCATTCGATGTGATCTTGAACATACGTCCGGAGCCGCCCGTGGCGAAAAAGACGGCTTTGGTGTGGAAGGTATGCAGCTCGCCGCTGGCGATCTCGTAGGCAACCACACCGCAGACCTGACCCTGGTTCATCAGCAGATCGAGGACATGGAATTCACTGAAGAAATGGACGTTCTGCTTGATACACTGCTGGTAGAGCGTTTGCAGAATCATGTGGCCGGTGCGATCGGCGGCATAGCAGGCGCGGCAGACAGGCCCCTTGCCAAACTCTCTGGTGTGCCCGCCAAATGGCCGCTGGTCAATCTTCCCCTCCGGCGTGCGATTGAAAGGCAGGCCCATGTGCTCGAGGTCATAGACCACCTCAACCGCCTCGCGGCACATGATCTCGACTGCGTCCTGGTCGCACAGGTAGTCGCCGCCCTTGATCGTGTCAAACATGTGCCATTCCCAGTGGTCTTCCTCGACGTTGCCCAACGCCGCGCCGATGCCCCCCTGGGCTGTGCCTGTGTGGGAGCGCGAGGGGTAGAGCTTGGTTAGAACGGCGATGTTGGCGCCTCTGGATGCTTCCAGCGCCGCCATCAGTCCGGCGCCACCGGCCCCGACTATGATCGCATCATAAACATGCACCATGCCTGTTGCTCCTTGCTTGAACCCGTCATTGCCGCCCCATGTGCGACGGATCGCGCGACGACGAACCGGGAGTCTACGGCGACCTGAAGGTGACGATGATCCATGCCCCCAGCGAGATGAACGCAATGTAGAGCAGGAACAGAATGGTGAGGATGGCTCTGAGCATCCGTTTGGGAACGTAGTCTTCCAGGACAACCCGCGCCCCATTGATGCCGTGGGTGAATCCCAGCGCCAGCAGCACGAAGTCGTAGACCCGCCACAAGGGTTGCTGCCAGCGCAAGGCGATCACTTCGAAGTTGATGGTATCGACCTGAATGTAGAAATGCATATAAAGAAAATGGAAAACGGCCATCAGAATGAGGACCAGGCCGGACACCCGCATGAATAGCCAGGCATACAACTCAAAACGGCTGCGGGGCTGCACCGGAACGCCGCGCCGGGAGATCAATCGTGTCGCCATAACGTAGCTCCTCACAGGTGTGGCAGAGAAATGCCTTCTCGTGTATGCTGCTCGCCGGTTTGCTCGCCGAGTCGCCACCCGGACGGATCAAGCTACAGGCCAAACACTTCTTTGGCGATGGGGATAGCCATCAGAATAGCCAGAGGAACGAAAGCGATCAGCAAGATGACCATCTGCACGTACCAGAGCTTTGTCTGCAAGCGGGCCGTGGCCGGGAAAAGGTCAAGCGCGATGATACGTAGCCCATTCAGGGCATGGTATAGCAGGCCGAAAAGCAGCAATATCTCTGTGGCGCGGAAGAGGGGATGCCTGTAGAGGAATAGCAAATCATTGAAAAGACCAGGGCCGAACTGCATGAGGAAGATGTCAAAGATGTGCAGAAGTAGAAACAGAACGACGCCGACGCCGGCCGCCCGGTGCAATGCCCAGGCGATCATTCCTGGCCCCCCACGGTACGTGTAGATCTCACGCATGACCGTTGACCTCCCTTTATGTGACCGGGTAACGTTCGCGGGCTAATTATAGCACCACGTTAATATATCGTCAAGAACGAGTTGGTCTGAAACATGTCATACCTATTGCGCGGACGTAGGGGCGCTGCTTGCTGCGCCAGACCAGCTAGTGAGACAACACCGATGGGCGCAGCAAGCAGCGCCCCTACGTCGTTCGCGTCCAAAGCGTAATCACTGGAACAGATACGTTGGTCGGCAAAACCCTTGACAAGCAGCGTCGTCAGTGCTATCATATGATTGTAAACGTTTACACACATTGCACGAAGGAGAAGATACCAACATGACAGCGACAATCAGTGACGTGGCGCTCCGTGCTGGTGTCTCGATTGCGACGGTGTCTCGGGCCATTCATCGCAGCCCGCTTGTCAACGAGGCGACTCGTTTGCGTGTTGAGCAGGCGATGGCTGAGTTGCACTATGCCCCCAACATCGTGGCGCGAGGGCTTGTGACGCGCCACACCCAGGCTATCGGTCTGGTCATCACGAGCATGGCCGATCCATTCTTCCCCCCGATCGTACAGGGGGTTGAGCAGACCGCGCTGGATCACGGCTATAGCGTCCTCCTCTGCACCTCTGGCAACGATCCGGACCGTGAGTTGGCGGTTGTGCGCTTACTGAAGGAACGCCGGGTTGATGCCATTATCGTCGCCTCGTCACGTATTGGCAGCCTCTATCATACGCACATGGCAGGCGTCACGTCGCCTCTGGTGCTGATCAACAATGAGCAGAGTGGCTCCTACACATATAGTGTGGGAACGGATGATGCTGCCGGCGCCGCTCTGGCCACTACCTATCTGCTCGATCAGGGGCATCGCGCGATCGGCTATATTCATGGCCCGCTGCTCAAACAGTCCACACAGGATCGCTACCGCGGCTATATGCGCACATTGGGCGAGCACGGCATCGTTCCTGATCCCTCGCTCGTGGTCATCGGCAACGGGCAGGCTGATGGGGGGCAGCAGGCGATGCAGGAGTTGCTGCAGCGCCGGCCGCGACCGACTGCAGTCTTCTGTTTCAACGACCTGACGGCCATTGGGGCGCTGCGTGCTATCCGTTCGGCCGGGTTGGCCGCGCCGCGTGATGTTTCGATCATCGGTTATGACGATATCGCGCTGGCCGCCTATGCCGAGCCGCCGCTGACCACGATCGCCCAGCAAACATTTGAGTTGGGGCGGCGGGCCATGCTTCTGTCGCTCGATCTTATGGCCGGCAAAGAGGTGACGAGCCTGATTCTGCCGGCGACGTTGGTTGAACGGGCATCATGTGCGCCCATTGTGTAGGCCGGGAGTGGCGACCGGCGACAATTTGTCCCTGGCGCGATCGACCAAAGGAGGTATACGATGAAAGGGCTAGTTCTCAATGCGGAGTGGGATCCTCGACCGGGCTATGAAGTCTCAGACTTCGAGAAAGCGACGGGCAAGGCGATCACGGGTAGCAGTGTGTGGCGCAATCCCGAGTTGAAGGTTGTGAACGTTCCCGATCCACAGCTTGGGCCGGATGATGTCTTGCTCAAAGTCAAGGCCTGTGGTGTGTGCGGCTCGGACCTGCACATGTATGAGACCAGCGCCGACGGTTACATGTACTATCCTGGTCTCACCAAGTTCCCCGTCGTGCTTGGCCACGAGCTCTCAGGCCAGATTATCGAGGTGGGCAAGCATGTGCAGAGTCTCAAAACCGGAGACATGGTGACGGCTGAGGAAATGAGTTGGTGCGGCCACTGTACACCCTGCCGCAACGGCTACCCCAACCAGTGTGTGAACCTGGAGGAAATCGGCTTCACGATCAACGGCGCCTTCGCCGACTATATCGCGATCAACGCCAAGTATTGCTGGAAGATCAACGCTCTGGCCGAGCACTTTGGCAGTGAAGACAAAGCCTATGAGGCGGGGGCGACCGTTGAGCCGTGCTGTGTGGCCTACAATGCCATCTTTGTGCGCGGCGGTGGGTTCAAGCCGGGCGGCTACGTTGCTATCTTCGGCGCAGGGCCGATTGGTCTGCACGCGGTTGGCCTGTGCAAGACATCGGGTGCGAGCAAGATTATCGTCTTCGAGGTTTCACCAGGGCGCCGCGAGATCTGCAAGGCGCTCGGCGCCGACTACGTCTTTGATCCACAGGCCATGCCGGCCCACGAGGTCATGCGCGATGTGACACAGGGCGAGGGGTGCGACCTGCTGCTCGAGGCGGCGGGCGTGCCGCTGCTGACGTTCCCTGAGATGGAGCGTTCGATGGCCGTCAACGGTAAGATTGTCTCGGTTGCCCGCACGCCAGACCGCGTGCCGGTCTATCTGGAGTATTTCCAGGTCGGGCATGCCCAATTCTACGGCGCGCAGGGACACTCCGGCAATGGCTGCTTCCCCAATGTGATCCGGCTAATGGCGGCTGGCCGCCACAACCCGTTGCCCATGATCAGCGGCCGTTATGACCTGGATAGCGTCGTCGGCGCCATCGAGGAATCGCACGAGCGCAAGCATGGCAAGATCATGGTGAAGATGTAGGATTGCTCAGCGCGGAGAACGCACCCGTCCCGCGCTTGTGCGGGAGAGACTGCAGAGGCTCTTAGCGAGGACGTTGTGCTGTCGGGGCGATTGGTGGTGAGAGAGACGACTGACGCCAGGTCCTGGTGATATTCACATTCATTAGGAGGCATAGATGGACAAAATGAAGGCGCTGGTTTTCCGCGAGCCGGGCAAGCTCGAGTCCACCCATATCCCCATGCCAGAGGTCAAGAATCCCGATGATGTGCTGCTGCGCATCAAGGCGGTCGGGATCTGTGGCTCTGATGTGAAGATCCTCGAAGGCAAACATCACTTCAAGCCGAACACGGTGTTGGGTCATGAGTTCTGCGGCGAGGTCATTGCTGTTGGCACGCATGTGAAGTACATCAAGGTCGGCGATCGCGTGGCGGTTGACAACAACATCCGCTGCGGCTTCTGCTCCTTCTGCCGGATGGGGCTGAGCAGCCAGTGCGTCGAGATCAAGTTCAATGCGCTCGGCGTCACGCGTGACGGCGGCTACGCCGAGTATTGCGTGGTGCCCGAGAAGCAGTGCTTTGCACTGCCGGACGAGATCGACGATGTGCTGGGCACGCAGGTCGAGACGTTGGCTACAGTGGTCAATGGCATGAATACCTTGCTCATGCTGCCCTACGACTATGTGATGATTCTGGGCTTTGGCCCGATTGGCTACCTCTTTGCGCAGTTTGCCAAGAGTATCGCAGCCAAGGTGGCGGTGACCGAAATCGATCCGTTCAGAATCAGTGTGGCC
>CAYOEZ010000288.1:0-4967 GCA_964402955.1 uncultured Ktedonobacterales bacterium | reverse complement strand
TCGATCCTGTGCGCCCGCAGATATTGTATCAGGGCCGCAGCGTCGCAGCCAAAGAGCTTGTCATCCACCAAGATCGAGTACATCCAGTACACCTGGCGCGCCCACGCCGCCTCCGGCGGAGGAGTGATACCGGCAACGCCGGCCAGTCGCTGGTTGTACCAGGTCGCCAGTTGCCGCTTGCGCTCGATGAACTCCTCGATGCGTTCCATCTGCGCCACGCCAACCGCCGCTTGCAGGTTGGTCATGCGGTAGTTGAAGCCGACAACCGGATGATAGTAGCGGCGCTCCTTGGACATGCCGTGGTCGCGCAGCGACATGCAGGAGTCGGCCCAGCGCTTGTTGTTGGTAACGATCATGCCGCCTTCGCCGGTGGTGATGATCTTGTTGGCGTAGAAGCTGAAGCAAGCCATGTCCGACAATCCGCCGACGCGCCGCCCGCGATAGAGCGCGCCGTGCGCTTCGGCAGCATCTTCGATCACGAGCAAGTTGTGACGGCGCGCCAGCGCGTTGATAGCATCCATGTCGCAGGGGTGGCCATACAGATGCACAGGAATGACCGCCTTGGTCCTGGGCGTAATGCGTCGCTCCATGTCCAGCGGGTCCATCGTCCACGTCGCTGCCTCGGCATCAACAAGGACGGGCGTCGCGCCCGTGTAGACGACGGCGTTGGCCGTGGCGATGAAGGTCATGTCGGGCACAAGGACCTCATCGCCCGGGCCAATACCCAGCGCGACGAGAGCAAGGTGGAGGGCAGTGGTGCCGTTGCTCGTGGCGATGCCGTACTTGGTATCGCAGAATGCCGCAAACTGCTCCTCAAACTGCGGAATGTACTTGCCGAGCGACGATACCCAGCCCGTCTTGACGCAATCGGTGACAAGCTCCAACTCGCGCTGCCCCAGCAGCGGTTCAGCTACGGGAATGAACGGCAATTCCATGAACGGTCTCCTCTATGATGATCGGTCTGGTCAAAAGAACGGTTCCCTCTATTTGGACGCAGGCGTCAAGACAACGGGCGGCACCAACACAAGATCGGCGCTTCCTGGCGGCGCCCACCAAAGCTGCAAGGAATCGGTCTGGCCTCTAGGGCTGATAAACGACATCTCGATGGTGTGACGGCCACGCTCCAGATCAATGGTCCCCTCGCGCCGGTCGCCCACACCTTCGCCGAAGGCGACAACGGCGCGGCCGTCTATGTTGAGGGCAAAGACGCCGCTGAAGGCGAGGGCGGCGAACCTGTATGTACCCGCCGTATCGGTTGTGATGGCGCCAGACCATGTCGCCGCACATGGCTTCCCGCCGTATCTCGTCGTATACGCATTCCCGCGGTTAAAGAACGCAGGCTCGATAGCCTCGATAACCGGATCTCCGGCAATCTGGGGGCCTGCATAGTAGGAGGCCCGCAAGCCAGTAACGGTTGCCGCGATTCCCAGATACTCTTTGCCGATCAACTCGGGTTGCTTGTCGGCCAGTCCCCACAGCAGCCTGAGCGAGCCGCCATCGGTGCGATAGTCGAGGTGCAGAGCATGCCAGCCCTTGGCCAGCGTCAGGCGCGCCGGCGCAGTCCCCTCGCTGTCCTGCGCTTTGCTCAGGACAAGAGCGCCGTCCAAGAACATCTTGGCCGTTCCCGTTCCCTGTACCTGCATGCGCCAACTGCCGAACTCCGGCACAAACAGGGAGCCGTCCCAGGTCGCTGCAAATGCCCCGTCAATGCCCTCGGGCCGATCTCTTGTCCAGTCAAACGACACCAGGGCGTCCGCACGGCTGACCGGCGCGCTGCCGCCCTCTGCAGACGTGTACTGCCCCGCCAAGCCTTGATAGGCGGCGATGTCACGGGCCGAGACACGATAGCTAGCAAACACCAGCCGGCCTGCCGGCGTGCGCTCCTCATCCAGCACCCCATTGGGATAGTAGGCTTGGATGATGCCCAGCGCAGGAGCAGCAGACTCCGTGGCTATGAACGCTGCCTCGCGTGTCAAGCTCTGGCGAACCGGCACGTAATCTTCCCATGCCGTCATCGCGTAGCCTGACTTGCCTGGCGCCGCGAAGCGAAACTGCACATCGTTGGGTGTAAAATCACCCCTGAGCACAAATGGTGTGACGTCATGTGCCTGCACATAGCGTACCACATTGCTACGCACATCATCGTAGGCGCGCGCTGGGCTGTAAATATTGAAGAAGTAGTTGTAGTTCATGGCGAGCAGCAGGGCAGGCCCAACGGCGAATAAGACAACACCCGCCACAGCCCGTGCCTGTGTACCCGATTGCTTGACGACACCCCAGATGCTCTGCAGGGCGATACCTGCCATAAGGCACTGAATGGGTAGCAGGCCGGTCATGCGGCTAGCATCTGGCGGCACCAGAATCAGCGCGCCAAGAAAGATGACGAATATCACAAATGTCGCGACCAATGCGAAGTAGCGAACGTCTCTCAGCCTCCGAAGGCAAACTGCAAGGCCAAAAAGGTAGAGGACTGCCGTCACCGGATCAAGTAGCTTGCCGCGCGCGAAGTGCTCGCTGGTGTCCGAATAGGTATTGAAGCCCCAGAAAGCGCGATCCGCCATGCGGGTGGCAAGAATTGGTAGGGCATCAGTGGGATTCGTAGATGCCCGGACGGCAGGATCCGTTAGCCAGACGTGCGCAGCCGTGTGCCCAAAGATCGTCCGCGGATTGGATGCGTAGTAGCCAAGCTGCGGGGCCGCCACGAAAAGCACCACGGCCAAGATGATCAGCGCCAGCCGCACGTAGCTAAGCCAGCGGCGCAAATCGCCCGCCATCGCAAAGAGGATGACCGCGATGGTGATGATGGCAAACACACGGTTGCTGTGATAGGAGTAGACAGCAAGTCCGCCAACGACTCCACAGCAGAGTGCGTCGCTGCTGCTCATGCGTCTGACGGCGCGCAAGAGGAACAGGACAAAAGCGACCGTCAAGACGGCGGCCTCGACATTGGGGACTCCATAGCGGCTATAATAGATGTTGGCCGGCGCCGCTGCCAGCAGGAATGTTGCCAGAAGCGAGAAGGGCACACTCACGAACATGCGCGCCAGAATGTACAGGAAAGGCAGCCCCAGGACGCCTACCAACGCCATTGACGTCCGCAAGCCCTCGAGGTCGGCCTTCCAGACCGACATGACGATAGCGGCCGGAAGCATACTCAGGCGTGGCATGGAACCCATGCCCATGGTGAAGACGTTCTGTGTTGAACCATCCACGAGCCCGAGCGCCTGGAAGCCGTCGTTGCCCTCATCAAGGTTGATGATCACTGGCACCTGGCCGATGTCAACCAGCCGCAGGTATAGAGCCAGAGCGATGATGCCTGCCAAAGCGGCCATCTCGAACACACGCCGGCGCGATATCTTCCAAGGGATTGCCATCGCCCGTGGGGCGCGTAGCAGGGGAGCAACCTGATATGCGACGATTGTAGCGAGAGCCAAAGCAAAAGCAATGAGCCACAAGTAGAAGCCATCGCGCGCCCTTGACTCGCGCATGGCATAGACGGCTGCAATCACATCGGTGACAATCGCCAGAATCAGGAAGGGCGCCATACGCCGCAGAGGGAGGGATCGAGGCGCTGTCCCGCTAGTTGTCCATGTCTGGCTGCCCCCCGCGCGCCCTAGCGTCCACCACGCCACGATCAGGACGATCACAAAGAGCACCTTGCCTTCTGTCAGCATCTGTGGCCGTCCGAGATAACTCTGGGCGACGGCGGCCATGCCGATGCACAAAACAACGGCAGCGGACCGAAAGCCAGGTAGCCAGGCAGAAAAGCGATTGGTGGTCATGTCATGGCCTCGCAGGTGTCAGCGCCGATGGCGGGACAGGCGCCATCTGCTGGCCGGGCGGGGCCCACCACAGTTCAACGCGGTCGAAGCGGGCGTCTGGGCAAATGAATGTCATCTCGATGCTGTGCTCACCAGCAGAGAGATCAACTTTCGCTTCCCCTCTCTCAAGTGTAAGCGGACCGAATTCGAGCAGCTTCTTGCCGTCAACTGTCATGGTGAATGTGCCGGCGAAACCTCTTGCGCCGAGAGTGTAAGCGCCACTCACGGGAGCTGTGATCGAGCCGGCCCAGCGCGCGCTCCAGGGCTTGCCGCCGAATGTATCAACGAAGATATTGTACGTCGAGAACACGGCTGGCTCCACGATCTCGAGCATCTTGCGACCGCCTAGGGACGCCCCCTCGTAGTAAGTCGCCAGCAGGCCGCGCACCGTGTTGACAGTGGAGAGCATTTCCAGCGGAATTGGCTCGCGTTCGCGTCCCGGAGGCTGCCAGAGCAGCTTGAGCGACCCACCGTCTGTCTGCTGGTCCAGGTGCACAACGTGCCAGCCACGCGCCGGAACCCACGAGAACGACACGCTCCCCTGGTTACTGCTCTTGGTGATGGTCTCGCGCCCGTCTACTTGCAGTCGCGCCTCGCCTGTTCCTTCCAGCGTCAGCGTATGGGTTGCATACTGCGAAATAAGCAGGCTGCCATCCCACTGTGCGCTGAAGCGCCTGCTGATGCCCGGCGGGAGGTCGCGTGCCCAATCAAAGCTGATGGCGGTATCGAGACGCTCGGCAACAGCCTCTCCGCCGTCAGCGCTGGCGTACCGCCCGAGCAGGCCCTTGGTGGCCATAATCTGCTCTCGTGTCACCCGGTAGGTTGTGAAGACAACGCGCCCATCTGGTCGGCGCAGTTGGTAGGTTTGCCCGCCAGGGTAATACTCTTGGACATAAGCCATGTGCGGCGCCCAATAGTCCATGCCGATGAAGAGGGCGTCCCTCTCCGGGATGTAGCGCATGGGCAAATACTCGCTCCAGGAGTGCATGCGGCCTGACGTAATGCCAGGGGCAAGCAGGCGGACGATTTTCATTTGGAGATCTAGGTCAGTGCCGACAGCATAAGGCGTTGCATCGCCCAGGGAGTGGCGTAAGTACTGGCCAAGCTCCGTCTGCGGTTCGTAAGAGTGTGTTCTCAGATACTCCA
>CAYOEZ010000287.1:0-5019 GCA_964402955.1 uncultured Ktedonobacterales bacterium | reverse complement strand
CGCTTCTTCTTGCGCGGGAGCTGGCTCTTGTTCAGAAACCACCACAGCGTGCCGACCCCCACACCCATATAGAGCGCCGTACCCACTGTCAGCAGCAGCGCGACAAACGTGCTGCCCTTGCCGAAGCCCGCGCCCGCAACAAAAGACAAGACCAGCATCCCCACCGTCACATATGCAAAATAGGCCAGGATGACGTCGAGCCCCTGGCGCAGTAGTTGCGGCAGAGTATCGGGCTGCTTGAGCCAGCCATAGAGGACACGTCTGGCGACCAGAAGAAACACGATGAAAATCGATAGCTGCACCCAACGCGCCATAGGTCTCCTCAGGTGTTCCCTGGCGTCCGGATAGTCACATAGCGTTCCAGCCCGGCCAGGTCATTCTCAACCGCAATCGTTGCGCCCGGCAGCGCCGTGCGCGCAATTCGGGCAACGTCGTTCCCCTGCCCCGCGCCGATCTCCAGCAACACGTACCCGCCCGGCCGCAGCCGTCCCGCAGTCTGAGCGAGCAAGCGCCGCAGCACGTCCAGCCCGTCCGGCCCGCCGTCGAGCGCCGCGCACGGCTCGTATTGAGCGATTTCCGGCGCAAGGTCGCCTATCTCCTGGCTGGGGATGTAGGGCGGATTCGACACGATTATGTCCACTTGTTCTTGTAGGGGTTGCAGCAGGTCCCCGTGCAGCAACGTGATCCGCTCCGCCACGCCATGCCGCGCTGCGTTCTCACGCGCGCAGGCCAGGGCGTCCGCCGCTGCATCCGTGGCAATCACCCGCGCCTGTGGCAGATGCACAGCCAGGGCAATCGCTATGCAGCCCGACCCCGTCCCCACGTCAACAATCAGCGCCGCCCCGTGCGCCAGCGCGATCGTGCGCTCGACCAACCCCTCTGTTTCTGGCCGGGGAATCAGCACACGCCGGTCGACAAGCATGGCAAGACCGTAGAACTCACGCTGGCCGGTGATGTAGGCCAGCGGCTCCCGCTTCAGTCTGCGTTCGAGCAGCACCGCAAAACGCTCGGCAGCGTCGCCCACCAGCGGATCATCGCGTCGCATCAGAAACGCGGCGCGGTCAATGCCCAGCACGTGGCGCAGCAGCACCTCTGCTTCGAGACGAGCCTCGTCAGGATCGATGCCGGCAGCGACCAGTCGCTGCACGGATGTGTGGAACAGAGACACAGAGACGCCCGGTGGAGAGGGGTGAGCTTCGCGGAGCTTGCCGTCTCCGCGTCCCCCACTCACCCCGTCTCCCTGTCTTCCCATCTCAGACTTATTCTTGCTCAAAGCGTGTCCCCAGCGCGCCGGGCGGCGTGACCCGCAACAGGCTGGCCAACGCGCGGCCCGGGCGCCCCGGAATGCGCTCCAGCGCGGCTTCCAGGCGGTCGCTGCGCACCAGCACCAGCACGATGATCATCATGGCAAACGGCGCAGCCTGGAAAAGCTGTGTGGGCGCGCCCGGCAGAACCCCTTGCGAGATGCTGCCCAGCGACTGCAATCCGCCGAAGATGTACGCGCCCATGGCAGCGCGCAACGGGCTCCAGCCGCCGAAAATGACGATTGACAGCGCAATCCAGCCGATACCGAGGGTCAGGTTATAGCTCCAGCCCAGCTTCACACTCAAAGAGTACGATGCGCCGGCCAGGCCGACCAAAGCGCCGCCGAACACGGTGTAGATATAGCGCAGGCGGTTGACGTTGATGCCGCGGGCAAAGGCCGCCGCCGGCCGCTCACCCACGCCCTGCATTTCCAGCCCCGGCCGCGTCTTGAAGATCCACAACCAGGCCAAAATGACCACCGCAAAGCTGGCGTAGACCAACAGGTTGTGGGTGAAGAAGAGTGGGCCCAATACAGGGATGTCTTTCAGTATCGGAATAGGCAGCGGAGGAACGGCCGGTCCCGGCTTGCGCACGAAGGGATTGCCCAGGAAGGAGCTCATGTCGGCAGCCAGCAGCGTAAGCACGAACCCGACCGCGACCTGATCGAGCCGCAGCTCGATGCTGGCAATCGCCACGACCAGGGCGACCAACGCCCCCACCAGCATGGCGGCAGCAAAGCCAACTAGCAGACTCCCCGTCACAAAAGCTGCGGCAAAGCCGGCCATCGCCGAGAGCAGAATACTGCCATCGAGCGAGAGGTTGATGACCCCTGTTTTCTCGGTCAACGTTTCGCCCACGCTGGCAAAGACCAGCGGCGCCGAATCGGCCAGTATCCCAGCCAGAATTCGTATCAGGAAGGCCCAGTCCACGCCTTGCCTCCAGAGATGCCGTCTCGCCCATGCCACAGACCGGCATGCGCTATCCACAACGGGCGCGAGTCAAGTTATTGCGGTCTGCTGTGCGACTCCAGGCGCGAGCGGATGCCCTGCGCCAACAGCACCATTAAGACGATAACGCCCTGCAAGATACCGCCCAGCGCCGAGTCCAACTGCATCTGCATGGGGAGTTGCATGCTGCCCTTGACCGCGGCGGCGAAGAAGAACGCCACCGGAGCGATCCACAGGCCGCGCAACTGCGCCAGCAGGCAGACGAGCAGGGCCAGGTAGCCGTAGCCACTGGACACAGCCGGAACAAGGCGGTGGAACAGACCGATTGCTTGCAGCGACCCGGCCAGCCCGGCAAACGCGCCGCTCATGGCAAACGCCAACAACATGTTGCGATCCGTTTCGACGCCCATGATGAACGAGGCGCGCTGGTTCTTGCCGATCGCCTTCAGGCGCAAACCCCACATCGTGCCGCGCAGCGCAAACGTGACAAAGGCAACCGCCGCCACCGCCAGCACAAGCTGCACCGGGCCAAGTTGAAAGCTGCCCAGGGTGGGCAGCCAGACCGACTCCCGGAAGAGTTCTGTCCCGCTCATCGTGGCGCGCCCTGCTTGCGCCCAGGGTTCCAGAATCAGGAAGTTCGTAATCGCAACGGCGACGAAGTTAAGGCCCAAACCGGCGAAGATCTCGTGGACCTTGCCATACGTGCGCAGGACACCGGCCAGCAACGCCCACAGCGCACCGCCCACTGCTCCCGCAGCCAGAAGAACCGGAATCGAGACAACTCCGGACAAGTCAAAACTTCGCACCATCCAAGTCGTCGCGATCGCGCCGAAGATCATCTGCCCTTCAATGCCGATGTTCCACAGGCCGGCCGTGAAGGTGAACAGCAGCCCCGCCGCGCACAGGACCAGCGGCGCCCACGACATGAGCACATCAGCCAGTCTATTGGAGCTGCCAAACGCGCCCTGCAGCATGTTGCGATAGGCAGCAATCGGGTCAGCCTTGACCGCGAGCAGCACCGCAGTGGTGAAGACCAGCGCCAGAGCCACGGGCAGCACCGCCATGAGCACAGACCGCAAGAGCGAGCCACGACTCGTCATAGGCCCTTGCCCCCAATCATCTCACCGAGCTGCTGCACGCTGGTTTCCTCGGTGCACAACGCCGTGGCGACCTTGCCGCCGGAGAAAACCAGGATGCGATCGCTGCGCTCAAGAATCTCGTCGAGGTCAGCCGATGTGAACATGATCGCCGTCCCCGTCTGCCGCCGCTGCAGGAGCAGATTCCACATCCAGCGCGTGGATTCAATGTCCAGGCCACGCGTGGGGTGCTCCAGCAGAAGCAGACGCAGGCGCGCCGGCAAGAGGGCCAGGAGAGCACGCTGCTGGTTGCCGCCGGAAAGCGCATCCACCGCCGTCTCCGGCTGGCCGACAATGCTGAAAGAGTTGATGCGTTCCGCTGCCTTCTTGCGCGCCCCTGTCCAGTCAATAAGAAACGACGACGTCTTTTGCGTCAGAAGCACGTGTTCCGAGACGCTCAGTCCGGCCACAAGGCCCTCATCCAAACGCCCGGCAGGGACGTAGCCCACGCCGGCAGCGCGAAACTGCCGGTAGGCATGGCCTGCCATATCGACGCCATCGATGCGAACCGTCCCGGCCGCGGGCCGCAGTAAACCGGCGCACCCTTGCAAGAGCAGACGTTGCCCGCTTCCCTCAATTCCCGCCAGGCCAATCACTTCTCCCGCCTGCACGGTCAGCGACACAGGGTCGAGCTTCAGACGATAGTCCGCAACACAGAAGCGATCAAGCTGGAGCAGCGTCTCGCCGGTCTGCACGGATTGCCGGCCGCCGCCGGTCAGAACTTGCCCGAACATGTGCTGCACAAGCCAATCGGTGCTAAATGGCGCCTCGGCTTCGCCAACCACCCTGCCCTTGCGCAAAATGGCAACGTGAGAGCACAGATCGTGCACGTCTTCCAGCTTGTGCGAGACGAAGATGATCGTCTTGCCCTGCTCGGCCAGAAGCCGCAGCGCGGCAAACAGGCGCACCTTTTGCGGGGCCGAAATACCTGTTGTCGGCTCGTCGAGGATAAGCACCTGCACGCCAGAGGCCAGGAGACGCAGGATTTCGAGCTGCTGCCGCTCACCAACCGTGAGACGGCTTAGCGGGGCATCCGCGTCGAAACTGAAACCGAAACGGGATGACAGTTCTCCCAGCTCGCAACGCGCGTATGCCTGAGAGTGCACCAATCCGCGACCCCTGCCCATCAGGAAATTGTCGATCACCTTGAGCGGTACGAAGTCAAGCGGATCCTGATGGAGCATACCAACCCCGAGGTGGATCGCGTCGGACGGCGTGGCCACGCGCACAACGCTTCCGTCCAGGATGATCTGTCCCCTGTCAGCGCTGAGGAAACCGGAGAGCATCTTCATCAGCGTCGTCTTGCCCGCGCCGTTTTCGCCCAGCAGGCCACAGATGCGCCCACCGCTGAAGGTCAGCGAAACGCCATCATTTGCTCGCAGCGAGCCAAACGACTTGTGGATGTCGCGCAACTCGACAATCATGAGGCTACCACCCTGAAAACCACGGAGTTGTCATGTCGTTGTCGCCACAACGAAGGATGAAAACGGTCAGCGGAGCTGTCACACCCGCCGCATTTTCAAGCTCGGCACAGAGAACACGGCGAACGAACTCCGTGCCCTCAGTGTCTGATATGAAAATGGCCGTGCTAGAGTTCCGATCTCTTCGGAGAGATCGGAACTCTGAGGTCG
>CAYOEZ010000286.1:0-5071 GCA_964402955.1 uncultured Ktedonobacterales bacterium | reverse complement strand
GCGCACTACCTTGCTGTTGCCGAGATGGACGACGCTGACATGTGGACATTGGACAAGAAACTCTACAACGCTGTGCACGCACGATTGCCTCGGGTTCATCTGGTTGGCAAACCTGACAAGGATCCGAATTGACGAAGGGGTGTTCTGATGAGCGACGCGGAAGCAGAGAAGGCAAAGACGATCGGTATGCCACAGGACCTGCAGCCCGGAACATGGACCGCCACGGCACTGCGAGTTCTGCGTGAGCGCTACCTGGCCAAGGGTACGCAGGGCAACAGCGAAACGCCAGAGGAGATGTGCTGGCGCGTTGCCTATGCCATTGCCCTGGCTGAGAAGCACTGGGGCGCCGATGAGGCCACCGTGCTAGCCTGGGCGCGCAAGTTTTATGATGTGATGGTTGCCTGTCTCTTTCTACCGAATTCGCCGACGCTCATGAACGCCGGTCGCGGCTCGGGTCTGCAATACTCGGCCTGCTATGTCTTGCCGGTTGGCGATTCCATGATCGATATCTTCGAAGCGGTCAAGCGCGCTGCCATCATTCACCAGAGTGGCGGCGGAACGGGCTTCGCGTTCTCGCGCTTGCGCCAGCGCGACAGCCTGGTGCGCTCATCGGGTGGGCGCGCATCGGGTCCGGTCTCGTTTCTGCGCGTCTTCAACCAGGCGACCGAGGCCGTCAAGCAGGGCGGCAACCGGCGCGGCGCCAACATGGGCATTTTGCGTGTCGATCATCCAGACATCCTGGAGTTCATCGAGTGTAAGCTGGATGGCGGCATCGCCAATTTCAACATCTCTGTCGCTGCGACTGACCTCTTCATGCAGGCTGTCAAGGATGACGGTGAGTACGATTTGATTGCGCCGCATACCGGACAGACAGTCAGCAAGCTGCGGGCGCGCGATGTCTACAATCGCATCGTTCAGGCGGCCTGGACAGCGGGCGATCCGGGATTTGTTTTTATTGACCGGATCAACCACAGCCCTGCCAATCCGACGCCGGAACTCGGCCAAATCGAAGCCACCAATCCGTGCGGAGAGCAGCCGCTGCTGCCCAATGAAGCCTGCAATCTTGGCTCGCTGAACCTGGCGAAGTTCGTCGTGCCTGTCAAACATAACGGGCACGGCGCAAACGGCGATCTGCCCATCGATTGGGCTGGCATGGAGAACGCCATCCAGGTTGCCGTGCGTTTTCTCGACGATGTGATCGAGGTCAACCCGTATCCGCTGCCGGAGATCAAGCAGGCTGTTGAAGGCAACCGGCGCATCGGTCTGGGCGTCATGGGCTGGGCTGACTTGCTGTTCAAGCTTGGCATCGCTTACGACAGTGACGATGCTGTTAAGGTTGCAGAACGCGTGATGTCGTTCATCAGCAAGGCAGGCCACGAGGCTGACGCCAGGCTGGCCGAAGAGCGCGGCCCGTTCCCCAACTGGCCGCACTCGATCTACCGCGAGGGGAAGCCGTTGCGCAATGCCACGGTGACGACGATCGCTCCGACCGGCACGATCAGTATTATCGCCAATGCCTCCTCCGGCATCGAGCCGCTGTTTGCCCTCGCCTATAGCCACAACGTTGAGGATCGCCATCTGACCTTCGTCAACCCCATCTTCGAGCAGGTAGCGCGCGAGCGCGGCTTCTGGAGCGAGGAGATTATGGACGAGGTGAGCACGCGTGGTATGGTGCGTGGCATGACCGCGCTGCCCGACGATGTGCAACGTACCTTCGTGACCGCGCACGAGGTTGCGCCCGAATGGCACGTGCGCATCCAGGCTGCTTTCCAGAAATACACCGACAACGGCGTGAGCAAGACAATCAACCTGACCCACGATGCGACGGAGGACGATGTCGCCGCAGCCTATCTCCTGGCCTACGATCTGGGTTGCCTGGGCATCACCGTCTATCGTGATGGCTGCAAGTCGGAGCAAGTTCTGCACGTGGGTACGGCTGATAGAGCCAGCGCCCGGCAGGCGACGGAGCCGGCGAGCCAGCCGAATCGCCCGCGCAAGCCCCGGCCCGAGTCGCTGCGGGGGATGACCTATCGCAAGGTTACTCCCCTCGGCGCGGCCTATATCACGGTCAACGAGGATGAGGAAGGGCAGCCGTTTGAGCTGTTTGTCACCGTCGGCAAAGCTGGCAGCGATACGGCCGGGCTGGCAGAAGCGTTGGGGCGGCTGATTTCACTTTGCCTGCGCCTGCCGTCTGATCTGACGGAGAAGCAACGTCTGGCGCAGGTGGTGGATCAACTCCTGGGCATTGGTGGATCGCACCAGTTGGGCTTTGGCAAGCAACGCGTGCGCTCGCTGCCGGATGGTTTGGGTCAAGTGCTATCCGAGTACCTGGGCACGGCGCAAGATCGCGACAAGGTGGCGGAACAGCCATCGCTGCCGATGTTGGAGACAACGCAATTTGGCGATCTGTGCCCCAACTGCGGGCAGGCCACATTCATCTATACCGAAGGCTGCCACAAATGCTATAGCTGTGGGCACAGCGAGTGCTGAGAAGGCAGTTCCGAGTGCTGAGGCCGGGTACTGTGTGTCGAATGTGGAATTCTGAGAGCTGGGGAGGGGGAACATGGCGCAGGGGCCAACCCGTGTGGCAGCTAGTGATGAGCGATTTCAGCAGCTTCTGGCGCGGCACAAGCGCTTCTGGCGGAGAGATGACGACAGTCTGTTGCGTTCGGCCGGGTTGTTTGCCGCCTCTGCGCCGGTTCATTTACGGCAGGCTGACGGCAGCGCGCTCACGCGCACCGAGCGGCTGACGCCGGACATGGTTGACCCTGCCGCCATGGTGGCCGAGGCCGAAGCGTGGGACGCCGGGCGCGTTGATTCCTCGCTGCCTGCTCAGGGGCAGTTTGTCATCGTCGCCGGCCTGGGCGACCAGATGCCCATCTGCCATGCCCCGGTCAAGTTCCCCTGGCTCGAGGCGATCCTGGGCTGCCCGATCAAGATGACCGATGGGCAGATTTGGAGCGAGAAGTACGAGGGTGACGTCGAGGATGTTATTCGCCGCGGCGCCAGCTTCGAGCACAATCCGTGGCTCGAGGTTTATCGTGAGTTTCTGAAGAAGTTGCAGCAACGTATTGCGCCACGCTTTCCCCTGACGGCCAACTCGCTCTTCCGCGGTACGTGCGACCTTGTCGCCGCCGTTCTGGGGGTCAAGGAAGCGTGTCTGGCCTGGCTCGATGAGCCTGAACTGTGCCAGCGCCTGATGCGTGTCTGCACCGACGCCAATCTGGCTATCATCGAGGCCGGAAACAAGATCGTTAAGCCCTTCGCAGGCGGATTCATGAGTGGCTACTCGATCTGGGCGCCGGGGCCGGTGGTGCGCACGCAGGCCGACCATTCCACACTGCTCTCCCCGCGTATCTATGAAAAACAGATTCTGCCGTACGATATTGAGGTCATACGCAGTTGTCCGTTCTCCGTCTTGCATCTGCACAACCCCGGGCTGCACGTGGCGCCCCTGCTTGTGCAGGTTCCTGAGCTATCCGCGATCGAGGTCGTCGTCGATCCTTATCCGACGGCGCAGCGCCGTCCCTACGAGGTGAGCATGTACCACCTCATCCAGCAGCATAAGCCGCTGATTCTCGATGCCAACTTCCCGGATGTGAACGAGGCGGAGGCGCTGCTGGCTGAACTGGCGCCGCGTGGTCTGTGCTTCAACGCCCGCTTTGACGCGACTGCGTTTGCCGCGCTGCCCGTCGGCTATCCCGGGCGGGAAGCGTGGCTTCTGGCATAGGCCGGGCCGGTGTTGAGATAGCGAAAAGACCTCCGAGGTTTGCCAAACCTCGGAGGTCTTCGCTCTATCTGCTATTTGTTCGCTCCGACGACCCGGGCGAATTCCTGCTTGACCTCCAGCATCAGCGCCGGTTCGTTGAGAAGATCGATCGTAGTCATTGCCAACGACTTGGCCGAATCCAGCATGCCCTTGTGCCCGGCGGGCGAGACCGACGCGGCGCGAATCTCGATGCTGTGGCCAGGAGTGCCGTCGGGCGCGATGGCGATGTAGGGATGGATGCCCGGAGTAACCTGTGAGACATCGCCAAAATCGGTCGACCCCATGCGTTCGTTGGGACGCGGATCGTGAACCTCAACGCCGATGCTGCGCCAATTCTCCGCGAAGAGGCGCGCCATCGTCAGATTGGGCGTGATGGCTGCGTAGCCTGGCGTCACCGTGTACTCCAGCTTGGCGCCCGTAGCGATGGCGGCGGCTTCGGCGCAGGCAAGCACACGCTGCAGTACTTCATTGGCGTATTCCTGGCTGGCGGCGCGCACGCTGAATGACGCCGCGGCGTGCTCAGGGATAATATTGACCGCCACCCCGCCATGCGTGATGATGCCGTGCACGCGCGCGTCGGAGCGCAGATGCAGGCGTATCCCGTTGATGTTGTTGAAGGTCTGGATGACCGCCTCGAGTGCATTGATGCCCGCTTCGGGAGAGGCCGCAGCGTGCGACGCCTTGCCTTTGAACTCGACATCGAGGTGGAAGAACGCCAACGAGCCGCGTGAGACCATCGTCCAACTGGACGGGTGGACCATCATCGCCGCATCGACGTTGTTGAAGACCCCCGCTTTGACCAGTATGACCTTGCCGCCGCCGCCTTCCTCAGCGGGTGTGCCGATCACCTCGACGCGGCCAGGCAGATCCTTGAGCAGACTGCGCACGGCGATGCCCGCGCCAACGGCTGCCGTGGCAATGATGTTGTGACCACAGGCGTGTCCCATTTCGGGCAAGGCATCGTACTCTGCAAGGAGGGCAATGGTCGGCCCGTTCCTGGCGCCGGCCGCGACGGCCCGGAACGCCGTGTCCATGCCGCCCAGGCCGCGCTCAACGGCGAATCCGTGCGCATCGAGCGTGTCGCATAGGAGCGCAGCCGACTTGAACTCCTTGAATGATGTCTCCGGATTGGCGTGAATGGTCGTGCTGACGCGGATCAGTTCGTCGCTGATGGCATCCACGGCGGCGATCGCTTGCTTCTTCAGGGTGGCGGAATCTGAGGTCATTTGTTTTCTCCCAATGCGGCGCTGTGTTAGCCCGGCGCTATCCGGGCCTGTTACGGTGCGCGGAGTATAGCACAGC
>CAYOEZ010000285.1:0-5100 GCA_964402955.1 uncultured Ktedonobacterales bacterium | reverse complement strand
CTTTCGACGCCCACGAGGGGCTATGCTACGCACCAAAACGCCATTGTTCAACACCATCGGGTTCATCCGTGTTTATCCGTGGCCAAATACGTGGCCTTCTTCATCCAGCGGGTACAACGGCCGGCTCAGGCGGGTGAAGGGGATAGCAGTCAGGCGGGCGGTGGTTGAGCCGGGGCCGTCGACGGTGATCATCTCACGCGCGATGCCCTTGTAGCCGGCGCGGTAGCCGGTCGGCGACTTGACCACCACCAAGCGCGCTGTGGCTGGATCCAACCCCTGCGAGCGATAGAGTTCGGGATCGCGGTTCGCCTCGGGGCGCGTCATGGCGACAATGTAGACGCCGCCCACGCGCAGCACCGCCGTCGGGCCCATGAAGAAGCGCTGGCCGGCGCCCATGGGACTCTTGCCGATGAAGAAGCCATCCGAGAGCGACTCAACCACGACGTGCAGGCGCAGCGGCTTATAGCGCAGCGTGTCATACTTGCCGCCGATCGTCACATCCAGCATGGCGCCGACGCCCGCAGCATGCGCTTGTGCCGCTACCTCAGCATCAACCACCGTGACCAGACACGGCCCCGGCACGTTCTGCCTGACCATTTCATCGAGGATCGCCGTCGAATCCCCCGTTGCTCCCGACGTGGTCGCATCAGCCGAATCGCTCAGCACCACCGGCCCTGTCGCGGCGAATGCCCGCCGCACTGCCTCAGCCGGCGCCACCAGATCAGCCACGAACGCATGGCGGAGATTCCAGAAATCCTGCGCCAATGCCCGAGCCGCGCGCTCTGCCGTCGCCGGGTCGCCGTCTGCCACCGCCACAATGCTGTTGCCCAGCTCCTCAACATCCAGCCAGGGCTGAACATTGAGCAGAGACGATCCGGCAATACCCGGCGTCTTGTCCAGCACATCCAGGCGCGCCATCAGCCAGGCCATCGGTTCATCCGTCGTCGCCGTGACCTCGGCGGGCAAGATCATGGGCAGGCGCACGAGCACATTGCGTAGTTTCACACTAGGCCGAAGCGCTCGCAGCAAAAGACGGGCCGCCCGCGCCCCCGTGGCAGCATAGTCCACGTGCGGAAACGTGCGGTAGGCCGTGATGGCGTCGCAGTTGGCGGCCATGGCCGGCGTCACGTTGGCATGGAAATCGAGCGAGCAGACAATCGGTATGTGCGGGCCAAAGATAGCGCGGGCGTCGGCGAGAATCTCTCCCGTGACATCGAGATGCCCGTCGCCGACGGTCGAGCCGTGCAGCGCCAGGTACACGCCATCCACTGCTCCGGCGCGGCGCAGATAGCTCAGCAGACGCTGGCGCAGGCCATCAACAGCCCCGCCCGTCATGTTGCCCCCCGAACGCGCTCCGCCGCCAAGCAGAGGTACGACCTCCACATCTCGACCGCGTAGCTCATCGATGAAACCGGCCATCTCCGAGTTCTGACCGAGCGCCTCGTGCGGGCTGAGCTTGCCCTCGACAAAATCGTAGAGGATGTAATCATCGAGCGTCGTCGCAACCGGCGAGAATGAGTTTGACTCATGCACACACTGCACAACCGCTACACGCATAGTTGATCCCTCAGCTCATCGCCTGGGCCGCATCGGTCACGACCTGAATAATCTGATCGACGTCGGCAGCGCTGTGCGCTGCCGACATGCCGTGGTGCCAGGCCGGGTGGAAGTAGACGCCACGCTCGGTGCAGGCCCGGTAGAAGCGCGTCGCCAGTTCGCCATCCTGTCGCAAAGCGTCGCTGTAGCTGGTAAAGGGACCCTCAGCGGCGTCGCCAAAGAGGATGTTGAAGCGCGCCCCCGTGCCCTGCACACGCGCCCGCAGCCAGCCCTTCGTGAATGCCGCATTCATGCCGGCATAGAGCCGCTCGCAGCGCGCCAGGAACGCAGGGTAGAAATCGGGCCGGGCAATCTCGTCCATGAAGGCAAGACCGGGCAGGATATTGACCAAGTTGGCGTTGTAGGTGCCGGAGTGCATAGAGCGCCCGGACGGCGCAATATGGCTCATAAACTCGCGTTTGCCGGCAAAGGCTGAGAGGGGCACGCCGCCGCCCAGGGCCTTGCCCAGGGTGCAGAGATCGGGCGTGACGCCGAAGTAGGCTTGCATGCAGCCCGGGCCGGTGCGGAAGCCGGAAAGGATTTCGTCGAAGATGAGCAGGATGCCGAGTTTCTCGGTCAGGGCGCGCAGGGTCTGCAAGTAGCCGGGCAGCGGGACGATGCCCCCCGAATTGTAGTTGAGCGGCTCAAGAATGACACAGGCGATCTCATCCTTGTGTTCCGTGAGCGTTTGTTCAAGAATGAGCGGATCGTTGAACGGCAGAACAGTGACAAACTGCTCTGCGCCGGGCAGACCAGGCGCTTCCTGGTAGATTGCCGGCCAGCCCTTGCCTTTGGGCGGCCAGAAGTTGTATTGCAAATAGTCGTTGTAACCGTGGAAATGGCCCTCGAACTTGACCACCTTGCGCCGCCCGCTGATGCTGCGCGCCAGGCGCACGGCATACCAGGTCGTTTCAGTGCCCGACAGGGTGAAGCGCACCATTTCGGCGCAGGGAATCGCGGCGCTGATCTTCTCGGCCAGCTCGATCTGGTGCACATTCTCGGACGAACACATGATGCCCAGCTCGGCCGCCCTGGCCAGAGCCTCGCACACAGCCGGATGGCCGTGGCCAAGCAAAGAGGCGCCCATTGACGTGCACATGTCTATGTACTCGTGGCCGTCCACATCGAAGAGCCTGCTACCCTTACCCTTTGCCATGTAAATTGGATGGCCGAAGGCCTTGTTGATGCGCGCGGCAGCGGTTGCGCCGCCCGGCAAGACCCGCTGCGCACGCTCGTAGAGTTGTTCCGACATTATCATATCTATCCCTCCCGATGTCCAGTGCATCGGCCCACACGCGAACTTAATTCAGCTTACGGATGCTCGGCGACCAGATCGCCGCGGCAAGATGCGCTACGATGACCAGCAGCGCCAGGCCACCGACAATGAGCGGTACGCCATGGATATCGGCCAGCATACCGGCAGGGATGACCGACAGGGTCACCAGATGGCTGAGGATGCTCGCCACGCTCACCACGCGCGCGCGATAGCCGGGGTCGCAGTTTGTTTGCATCAGCGTGCGCGTGAACACGTCGGCGGCATTGGCGAAGACGCCGCCCATGACAACAAAGACAAACGGCCACGGGCTGGCGCGCACAATCATGAGCAGGGCGATCGAACCTGCTGCGGCAACACCAGTGGTCAGCAGCAGTCTCCCTTTGTTTTTGGGATCGCCCATCGAGGCAATAATCAGTGAGCTGACGAGCGCGCCGATGCCGGCGGCCGAGGTCAACAACCCCAGCCCGGCGGCGTCGAAGCCGAGGTCGTTGCGCGAGAAGGCGGCCAGAAAGGAGCTGAAGGGCTGGATAAAGAGCACGCGGGCGAAGGCAAGTGAGACAAGCACGATCAACACCGGGCTGGCGCTCAGATAGCGCAGCCCTGCCATCATCTCGGAGCGCATCGAGCTAACGCCGCGGGCAGCCACCCGGCCTTTGGGCATTTTCCACAGCGAAAATGAAGCCAGGGCAAACATGGGCGCGTTGCTGAGAAAAACCCAGCCGACGCCAAACGCCTGGATGACCAGGCCGGCGGCTGCGGCGCCCACGATGTTGAGCACGCCCTCAACGACAAACATCGTGGACGTGGCGCTGAGCAACATCTCCCGGCTCACCAGTTCCGGCACGATGCTTTGCAACGCCGGCTCCATCAGCGAGTAGACGATGCCCTCAACAATGGTAGCGACAACGATATGCCAGAGGTCGAGCACACCGGCAAAAATGAGGATAGCCAGAGCGAGGTTGGTAAAGATCAGGCACGTGCGGGCGAAGAGCATGACCAGCCGTTTCTCGACGCGGTCGCAGATGACGCCTGCCAGCGGCGACACCACAATGCCGACGACGGCGCGCACTGCTTCGACCGAGGCCAGCGCCAGCACCGACCCTGTGAGATTGTAAACCAGCCAGCCGCGCGCCACCGCTCTCATAGCCCACGTTTCGGCGCCCACCATACGCTCGACCAGCCACCAGCGGAACGACGGCTGGCGCAATGCCTCAAGCGTGCGGCGGGGGTCGAGGGAACGATAGAGCATTCATACTCCTGTGGTCAATGACTTCAGAGTTCCGATCTCCAGCACGTAGACCACCGAGGTCTCCAAACACCTCGGTGGTCTACGCAAAGCACATGTCTACTTGGGAACGCTGGCAAGAAAAGTGGTGACCGCCTCCATGTACTTCTCGAAGGCCTCACGCCGGACGTTGTGCCCGGCCTCCGCAATATTGACGATCCGCATCTTCGGGTTGAGAGCCGAGACGCGCTGGACGGCGGCCGGCGTCACGGCGCCGCCTTTGGCGGGATCAGCAGTGATCAGAAGCGTGGGACAGGCAATGCGCCGCACCGTGTCCTGCCACTGCGGCAGGTCGGAGCGCAAGCCTTCCATCACCTGCTCGCTGACAAGCCGCTTGGCCTCGCCCCAGGGATCAAACTCGCTCCTGTCCCAGCGATTCATGCCGGGGTTGATACAGACGGAGTACTCAACCATCTCGTCCGTCGTCATGTCCTTACGGATCAGCGCATCGGCGCGTATGTGGTCAAGTTGCGTGGCCCAGTCAGCGGCCGATTGCGGGGGGAATGTCCATGGTGGATCCTCAAGAACGACGCAGCGCACGAGGTTTGGATAGTGTGCGGCGGTTACGGCGGCCGTCATGGCGCCCATCGAGTGGCCGATGATACCCGGCCTTTGCAGCCCGAGAGCAGTGATCACACCAGCGACGTCGTCGGCCATCACGTCTAGGCAATAGCCGGATTTGGGCGCCTCCGACAAGCCATGCCCGCGTGCGTCGAGCATGATCAGATCAAAGTCCTTCTTGAGCGCTGCTGCGACCCGGGGCCAGCATCCACCCGTATCGGTAATACCGTGGCACAGCAGCAGCGGCGGTCTGTTGCCGCCTGTGCGTTCGTAGTGGATACATATGCCGTTTGCCTTCACATTCGCCATATTGTTACCTCCAGCAACCAGGTTGGCTCTCCGGCGTGGAGAATAACACAGCGCAGGCAAAGCGTCAAGCAGG
>CAYOEZ010000284.1:0-5128 GCA_964402955.1 uncultured Ktedonobacterales bacterium | reverse complement strand
AAGTGGCAGGATAAGCCGATCGCAGAACTTACACACAAATGTTGACACTACCGCCGGCTAGCGTCTATTTGACGGGCAGCGTATGGCATGTTATAATGACAGTGGTGAAGTTTACCTTCACTGCTGTCTGTTTTTTCTGTGCGTGTGCAACACGGAAGCGAACACCTTCTTGCGACCTGAGCTTGCTGAATTGTCGGCTCGATTCATATTGCGTGACATGACCGGTACGGACCATCTTGTCACAAGTCGTACGTGCCGAGTCTTCTGCCTGGGAATGGGGGATCTGACCGTGTTCCAAGTATGATACGGTCTGATGTTGTGTTTCCCGTTTCCGTCAAGCCACAGGGTTCACGTCCTCAGAGGCTGCTCGACAGGACACGTGCAGCAAAGATAAGACAGCCGCTTTCCGGCTGTCTTTTTGTTTAGTCTGCAGCGGCCACACCGCTACACGAACAGAGGCTGCTCGTGCACCGCCACACCACCGCGCATGAGCGTTCTCCCGCGTGGTCTCATGCATTTATGGCAGGAACGATTAGCGTCATTGAGGTCCAAGCACGCAATCCCCGGCGGGTTAATGTCTTCCTGGACGGGACATATGCCTTTGCCTTGAGTATGGAGGTGGCAACGGAGGCCAATCTCAAACGAGGAATGGCCCTCTCGGACCAGCGCATTGCCGACCTGGTTGCCGAGGACACATGGCAAAAGACGTACGACGCCACGCTGAACTTTCTCTCCTACCGGCCACGCAGCGAAGACGAAGTACGCCGCTATCTTTACCGGCGCAAGGTTCCCCCCAACACAAGCGAGCGAGTGCTTGCTCGCCTGCGCGACGGCAAGTTGATCGATGACCAGGCGTTCGCACACTTTTGGGTGGAGAATCGGGAAACATTCAGCCCGCGCAGCGTTCGGGCGCTACGGTCCGAGCTGCGCAGCAAGGGTATAGACGATAGTACCATCGCTGCAAGCATCTGCGGCGACGATAGCGAGGCTGCCTATCGCGCCGCTCAGAAGAAGGTGCGCTCACTCACGAGCGCTGACCGTGACGCCTTCCGGCGCAAGTTGCTTTCGTTTCTGCAGCGGCGAGGCTTCGCCTACGACACAGCGCGTACAACGGTTGACCGCATGTGGCGCGAACGGGACAGCGAGAATTCAGACGATAGCTAACACAGTTGCTGTTATGCCCGTTTGCGATCCATGTGCATCGATGCATGCAGTTCGAGTCCCAATCCACACTGTCATTCGAGTCGATTGACAAGAAATACTTGACATCGCCTTATAAACCCGCTATAGTGAATGGCATATCTACGACATGCCCTGCTCTATCATAGCGAAAGGGTTAAAAAATGGAAACTGTCCTACCCATCATGGCCATTATCGTGGCGCTCATTGCCATTATCGTGGCAGCGGCCGTCGCCTATGGCGCCGGAACCAGCGCGCAGATAAAAAAGGCTGCGGCAGAGATCAAAGCCGTCCACGAAGATGCAACACGGATGCTGGAAGAAGCGCAGAACAAGAACAAGGAGCAACTCCTTGAGGCAAAAGACGAATCACTCAAGGTCAGAGCGCAGATAGAAGCGGAGCACCGTGAACGACGAGCAGAGGTTCAACGACAGGAACGTCGCTTACAGCAAAAAGAAGAGAACCTCGACCGCAAGATCGAAACACTCGAACGTCGTGAACGCACCATCCAGACCAGGGAAAAAGAGCAGGAGGCAATCAGGGCAGAGCTAGACAACGCCAAGAAAGAGCAGATCAAGGAACTGGAGCGAATTGGCCAGTTGAGCATCCCTGAAGCGCGCGAGTTGCTCCTCAAGTCGATTGAAGATGAAGTACGTGAGGATGCGTCTCGTCGCATCCGCCAGATCGAGCTTGAGGCGCGTGAAGAAGGCGAGCGGCGCGCGCGCGACATCATGGCGATGGCCATCCAGCGCTATGCCAGCGAGCAGGTTGCTGAGACGACCGTTTCCGTTGTTCCCCTGCCCAACGATGAAATGAAAGGCCGTATCATTGGCCGTGAAGGGCGCAATATTCGTGCGCTCGAACAGGCCACCGGCGTTGATCTTATCGTCGACGACACGCCTGAGGCGGTCATCCTGTCTTGCTTCGACACGGTGCGGCGTGAAATCGCCCGCGTGGCATTGACCAAGCTGATCTTCGATGGCCGTATCCAACCCGGGCGCATCGAGGAAGTCGTCGCCAAAGCCAGGCTCGAAGTCGAAGAAACGATCAAAGAAGAGGGCGAACAGGCCTGCTACAAGCTTGGCATCCACGGCATGCACCCGGAGTTGGTCAGGCTGCTGGGCCGGTTGCGCTACCGCACGAGCTACGGGCAGAATGTGCTCGCCAATAGCATCGAAACAGCGAACCTGGGCGCCATGATCGCCGCCGAGATGGGCGCAGATGTTAAGCTTGTCAAGCGCGCCGGTTTGCTGCATGACGTCGGCAAGGCTGCTGACCATGAGGTCGAAGGGCCACATGCCACAATCGGCGCCGACCTAGCCAAGCGCTATGGTGAATCGCCCAAAGTCGTGCTCGCTATCGCCTCACATCACAACGAGGCGGATGCTCCGCAGTCTTTGGAAGCGATCATAGTCCAGGCAGCCGACGCCATCTCTGGCGCACGCCCCGGCGCACGCCGTGAGACGCTCGAGTCCTACGTCAAGCGTTTGGAAGCGCTGGAAAACATCGCCAATTCCTTCGCCGGCGTCGAGAAGTCCTTTGCCATCCAGGCCGGGCGCGAGATTCGCATCCTGGTGAAGCCGGAAGAAATCGACGACCTGGCGGCGATCCGCCTGGCGCGTGACATCGCCAAGAAAGTCGAAGAAAATCTGGAATACCCGGGCCAAATCCGAGTGACGGTTGTGCGAGAAATGCGGGCCGTTGACTATGCAAAGTGATGGGCCGCGAACATGCGCATCCTGATGATCGGTGATGTTGTTGGACGTCCTGGCCGGCGCGCTGTTGGCTCGGTCTTGCCGGAGTTGCGCCGCCAGGAACAGATCGACCTGGTCGTAGCCAACGGGGAAAACAGCGCCGGCGGGCGTGGGCTGACGCCTGAAACCGCCGAAGAACTGATGGGCTACGGTGTGGATGTCATCACATCCGGCAACCACATCTTCCACCAGAAGGAGATCATCGCGTATCTGGATCGTGATGTGCCGGTGCTGCGCCCGCTGAACTATCCCGCAGGCGTACCCGGACGGGGGCACACGGTTGTCCATGTCGCCGGCGGCAGGCAGGTGTTGGTGGTCAATATCTGCGGGCGCGTCAACCTGATGGATCTGGACTCGCCCTTCCAGCGCATTGACCGCCTCTTTCGCGATTTTGCAACCCTTCCCACCGTTGTTGTTGTTGACTTCCATGCGGAGACGACGAGCGAAAAGCTAGCCATGGGCTGGTTTCTAGACGGCCGCGCCAGCGCGGTCGTTGGAACACACACTCATGTGCCCACGGCTGACGCTCGTCTTTTGCGTCACGGCACTGCCTACGTGACAGATGTCGGCATGGTGGGGCCGTACAATTCCATTCTCGGTGACCGTATCGAGCCGATCGTGGGCCACTTCCTGACACAGATGCCCGCCCGCTTCGAAGTGGGCGATGGGCCTGTTGCCTTTAACTCAGTCCTAATAGAGATTGATGACACCGGGCGAGCACATAGCATCAGACGGATCGATCGCTTAGTAGAAGATTAGGGACTAGCCATTGCACATCGTCTTGGGAGCCAGCCGGCGCGGAGAGATACACTCTCGCACCGCTTGGCGCAGCGACAAGGAGGCAACATCAAATGGCAATCCTCAAGGTGTCAGCCCATTCCCGCCCGACCGCCGTTGCAGGGGCAATAGCCGGCTCGGTTCGCGAGAACAGACGAGCTGAAGTGCAAGCTATCGGTGCAGACGCGGTCAATCAGGCCATCAAAGCCGTTGCTGTCGCCAGGGGCTATCTGGGACAGGATAGCATTGATGTTATCTGTATCCCCATGTTCGTGGACGTGCAAATTGAAGGGGAGGAACGCACGGCCATCAAACTCATCGTTGAGCCGCGCGACCCCAACGCCCCCTTTGCACCGGTGTTCCGCAGCAAAGTGCCACACGAGGGGTAAAACTTGTACGTTGACCTGCACACCCATACGACAGCGTCGGATGGATCACTCTCAGCGCGCGCACTGGTGGAGTTGGCGCGCAGCAAGGGGCTGGCAGCCCTGGCCATCAGCGATCATGACAGCACCGATAGCCTCGATGACGCATTGGCGGCCGGCCGCGAGCTTGGCGTCGAGGTGATCACCGGTATCGAGATGTCGACCGATGTTGCCGAGAGTGAGATTCATGTCCTGGGCTATTTCATGGACTATCATGACGCCCAATTCCAGGCGCTGTTGAGTATGTTGCGCGAAGCACGGCTGGGACGCGCCCGCAGGATGGTCGAGAAGCTACAGGTTCTGGGTATGCCCCTGCAATGGCAGCGCGTGCAATCGTTCGCCGGCGTCGGCGCCGTTGGCCGGCCCCACGTGGCCAAAGCGCTAGTCGAGGCGGGCTACGTTCCCGATATCAAAACAGCTTTCGATCGCTATATCTCCCGCAATGGCCCGGCCTATGTCGAACGCTACAAGCTCACGCCGGTCGAAGCCGTGAAGCTTCTGCTGCGTGTGGGAGGCATGCCTGTGCTCGCGCACCCCCTGGAAGGGATCGGCTCTGTGCCCATGATTCCGGAATTGGCGGCAGCAGGCCTGGGCGGCATCGAGTGCTACTACACCGGCTACACGACGCAACAGGTCGGCTTACTGGAGACAATTGCCCGGAAATACGGCCTGGCGACCAGCGGCGGCAGCGATTTCCACGGCGAAGGCATCGCCGCCAACTCTGTTCTCGGCCAACCCCCCGTGCCGTACGGCGTGCTCGCCAGCCTGCGCGCGGCATGGGAAAAGCGCCACGCACCACCCAAACAGTAAGCAGCAATTGAACACCGGGGCAGGTCATTAAGACCTGCCCCCTTTGTATTTCCACTGCAGGTACTCACGGGTGAGCGTCATCCTTTTGATCGTGTAGGGCGCGGTCTATTCCGCGCCAGAATGGGGGCTGTCTTGCCGCCTGGACGGCGCAAGGGAGCGCCTTACTACACAGATTGGGAAGGC
>CAYOEZ010000283.1:0-5164 GCA_964402955.1 uncultured Ktedonobacterales bacterium | reverse complement strand
GTGACTGTTCGGAAATTGGTTGGCCTGTTGCGCAAAGTCATGGTCCCGCAGGGAGTCTGGGATTCCATGACCTGGATCAGGCAAGCAGGAGGCCGCTCAAGCACTCTGCGCCGTGCTGCTCCCGCAGATACGCCGTCAGTGCCGGGATGCAGCGCAGGCTCGTCGTGCTCTTGTAGCCACGCATGGTGCGATAGCGCTCCTTGATGTTCAGGCCGATACCGCGTTCGCTCACATTGTTTGTCGCTGGCACCAACCGGTTCCCCTTCTCGTCGCGGTAGCGGTCAGTCAGAGTCAGGCGGGGCCAGTCTTCTGCCAGATCCAAGGTGAGCAAGCGCAAGCGATACCAGGGACTTGCCTTCAGACCTCTCTTCGGCACGGGAGCATCCTGATAGCGCCGACACAGTTCATCGAGATGCCGCTGGCTACCCGACGCGCGAGCGAGAATGGCCTCCTCCAGCAGCGCAATGTCGTCGAAGGCCTGCTCCACCGATAGACCCTGAGGACTCGCCAGGTGGGGCGATAGATTCTCTATCTGATCGACAATCTCACTCAACAACGTGAGGGTATTCGGCACGACGTGCTGTTGGCACACCTGCTGTTGCACGTCGGCGGCATCGGCAGCGGTCTTGAACGTATCAGCGTCATCAGTGACGATGACCTCGCAGCCCGTCAGCTTGGCTATCCGCTGCACGTAGCGGGTAACCGTGTGCTCATCCTCCGCATGCAAGGGGGTGATCTCGAGGATCATGCCCGTGCCAGCATCGGTGGCTTGCATGACAACCGTGTTCTTACCCTGCTCTGTCACGTGCGTGAAGTCCATGGCCACCACCCGCACTTTCATCTTGCTGCGCAGCCGCTTCCGCAGTTTGCGCCGCGCCGCCGTCCCTGTCTGCCGTAGATTGTCATGGACGGTCGTCCGCCCAAGTAGACAGCCCTGAGCTGCCAGGGCATCGGTGACTGCCCCCAGGCTCATCCCGAGCACCCAGTAGTAGGCACTCATGGCTTGCAGGCGCAGACTCTGCTGGCGGTGGGTCACACCCCGTGGATAGACACGAAAGACGTAGCCACAGGTGGTACACTCCCAGCGCTGAGCGTGGACTTGGTGCACGTGCAGGTCGTGGACACGCTTCTTCGGCTTGCCAAAGCGGCGAAATGTGGTTCCTGAGCACGGGAACTCACGCGGGCAACGATCAGGTGGTCTGTTGGATGGATCCGTGTCAACAATGGGCATCTGAAGGCGTAGTCTGATGGGAGTGTGTCCTCTTAATGGTAATCTGCCTTCAGTATACCCTGTTTTCAACCAGAAAGCGAACAGTCACGATTGACGTGCAGCGGATTGACGATTGACGGTGACCGTTCATGGATTGGTTGGTCTTTTCACGAAAGTCATGCTGCGGCTAGGAAAGCCCGCACCATCCGAGGACTCAGGCAGCCAGCAAGCGCGCCAAGCAGGCCGAACCATGATTCTCCCACAGGTGTGCCGTCAAGAGGGGCAGGCAACAGACACTCTTCATGCTCTTGCACCCGCGTATCGTCTGGTACGCTCTTTGATGTTCAGACCGATCTGTTGCTCACTGATGTTGTTGGTCGGTGGCACGAGACGCTGACCCAAAAGATCCCGATAGCGGTCGGCAAGCGTCAGGCGGGGCCAGTCTTCCGACACGTCCAGCGTCAGCAGCCGGAGTCGACACCAGGGGCTTGCCTTCGTCCCCTTGCGGGGCAGGGGGCATGCTGGTAGCACTGCCGTAGCTTGCCTAACTCTTTAGGCACTGCCCGATGCTCGGCCCAAAATGATCTCTTCCAGAGCGGCCAGATCGCTCAATGCGTCGGCTATGGACACACGCCGTCCGGACCGTGGCTCTCAGCGGGTAGGCTCTCCAGTTGCTCAGCAATCTCACTGAGCAACTGCAGCGTATTGGGAACCACGTGCTGCGGGCACACCGGCTGCTGTACAGCCGCTGCATCTGCGGCCGCCTTGAACACGTCGGCATCGTCTGTCACCATGACCTCGCCGCCCGTCACCTTGGCGATCCTCTGCACGTAGCGCCTGATGGTGCGCTCGTCCTCACCCGGCAGAGGTGTGACGTCCAAGGTGATGCCGGTCTGCGCATCCACTGTCTGGATCAAAGTCTTGTCCCTGCCCTGGACCTTGAGGTGACTGCAATCCATGCCGATCACGCTTACGTTGGCCTTGCTGCGCAGATACTCTCGTTTTTCCCTGCGGGCCGCTATCCCCGCACGGCGCAGGTTGGCGAGGATGCCCGGCCGGCTCAGGGGACAGCCGAAAGCGGAGAAAGCATCAGTGACCGCGCTTAAGCTCATCCCCAGCGTCCAGAATTGGAGGCGCAGACTCTGCTGGCGTCGCGTGACTCCCTGGGGATAGACACGAAACACGTAGCCGCAGACGGTGCATTGCCAACCCTGCGCCTTGACGTGCGTCACATATGGATCGCGCAGAAGCTTGCGGGGCTTGCCAAAGCGATGAAAGGTCACACTCTGGCATGGCTGTTTTGGATTGGGACAGCAAGCGGGTAGCGCATTGTACTGCTCAGGTTGAACAGAGGGTATCTGGAGATGGAGTCTGATGGCTAGGCTTCCTTTCCTTGAATGTGGCTCCAGTATACCTCATTTCAACCCAGAATCGAACAATCACCCCAACCCCCATCCCCCGCACCGGATAACGTTTTGGGCAGGCTCACGTCTTGTATGGTGAATACGCGGCGGTACAAAAGGGGGAGAGCGCATGCGTTTCTCGATACGTTCCGTGGCCACTCGATTCTTGCTGGCGCACATAGCCTGGCACAGGCTCTTGGTCATCACTGGTTTCTTGCTTACCCTCGTTTTCACAATCCGCATTGGTGATCTGGTGATTAGCCTCGTCTCCCCTGCGAAAGCGGACGCCCCGGCTGCCGTCATGCCCATGGTGAGCGAGATCACCAAAGCTCCTGCGACAGTCGAGGCCGAATCGAGGCCCACCCTTCCCACGTGGGATCACACCGATCGCGTCAACATCCTGCTCATGGGGCTCGACGGTTTTTCCAACCAGGGACGCCTGCGCCGTGCTGACAGCCTTATCGTTGCCAGCATTGACCCGGCAACCAACACCGCGGCACTGATCAGCATCCCACGCGACCTTTACGTGACCATCAACTCGCCCAAGGGTGCCATCCGTAACCGTATCAATACTGCCTATGTCTGGGGCGAAATGTACAACTACCCAGGTGGTGGGCCAGCCTTGCAGATGCGCACCGTTAGTGAAGCGCTTGGCCTGCCTATCCACCACTACATTGAACTATATTTCGATGGGTTTGCCAAGCTGATCGTGGCCATCGGAGGAGTTGACATCGACGTCCAGCAAGCCCTCAATGATCCCCACACAGGAGCGACCTTTAGCGCGGGTATGCAGCATATGGATGGCTGGCGCGCTCTCGAGTTCGCCCGCTCTCGCTATTCCACGAGCGACTTCTCACGCGGACGCCGTCAGCAGCAGATTATTCTTGCAGCCGTGGACAAGATGACCAAGACTGATATTCTGCCCAAGCTGCCTGCCGTGCTGCCCGTTATCGGCAGAGCATTCCGCTCTGACATGTCGATACCTGATTTGATGGCCCTGGCAAGCCTTGGCTACAAGATTGATCGTAGCAAGATCAAGATGGCACAGATTGACGAGACGATGTGCCAGAATTGGCGGGCACCCGATGGAGCTGCTGTTCTCCTGCCGACACTTGACCGCATCAAGCAGATGGTACAGGCCGCCACCGCGCCACCGGCTACACTGGTCAGCATACAGTCCACGCCGGTATCAACAGCAGCCGGCGCGTCGACCTCTGCCGCTCCAGCCATTGTTGCTCCACCAACTCTTGTGCCCGTTGCGGTTCCATCTCTAGGACCAGACCACTACGCTGAGCAGGCCGCTGTCGAGATACTCAATGGTACAGAGACGCCGCGTCTTGCCAGCCGTGCCCAGTTCTGGCTACGGAACCGCGGCTTCAATGTCATACGCATTGCCGATGCCGCGGGCATCTATAAGCAAACGGTGCTCTATGACGATGGCGCAATGCCAGCCACGCGCGATGCATTGATCAGGCTCCTCAACGTCCAGCCGCAAAACATCAAGTCCTTTGGCGCAGGAGGGGTTAACATCCGCATCGTCCTGGGTGAAGATGCCACGGTGCCGTAACCCAACCTTGTGCTCACGCGCAAGCGATTTACTGTATGCAAGTACGCCTTCCTTCTCCTATCCGGGAGAAGGAAGGCGTACGGTTTTAGATGCGCTCGCCCCTGTGCATTGCCACCTGGAGACGCCCGGTGACAGGGTCTGTCGCCAGCCGGCTGGCTAGCGGTCCACCATCTCACTCAGGCCCAACGCGCGGGCCGTCGTACAGGTCGATGCGCCAAATGGCGCCAGCGCCGAAGTTGCCGGCGTAGAGCACGCCGTCGAGCCGCGTGGCGCCAGACGGCTGAGGGCCAGCGTCGCACGTGACATTAGGCGACAGAGTGGCCAGGTTGAACGCGTGCACATCGTTGCTGTCACACCCCACGACGTAGCGCATCTCCGCGGCGGAATCCGGTCCAAGTGCGATCGGCACCATCAGACTGGGAATCTCTATCGTCGCCGCCACGGCCGTCTCCACCAGTGTCGCCTTGGGCGCCGGCGGCATATCGGCGATGACGAGAGGCAGCCAGAACTGGTAGACGATGGCCGCCGGCGTGGCCGTCCTCGTGTTAGCGGGCAGGATCGGCGTCTTGGTCGACGTGGGCGTGGGCGTCACCGCACGCGTCGGGGTGTCTGTCGGCACCACAGTCGGCGTCTTGGTCGACGTGATCGTCGGCGTGGGCGTCACCGTTGGCGTACGCGTGACTGTCGGCGTATTGGTCGGCCTGGCCGTCTCGGTGGCTGTGCCTGTCTCAGTCGGCGTGTACGTGACCGTTGGCGTGTTTGTGCGTGTACCCGTCGCTGTGCTCGTGGGCGTATTGCTTGGCGTCGCGGTCGCCGTTCGTGTGCGGGTCACGGTTGCCGTGGCCGTTTCTGTCGGTGTGTTGGTCACGGTGGGCGTCGCCGTATGGGTACGGGTGGGCGTCGCCGTCGCGCTGGCCGTTGGCGTATGGGTCACGGTGGGTGTGTTTGTGGGTGTGGCCGTGTTCGTCGGGGTGTTCGTGACGG
>CAYOEZ010000282.1:0-5174 GCA_964402955.1 uncultured Ktedonobacterales bacterium | reverse complement strand
CCTGCCTGCCCTGGGCAGTCCAGGGGGCAGTCCAGGGGGCAGGCAGCATGACAACCCTCTCCAAGTACGGTAGTCTAACCGGCCTGGCAGAAAGGTGAACCCGTGAAAGTCATGCTGTTCTTCCCGCCGTTTTGGCAGCCCATGATGCCGCATCTCGCCCTGCCAGCGCTGACCGCAGCGCTGCGCGCCAACGGGCATCAGGTCATCCAACGCGACCTCAACATCGAAACGTTCGACTACCTGCTGTCTCGCACTTATCTCGACGGCGTGGTGCGCCGCCTGGCGCAGGATCGCAAACGACTGAGCAAAACAGGCGCAGGCAAACCGTGGCTTAAGGGTGCGCTGCAAGAGATGGACTGGGGCTTGCGCCAGGGCAGTCATATCGCCAGCAGGGTCGACGCTGCCAAGCGCATCGTGCGCAGCTCCGCCTTCTACGACGGCGAGCGCGGCCAACCCGCCTTCATTGCGCTCAACGATGGTCTGCACCTGGCGTCTCTGCCTTTCTACCCGGCGGCGCTCACCTTCTCCGGCTATGAGTCGCCATATCCGATGGACGCGTCTGCTGCCATCCTGGCTGCCGTGCGCGATCGCGACACGAACGTGTTCCGCAGCATCTTCGCCGAGCGCGTCATTCCCGACATCCGCCGCGAGCGGCCCGACGTCGTGGGCATTTCTGTCACCTGCCAGCACCAGGTCATCGCCGCCTTCACGCTCGCACACCTGATCAAAGAAGCGGGCACGCGCACTCATGTTGTGCTTGGCGGCAAGATGATCACCTGCTGGCAAGATATTCTGCCCGAGCGTCCGGCCCTGTTCGCTCTCTGCGGCAGCGCCATCTACCACGAGGGTGAGACGGCGCTGCTGCGCTTGCTCGATGCACTCTCAGGCAATGGCAGCCTGGCCGATGTCCCCAACCTCATCCACCGCGACGGCGATCACATCGTGCGCAACGAGGCCGGCTGTTGGCTCGACGTCAACAATTTGCCCGCTCCCGATTTCGATGGGCTGCCCCTGGACCTCTATCTGGCCCCCGAGCGTGTCTTGCCCGTGTCGGCCAGCCGCGGCTGCTACTGGCGCCGCTGCGCCTTCTGCAATGTCGGCTACGGCGAATCGCACGCCTTCCGCGAACGGCCTGCCGCCAAAGTTGCGGCGGAAATGCAGGCGCTGGCCACGCGCCACAATGTGCAGCGTTTCTTCTTCGCCGATGAGGCGCTGTCGCCCCGCATGTTGCGCGGCCTGTCCGGGCTGCTGCAAACGGCAGCGCCGGATCTGCGCTGGGCCTGCTGTGCTCGCTTTGACCCCGGCATCAACGCCGCTCTATTGCAGCAATTGCACGCCGGCGGTTGCACCATGCTGCTCTATGGACTTGAAGCGGGAGCGCAACGCGTGCTCGACCTGATCGGCAAAGGCACGAGCCTGCCCGTCGCCTCGCGCATCCTCACTGATGGCACGGCGGCCGGCATCTGGAACCATGTTTTCCTCTTCTTCGGCTTCCCTGGCGAAACGGAAAGCGAGGCGCTGCAGACGATGGCTTTCGTGCAGGGCAATGCCGCCAGTATCCACTCTATCTGCACCGGCACATTCCTGCTCGAGAAATGGGCCAGCATCAGCGAGAACCCTGAGCGCTATGGCATCACAGAGATGAGAACGGCGCCACATCACGATCTGGCTTTCTACTATGACTACGATGTCAAAGAGGGAATGGATGCGCGCGCTGCGCTGGCTGTTGAGGAGCAGTTCATTGATCGCCTGCCGCAGCAGCGCTACGCCCACTACTACTTTCACGATACCTATCGCTTCCTCTACGCCGCGCACCTTGGCGGACAGGGACCTCTCCCGGTTCTCGTGCGCAACTCTGCGGCGGCAATGATGTAGACGTTGACCACACCTTCACCATTATTGGTCGTCGCGGCTGAGACTCCAGGACAAGCGAACAGCCAAAGGAGGCAAGCTGTAGAATGACACACGACGAACGCATCGAGCAATTGCTGGCTCAGATGACGCTGGAGGAAAAGGTCTCTATGTGCTCCGGCGCCGACCGCTGGCACCCGCCCCGCATCGACCGCCTCGCTATCCCCGCCCTGCGCATGACCGACGGCCCTCACGGCGCACGCACCGAGACCGGCGACACGCCGCCTGTAACCACGCCGGCAACCTGTTTCCCCACCGGTTCCGCCCTTGCCGCCACCTGGAATACCAACCTCATGCAGCAGGTGGGCGTCGCCCTGGCTGACGAAACAAAGGCAAAAGGCTGCCACATTCTGCTCGGCCCGGCTGTCAACATCCAGCGCGCGCCGCTTGGCGGGCGCAATTTCGAGTATTACGCAGAGGATCCCTATCTGGCCGGTCAAATGGCGGTGGCATGGATCAACGGCTTGCAGAGCCAGGGCGTCGGCGCATCGCTCAAGCACTTCGCCTGCAACAGCTCGGAATTCGAGCGCATGACGATCAGTTGCGAGGTCGATGAACGCGCCTTGCACGAGATCCACTACCCCGCCTTCCACACGGCAGTGACCGAAACCAACCCTGGACCGTTATGTCATCCTACAACCGCGCCAACGGCGTCTCGTCTGCTCACAACGAGCCCATGCTGCGCTATCTGCTCAAGGACGGGTGAGGCTTCAGCGGATTTGTCGTTTCGGATTGGGGCGGCGTCTACGATCGCGTGGCCGCGGCCAACGCCGGCTGCGACGTGGAGATACCGAACAAAGGCGACGTGCAGATGCAGGAACTGCTGTGGGCTGTCAAGAGCGGCCAGGTCGCGCAAAGCGTCATCGATGACAAGGTGCGGCGTATCCTGCTCATCATTTTTCGCGCCGGCCTCTTCGATGGTAAGAAAGCGCCTATCCCCGCCAACACCAACACACCTGAGCGAGGTTCTGGCGTGGCAGAAGGAGCGCGCTGTGCTGCGCAAGCATCTGGGCAATCTGATGCACTTCAACTGGCGCTGGGACACAAGCTATACGATCAATCAGTTGGGGCGCTTCCGGCCCGAGCGCTGGTCGAGCGAGTTGGTCGCCAAAATCGGCGCCGATCTGCAGAGAATCAAAGTTTAGCGTCATCTTTCTTGAGCGTGTAGGGCGCGGTCTCTCCCGCGCCAGAATGGGGGCCGTCTTGCCGCCTGGACGGCGCAAGGGAGCGCCTAATTACACGGATTGCGAAGGCAGACGCTGTCTTCAGAAAAGAAGACGCTCACTCTTATCTCCAGGAGCACTTGACGCAGCCAGACGCCTGTGCTAATCTACCGCTGTACAGGTCGCCAAAACAGCACCGACGGAGGCAACAATGGAATCATTCCCGCGCACTATGGTAGGCGGAGTCTCATTATCGCGTTTGATCATCGGCAGCAACTGGCTGTTGGGTTACTCACATACCAGCGCAGCCAAAGATCGCTTCATCAGGGGCTACCAGACACGGGAAAGCATCACCGCAATCATTAAGGTCTTCCTTGGCTACGGCGTCGACACGGTCATGGGCCCGCCCAATCCACTTCTCATCGAAGCGTGCAACGAGGCCGAACAGCAGACTGGCAAGCGCACCATTCGCGTTCTGACGCCCGGCTTCAACATCTGGCACGAGAAGATGAGCCCCAACGCCATCATGTCGGAAAAAGAGCCGGAAGAAGCCTTCGATGCCTGCAAGAAGATGGGCGCTGCCTTCTGCCTGCCCCATCAGGCGGTCACCGATGCCTTGATCGACCGCCGCTCCCGCACCATCCGCGACATGGACATCTACTCGAAGATGATTCGCGAGCGCGGCATGATCCCCGGCCTGTCCACACATATGCCCGAAGCCGTAACCTACGCCGACGGTACTGGCGCCGATGTCGAGACCTATATCCAGATCTACAATTCGCTCGGCTTCCTCATGCAGGTCGAGGTCGATTGGGTCATGCGCATCATTCGCGACGCCAAGAAGCCGGTCATGACCATCAAGCCGCTCGCCGCCGGACGCCTGCTGCCCCCAGTTGGCCTGGCCTTTGTCTGGAACACCATCCGCGATCAGGACATGGTCGCCATCGGCTGCACAACGCCCGACGAAGCGAAGGAATCGATCGAGTTGTCGCTCGATTTCCTGGGCCGCCGCATGCCCGACAACGAGCTCCAGGCCACCCGCAGCAAGAACCTTCTCAAGGTCTAGCTGCCACTGGGACGCAATAAGAGGAAGGAGATGGCTATGCCCGTTCGCGTCGGCATCATCGGTTGCGGTTCCATCTCGCGCTTCCACCAGGAAGGCTATGTCCGCTGCGGAGCACAGATCGTCCACGTCTGCGACATCAACCGTCAAGTTGCAGAGAAGACGGCGATTCCGCACGGCGCGCGCGTCAGCACAGACTACAATGCTGTGCTTGCAGACCCCCAGGTCGATCTGGTCAGCATCTGTACATTCTCGTCCATGCACAAGGACATCGCCCTGGCAGCGATCGCCGCAGAAAAGGCCGTCGTCTGCGAGAAGACCCTCACCGACAATGCTCACGCCTCGGCAGAGGTGGCGCGAGCCGCGGACAACAGCCACAGCTATTTCGCCACCGGCTACATGAAGCGCTTCTTCCCTGCCGCCCGCCAGGCCAAAGAACTACTCGGCAGCATGGGGCAGATCCGCAGCATCCACGCCCGCACGTGGCAGCCATTCGCCGTGCTATCGAACGCCAATCTGCCCGCAGAGTATACCGCCAAACCATCCTGGATCAGCGCCAACTTCGGCGGCGGCGTCCTGGTTTGCGGCGGCAGCCACATCATCGACCTCATTCACTGGTTCGCCGGCCGCCCCGTGCAGGTGTGCGCAAACATGCGCGCCCACGAAGGCTGCGACTTCGACATGCAGACAAATGCCATGCTCTGGCTGCCCGGCGGCGGCATCTGTCACCTCGAGACGTTCTGGCATCCTCTCACGCGCGCCGGATACGAGCGCAACGGCTGGGATGAGCGTCTTGAGATCAACACCGACGCCGGACGGCTTGACCTCTACACCGTGAAATGGGACGAGCCCGAGAAGAACGGCGCCTTGCTCGTGCACCAGGACGCGGCCAGTGGCCGCGTCACCGAGTATCGCTATGCCGCCATGAACCCGTTCCACCTGGAAATGGCCAGCCACGTTCGGCGCTTCATGGCTCACGAGGCCGCTTCTCCGTCTGCCTGGGATGGCTATGTGGTCGATGAGGTCATCGCCCAGAT
>CAYOEZ010000281.1:0-5352 GCA_964402955.1 uncultured Ktedonobacterales bacterium | reverse complement strand
CCAATGGCTACGACAGGGCCAGCGCAACGTTCCATCTGCGCAAGGGGCCGATCTTCACCAACGTTCTCCTGGGCGATGAGATCAATCGCGCTCCGGCCAAGACGCAATCGGCGTTGCTGGAGGCGATGGAGGAGCGTCAGGTGACGATCGACGGTACGCGTTATCCCCTGCCGCCGGTCTATATGGTCATTGCCACGCAGAACCCCATCGAGTACGAAGGAACCTACCCGCTGCCGGAAGCGCAGCTCGATCGCTTCTTCTTCAAGGTGCTGCTCGGCCACGCCCCACAAGAGGTGGAGAACGAGGTGTTGCGGCGCTACCACCACGGCTTCGACGCCCGCCGTCTGGACGCCATGGGCTTGCAGCCTGTCTTGGCCGAGGCGTCTATGGTAGACTGTGCGCGTGAGATAGCCGCCATCCAGGTTGACGACGGCATCGTGACCTACATCACCAGCATCGCGCAGCAGTCGCGGCGCTCGCCGGACCTCATTCTGGGAGCATCGGCGCGGGCCTCGATCGCCCTGCTGCTGGGGAGCAAGGCGCTGGCCGCTCTGCGCGGACGGACGTTCGTCATCCCCGACGATGTGAAGTACCTTGCCCCTGCCGTCTACCGCCATCGCCTGATTCTGCGGCCGGAGGCGGAGATCGAGGGTCTCGATGCCGACGCGGTGGTATCGCGCTTGTTGGCCGCTGTGGCCGTGCCGAGGTAGATTGTGCAGATCACTCAGCGTGCGCTGATCGCGCTCCTGGCGGGAGCAGCTCCGCTGGCGGCGTCGGTGCTGTGGCCGCCGGCGCTGGGCTTTGCCGTGCTCTACGTCGTTGTACTGGTTGGTGTGTTTGTGGCCGATGTCGCGCTCAGCCCGCGGCGGCGCGATTTTGACGTCACCAGGCAGTGCAACAGCAAGCTCTCGCTCGCCGCCGGCAACGCCATCCGCCTGCACGTCTACAATCGCAGCGGGCAGACGGCGACCTTGGCGCTGCGTGATGAGTTTCCGATTGGCTTCCAGACCGACCTCTGGCAGGTGTCCGGCGTGGCCGCGCCGCACAGTGAGCTTGTTCTCACCTACCACGTCAAGCCGCTGCGCCGCGGCGACTACCGCTTCGGCGACCTGAACCTGCGCTGCCGCGGCCGGCTGGGCCTGATCGTGCGCCAGATGCGCTATGCCGCCGCCGCGCCGGTGAAGGTCTACCCCAACCTGCTCGATGTGCGCCGCTACGATATGCTGGCGCAGCGCGGACTTCTGGCAGAAATCGGCCTGCGCAATGCCCGCATCCTTGGCCGCGGCACGGAGTTCGAGCGCCTGCGCGACTACCAGCCCGATGACGATTACCGGCGTATCAACTGGAAGGCCACCGCCCGGCGCGGCCATCCGGTCAGCGTCGAGTACGAGACTGAGCGCAGCCAGAATATCATTATTATGCTCGATGCAGGCCGCCTGATGGCGGCGCCAATCGGTCCGCTGGCCAAGGTGGACTATGCGGTGAACACTGCGCTCATGCTGGCCTACGTTGCGGCGAAAATGGGCGATCGTGTGGGTTTGCTGGCCTTCGCCGACCAGATCAGCGCCTACCTGCCGCCGCGCAGCGGACGGCGTCAGTTCCTGGCAATGACCGAGCAACTCTACCGCTTGCAGGCGCAATACACTGAGCCCGACTACAGCCTGGCCTTCCGCTACCTGGCTTTGCACAGCCACAAGCGTGCGCTGATTGTGCTGTTCACCGACTTGATTGACATCGAGACGTCGCACTTGCTGGTCAGCCACATCGCCGCGTTGTTGCCGCACCATCTTGTGCTCTGTGTGACAATCGCCGACCCCGGAATCACGCGCCTGGCCGGCGCTGCGCCGGCGGACTCGCGCTCTGTCTATGAGCGGGCTGTGGCCGAGGATGTACTGGCGGAGCGGCGGCGAGCGCTGGGGACATTACGGCGGCGGGGGGCCATTGCGCTAGACCTGCCCGCCGAGAACCTGACGCCGTCCGTGATCAACACCTACCTGGAACTGAAGACACGCACGAGGTTATGAGTGTGTTTGTGGAGTGCGACGAATCCTTTCGTCGCGTGCGGAGCGTCTTGGCGACGAAAGGATTGCCCGATAGAGCGGGGCAGGCTCTCGTCGCACTCCACAGGCGCGTTTACGTGGCGGGTTTTCGTCCGGCGAGGAACAGGTACGAATAGAGGAGGACGCCGCTGAGCGCGCCGATGGCAAGCTTGGCGGCAGGCGGCAGGGCCGACGGGGAGATGAAGCCTTCGATCACGCCCGCGATGACGAGCAGCGGCACGCAGCCGAAGAGCAGGCGCACCACCTGATGTGCGGCCTGGCGCAGCGCGTCCATGCGCGTGTGCAGACCGGGGCGCAGTAGGGCGTCGCCGATGCGCAGCCCGCACCCTCCGGCGATGAAGATGACCGTCAGTTCGATGACGCCATGCGGCGCGACGAATGACCAGAGACGCAGGCTCAACCCGTACGCAGCGCAGATGCCGCCGATGGCGCCAATTGACAACCCATTCGTGACCATGATGTAGAAGGTGAGCAGGCCAAAGAGCGCGCCGCCGGCAAAGGCGAGCAACGCCACCTGGATATTGTTGGCCATGATCACGCTGGCCATCAACGAGGACGGCAGCATGGTCTCCTCTGTCCACATGCGCTGCTGCTTGACCGTCGACAGGATCTCCGCCGGAACCAGATAGGGGATGCTGGCGGGAACAAGCCGCACAGCCAGGAACGCCGCCAGCGCCGCCAGCATGAAGATGACACATGCGGCGGCAGTGAAGGGCAAGGCAGCGCGGAACAGCGCCGGGAAGCCGCGCCGGAAAAAGTCGACGATGCGCCGCCAGTCGCCTGTCTCGGAGCGGTAGACGACGCCGTGGGCGCGCGCGACAAGCTGGTTGAGGTAGAGGCACACGCGGTCATGGGGCAGATCGCGCCGGGCAATGGCAAGGTCGGCGACCGCCCGCCGGTAGAGATAGCCCATCTCCATGATCTCATCCGCTGATAGCGCCGCCACCCGCTTGCTGCGGGCCAGCGCGACCAGATGCTCCAGGCGCTGCCATTCGCCTTTGCGCGGCGACACGAACTGCTCGACCACTGGCGCCTCCCGGGAGGGTGGAATGTTCTGTAATGGAAAACGTGACTGACACGCCACAGATGCGGTGAGCCCCAAGGGATTCGGCTTTGTCACACATGGCTTCCCACCTGGCGCTGCCGCCGAGGATGACGGACGATGGACGATCATTACATCATCACAACACCAGAAAACATTCCCATCAGCTATGAGCTGGCCGGCGTCGGCTCGCGCTTCGCGGCGGCGCTGCTCGATACACTTCTCGTGGTGGCAGTTGAGCTTGGCCTTGTTCTCGCTGCCCTGGTGCTCAACCGGATCACTCCACTTGCCCCGTTGCTCGGCGGGGACAGCGCCATCGCCGTCCTGTTCCTGGCTGTCGTGTTTCTGTTCTACGCCGCGAGCACGGTCGGCTATCCGCTCTTCTTCGAGATCATCTGGAGCGGGCAGACGCCCGGCAAGCGCCTGGTGGGCATCCGTGTGGTGAGCGATGACGGCGGGCCGCTCACGCCGGGGGCAGCGATTATCCGCAATGTGCTGCGCATGGTCGATTCGCTCCCTCTCTATTATATCATAGGCGTCACGGTCATGCTGCTCGATCGCAAGAGCCGCCGTATCGGCGACCTGGCTGCGGGTACGATCTGCATCAAGGAGCGCAAGGATGTGGCCGTGGACGAGTGGCTCGCGTCCGCTTCCCCTGCCCGGACCGTTGAGGGCGCGGCTGCTGACGCCATCGAGAATCTGGGCCGCCTCAGCTATGACGATAGCTATCTGATCAGTGAATATCTGGCGCGCCGAGCCAGGCTGGCGCCGGCAGCGGCGCAGCGGCTGGCTGAGCAGATCGCCGATCGCATTGCGCTCAAGCTGGCCGTGCAGCGCGGCGACGAGCCAGCCGAGGCGTTCCTGGAGCGCGTCCGTGCGGCGTTGGAGAGCCGGACGCGGCGCTAAGCTCGAGACGTCAGGCAAGGATGCCTGACCTACCTTACGCCGGAACTTCTCTTGAACAGACGCGTGGTTGTGCGTTGCGGGAGCATTTTGTGCTATACTTATAGTGGAGCGAGGGGGACATGTGACAAACCCGATCAAGGTTGCCTATCGCAGGACGCGCTGGTCTGTCTTCTGGCGCACGTGCCGGCTGCCCGAGGTGAGCCTGGCCGAACTTGCGCCCGGCGCGACGCCGCTTGCGCCAACAATCACAGAGCACTTGTTTCTGCCCCCATACATCAGCCCGCGCGACCATGATGATGCGGCGCCTTTGTTGGCATTGCTACGGGCGCTCAAGCCGCGCATGGTCTTGGAGCTGGGTACAGCCTATGGCGCAACGTCGGCCAATATCTGCGCCGTCACTGATGCTCGAGTCTACACCGTCAACGCCCTGCCCGAGCAAATCCAGGGGCGGCTGATGACCTTCGCTCTCGCGCGCGAGGATATCGGCTCGGTCTATCGCAAGAACGGCTTCGCCGATCGCGTGACCCAGATCTACGAGAATACCTGGAAGCTCGATCTGAGCCGCTACCTGCCACGCCATAGTATCGATTTTGCGATTGTCGACGCCTGCCATGACGCCGATTTCGAGGTCAACGACTTTCTGTGCGTCCTGCCCATGCTGAACGAGAATGCGACCGTGCTCTTCCACGATATTCACCCCAGCATGTGGAAGCTGCTCGGCGACGGCTATATCGCAGGCATGTATCTGCGCAAGATGGGCTACGATGTCAGGCATCTCAAAGAGACATGGTGGGCCGTGTGGCAGGCCAGGCAGGCAAGGTGGCAGCCGCCCCTGCTGGCGCGGGCAGCCAACGCGGTCGATAGCGGGATTGTCCGGCTGCGCGGGTGGGGGCCAACGCGGGACGTGAAATCGTTACGCGATGTGTGGCGAGAGTATTACAAGAAAAGACCATAACCTCATCCAGCCCTGACGGCAAAAGGAGTGCACAATGCGTTTGGTACAGTTTACCGATAACAACAAGCGCCGCGTCGCCATGGTGCAGAGCGACGGGCTGAAGCTGTGGGTGCTGCGTGATTGCAGCACGGTGCGCGAGCTGGCGCTGGTGGCGCACCGCGACCACCTACGGCTGGCCGCCGTGGTGCAGATGCACGTCGCCGAGCAGATCATCGACTACGAGCCGGTTGTCGCCGAAGGGCGGCTGCTGCCGCCCCTCGATCACCCCGACCTGGCGCACTGCATCGTCAGCGGCACCGGACTGACCCACCTGGGCAGCGCCAAAGCGCGCGATGACATGCACGTCAAAGCCGCGGCGAAGAAGACGCCCGTCACCGACTCGATGCGCA
>CAYOEZ010000280.1:0-5501 GCA_964402955.1 uncultured Ktedonobacterales bacterium | reverse complement strand
TACGACAGCCTGGGCCGACGGCTCACCGTCACGCTGGCGGTTGGGACGGCTGATCAGGCGCTCCAGAGCTACAGTTACCGGCCGTTCGCCGGCATCGGTCCCAATGCGCCCTTCTGGGTGCACGCGCAGCAGCAAGACAACGCCGGCGGCGACAACCTGCTGCATGCCTGGACCTTCTACGACGGCTTCGGCCGCGCCATCGAGACGCAGGGGGAGGTGGACGGCGGGCAGCACAGCGAGACCTACCGTTCCTACACCTTCCGGGATGCGGTGGAGCGGGCAAGCCCGCCGCTGCTGAAGCCCGGCAGCGTGACCGCCAGCGCGACCTATGCGCCGCTCCCCACCGGCGCGTGGCCGAACCAGATCCACACGCGCTACGAGTACGATGCGTTGGGTCGGCCCAAACAGGCCACCTATCCCGACGCCGCGACCCAGACGACGAGCTACACCGCGGAGGGTCGCAGCACGGGCGTGCGGTCAATCACCACGGCGACCGACGAGAAGAGCCGGCAGCGCAAGACCGAACAGGACGCCTTCGGCCGGCTGCGCGCCTCGACCGTCTACAGCGGCACGACGCCGGTGGCCGCGGGCTACGACTACAACGTGGCCGATCAGCTCACGAACGTCAGCGCGCCGGGGAACCTCGTCACGACGGTCGGCTACGATGGCCTGGGCCGCAAGGCCAGCGTGAGCGATCCCGACCTGGGACTGTGGCGTTACACCTATGACGCCGTCGGCAACCTGGTGACGCAGACCGACGCCCGCGGGGTCACGCTGTGGTTCGCCTACGACAACCTCAACCGGCTCAAAGAAAAGCGGCTGACCGCTGCGGCTGGCCCGCTGCTCGACCAGTATGTGTACGACGAAACGCAGACCGGTTACTACAACTTGGGCCGGCGCACGCGGGCGATCGCCTACGAGTACCGGGACGGCTGGGGGAGCAGCACGACCCTGACCAACACCCTGGCGCAGAGCTATGACGCCCGCGGCCGCGTAAAAGCGGCCACGCGCACCGTGGATGGCGTCGCCTACACCACGCAGTACGCCTACGACCCGGCGGATCGCATCATCCGCCTCACCTATCCCGACAACGAGCAGGTGACCGCCGCCTACGGCAGCCAGGGCCAGCCGATCAGCCTGAGTTCCACGCAGGTCGGCGTCCTGGCCGATAGCGCCAGCTACGATGAAGCCAACCGGTTGCGCAGTCTGCGCTATCCGGCCGGCGGCGGTCTGGTGCGCCGCCAGGTCTACTATCCGTGGAACCAACTCAACGGCCGCGGCCGCCTGCAAAACCTGCTGGTCGGCACGAGCGCGACCGCCGCCGACCGCCTCAACCTGACGTATGCCTACGATGCCGTCGGCAACGTGCAAAGCATCAACGACAACGGCGTCCTCAGCAGCTTCGGCTACGACGGGCTGTACCAGTTGACCTCGGCTTACGGCCAGAACTTCGGTTACGACACGGCCGGCCGGATCACCAACTTCAACGGCCTGATCTACACCCCGGATGCGGCGCATCCCCATGCGGTGGACAAAGTCGCCAACGTTGACCGTTACGATTACGACGCCAATGGCAACCTGGTCGTGCGTAACAAGGGCGTACCCAACCAGGAGCAGGCCTTGGCTTGGGACGCCGAGAACCGTCTCAGCGCCGTGACGTTGACCAACCAAACCAGCGCCGGCGGTGGCAGCGCACCGCCCACGCTCTGTGGCGGCGTGCCGTGCAAGCGCATCTACCTCCCGCTGATCCTGAACCAGACGCCGGCCGAGCGTTACAGCTACGACGCCGACGGCGGCCGCGTGCGCAAGGAGAGCAAGACCGAGATCACCCGCATCATCGGTCCCCACTACGAAGTCGTGATCGCGGTCGCGAGCGGCCAGGCGCTGACGACGACCAAGTACTACGACTTCGGCGGCCAGCGCATCGCCGTGCGGCAGAACGGGGTGCTCTCCTATCTGCACGGCGATCATCTCGGCAGCACGTCGGTCACCACGAGCAATAGCGGCGCAAAAACCAACGACGTGCGTTACTTCGCCTACGGCGGCCAGCGCGGCACAGGCAGCATCTTCGCCCTGCCAACGGATCACGGCTTCACCGGACAGAAGTTGGACCGGGGCACGGGGTTGATGTACTATGGCGCTCGCTACTACGATAGCGCGCTGGGCATGTTCGTGTCACCGGATCCTATTATCCCTAACCCCGGCAATCCCCAAGATCTGAACCGCTATACCTATACCCGCAACAATCCGCTCAGGTACACTGATCCGAGCGGGCACAATCCGATTGTGTGGTGTCTTGCGGGCGGTTGCCAGCAGACGGCTTGGCAACTTATGCAATGGGGCACGCAAGTTAGCCAGTGGGTCAACAGTCTGACCGTCCAGTACGGACCACAGATATCACAATTGGGATACCTTTATGGTGACAAGCTGCCTGCGTTGATAGATAAGGCCAGTCAACTAGTCAATGGCTCACAACAGGCGGCTTCGCAAGCGGGCAATACTGGTAGCCCCAACGGATGGGATCCGAACAGGTGGGGAAAGTGGATAGAACGATCAGAGTCGATGAGTTCTCGCGCGCGGGCATATCAAGAACACGTCGCTGGTAGGACAGATGGTAAGGTTTTCCAAGTTGATGGGGTCAACTTTGATGGAATTCGTGACGGTGTACTGCTGGATGCAAAGGGGTACTACAAGCAGTTCGTTGACTCATCAACTGGATCGTTCAGGACTTGGTGGCAAGGTGCTGGCGATTTTGTTCAACAAGCACAGCGCCAATTGGAGGTGGCAAAGGGGACTCGGATTGAATGGCATTTCAACGAAGTGGAGACACTAGAGGCCGTGCGCAGGCTTTTTGCCGAGAAAGGTATTGGGCAAGGTATCACCTTGATCCTTGATCAAATGCCATGACGAACTCAATGCTGAAGGAGACTTCATGTCTGATAATCTATTGCGCTTGATTCCTGACATACCGGAGTATGTGCCGCCTAATGACAGGGTTGCCATTGCGGTTACTGTCCTAGACGGCATGACTAAGGACATAAGAGTTGAGACGCAGGTGTATCCAGAGGTACGATTTATCGATCAAGGCGGCAATTTTCAAGCTATCTATTGCCCTTGCTGCGGAGCAGAGTTGGATCTGACTTGGTGGGGACAAGCAATGGATAGGGCTGCACAGGGCCGATTTGTAGATCTATCAGTAGTTATGCCATGCTGTAGGTGTACAGCGAGCCTTAACGACATTCGATACCACTGGCCTGCCGGCTTCGCCAGATTTTGTATCACTATTGGTAACCCACCGCCCAACATCGATGTATCGACTTTGCGGTCACTAAATAGTGTTCTAGGTACTACCCTGCGACAAATCTGGGTTCATCGCTAGAGGTTAGCCTTCGAGTGCTTGTGGCACTGTAATTCATCTCGGGTAAGCCGGCATTCGCTCGTGAGTGAGTCGTTCACTGTCGGCGTGACGGGCTACGAGGTCTGATGCGGCTGCCAGCCGTACTTCGTCGGCGGCGACGGCACGGCGATGCGCATCGTGATCACTGGCGATAGCGCACGCGCTCACCCTGGTGCAGAACTACGACGCCCGCGGCCGGGTTAAGGCCGCCACGCGCACCGTGGATGGCGTCGCCTACACCACGCAGTACGCCTACGACCCGGCGGATCGCGTCACCCGCATCACCTATCCCGACAACGAGCAGGTGACCACGGCTTACGGCAGCCAGGGCCAGCCGGCCAGCCTGACCTCCTCGCAAGTCGGCATCCTGGCCGACAGCGCCAGCTACGATGAAGCCAACCGCCTGCGCAGCCTGCGCCTGCCAGCGGGCGGCAACCTGGTGCGCCGGCAGGTCTTCTATCCGTGGAACCAACTCAACGGCCGCGGCCGCCTGCAGAACCTCTTGGTTGGCACGAGCGCGACCGCCGCCGACCGCCTCAACCTGACGTATGCCTACGATGCCGTCGGCAACGTGCAGAGCATCAACGACAACGGCGTCCTCAGCAGCTTCGGCTACGACGGGCTGGACCAACTCACCGCGGCCTACGGCCAGAGCTTCGGCTACGACCCGGCCGGCCGCATCGTCAATTTCAACGGCCTGGCCTACACGCCGGACGGCGCGCACCCGCACGCCGTCAACCTGGTCAACGGCGCCGACCGCTACGACTACGACCCCAACGGCAACCAGGTCGTGCGCAGCAAGGGCATGGCCAACCAGGAGCAAGTCCTGGTCTGGGACGCGCAGAACCGCCTCAGCGCGGTGACCTACACCAACCGGACGGCGACCGGCGGCGGCGGCAGCCTGCCGGCCACCTGCAACGGCGTGCCGTGCAAGCGGGTCTACCTGCCACTGGTCATGCAGCAGACACCGGCCGAGCGCTACAGCTACGACGCCGATGGCGCACGCGTGCGCAAGGAGACCAAGACCGAAGTCACGCGCTACATCGGGCCGCATTACGAAGTGACGGTCGCGATCACGAACAGTCAAGTGCTCACGACGACGAAATACTACGACTTCGGCGGCCAGCGCATCGCCGTGCGCCAAAACGGTACGTTGAGCTACCTGCACGGCGATCACCTCGGCAGCACGTCGGTCGCCACCAACAATACCGGCGCGACGACCAGCACCGTGCGCTAGCGCGCAGCCTCCCGCGCAGCGGGACTTCGCCTACGGCGGGCAGCGGACGGGCAACCTGTTCGCGCTGCCGACGGATCACGGCTTTACCGGCCAGAAGTTGGACAGGGGCACGGGACTGATGTACTATCGCGCGCGGTACTTCGACAGTGCGCTGGGCATGTTCGTGTCACCGGATCCTATTATCCCTAACCCCGGCAATCCCCAAGATCTGAACCGCTATACCTATACCCGCAACAATCCGCTCAGGTACACTGATCCGAGCGGGCACAATCCGATTGTGTGGTGTCTTGCGGGCGGTTGCCAGCAGACGGCTTGGCAACTTATGCAATGGGGCACGCAAGTTAGCCAGTGGGTCAACAGTCTGACCGTCCAGTACGGACCACAGATATCACAATTGGGATACCTTTATGGTGACAAGCTGCCTGCGTTGATAGATAAGGCCAGTCAACTAGTCAATGGCTCACAACAGGCGGCTTCGCAAGCGGGCAATACTGGTAGCCCCAACGGATGGGATCCGAACAGGTGGGGAAAGTGGATAGAACGATCAGAGTCGATGAGTTCTCGCGCGCGGGCATATCAAGAACACGTCGCTGGTAGGACAGATGGTAAGGTTTTCCAAGTTGATGGGGTCAACTTTGATGGAATTCGTGACGGTGTACTGCTGGATGCAAAGGGGTACTACAAGCAGTTCGTTGACTCATCAACTGGATCGTTCAGGACTTGGTGGCAAGGTGCTGGCGATTTTGTTCAACAAGCACAGCGCCAATTGGAGGTGGCAAAGGGGACTCGGATTGAATGGCATTTCAACGAAGTGGAGACACTAGAGGCCGTGCGCAGGCTTTTTGCCGAGAAAGGTATTGGGCAAGG
>CAYOEZ010000279.1:0-5521 GCA_964402955.1 uncultured Ktedonobacterales bacterium | reverse complement strand
GGCACATCGGCGGCGCTGCGGAACTTGCCGGCCAGCAGTCCCTGCATGAGCGGCATGTAGGCGGTCACACTGATGTTGCGCCGGGCGCAGGCAGGCATGATCTCGTCCTCGATCGTGCGCCAGAGCAGGTTGTAGGGCAGTTCGTTGACCTCGATGCGTCCGTACTGGGCGATCTCGTCCAGGTCCTTGAGGCCGAAGTTCGAGCCGGCGATCACGCGAATCTTCCCTTCCGCTTTGAGATCCTGCATCGTCTTCATCGTCTCGGCCATGGGGATGGTGTGGCTCGGCCAATGGATGTAGTAGACATCGATGTAGTCGGTCTTGAGGCGTTTGAGGCTGGTTTCGCAGGAAGCGCGCAGGTCTGCCGCCGCCAGATGGGCGGGGGAGACCTTGCTGGCAATGATCACCTTGCCGCGCACGGAGGCCAGTCCCTCGCCGATCAACTCTTCGGAGTAGCCGTCTCCGTAGCCTTCGGCGCTGTCGAAGAAGTTGATGCCGCAATCGACAGCCGTCTGCAGCGCGGCGAAGGTGTCGCTCTTGTCCTGTGCGCCCCAGATAGCGTCGCCGACGATCGGCCAGCATCCCATCGAGATGGCGCTGACGTGTACATCGCTCAGTCCCAGTTGCTTGTACTCCATATGTGCATTCTCCTATGCCGAAATGGTGTCGCAGATGACAGAGTAGTTTGACAAAGTCACAGTCGCGTGCTGTCATGTGTCCACTGCAAAAAGGTCGTGTTCGCCCACCCGTCATTGCGAGGAGCGCACTTTGCGACGAAGCAATCTCCTTGTTTACGCGAAACGGGGGAGATTGCTTCGCTCCGCTCGCAATGACGGGCCCGACCATACCTTTTTGCAGTGGGCACGTGACATTGTCAGAGTAGTATCCTAGAGTTGTGCGCGCTGTCACCCCATTCTTACGGCCCGTCCTGTAAGCGCCGCAAAAAGCGGAAACTTTGCACAATTGACGTGATCAACAGGACGGCGACGACGGCCAGGCAGGCGAGCGCGTAGGCGTCCACGGTCAGGCCTGGCACCAAGTATAGAACTGCCGCTCCAAGCGCCGTGCCGAGACCGGTGAGTAGCAAGTACCTGCCGGCGTATTCGTTGACGCTATACCACAGAGTGGGATTGTCCAGCGTCTGGCTGATCCGGAAACCGTACAGGCTGTTCGGCGGGATGCGGCGCATGATCAACGGGACAGAGATGGCAGCGAGGAAAAGCCCGCTGACCACATACATGACGAGTAGCAGGGACACGGCTGCAATCTCCAGTCCGGCACAACCAGCGGCGACGCGTTACTGTTCACGGTTGTTCCGTGATAGATGCCAACAACGTAGTGGCGCTGCTTGCTGCGCCAGACCCGCCCCTTGCGTAACACAGATGGGCGCAGCAAGCAGCGCCACTACGTCCACACCATTACGCATAATAGTTACCAGCGACCTGTCACTCCTCGTTGCCGGAGATGACGACGACATACTCTCCCCGGGGCCGTGATGCCTTGACGGTCTGCAGCAACTCAGACAACGTCCCGCGCAGCATCGTTTCAAACATCTTTGTCAGCTCGATGGCCAGGGCGGCGCGGCGGTCGCCGAAAACAGCCAGTGCATCGCTGAGAAGAGCCTCGATGCGGTAGGGGCTCTCGTAGAAGATCAGCGTATGCCGCGACGCGCTCTCGGCGGCAAGAAACTTCTTGCGCACACCGGGCCGGCGCGGCGCGAAGCCGCAGAAGGTGAAGCTGTGTACGGGCAGGCCCGAAAGAACGAGTGCATTGATCATTGCACTCGGCCCCGGAATCACCGTCATCGCGATCTCTTCCTTGATGGCGAGACGCACGATGGAGAAACCCGGATCGGAGATGCCGGGGGTGCCGGAATCGGTTACAACGGCCACCGACTTTCCTTCTTGAAGCAGCTTGATTATGGCTGCTCCAGATCGCTCTTCGTTGTGCTCGTGAAATGACATCTGCTGCTTCTTGATGTTGAAGTGCTTGAGCATGCGTCCGCTGTGCCGCGTATCTTCGCTGGCAATGATATCGACCGTTCGCAGCGTATCCAGCGCCCGCTGCGATATGTCGCCCAGGTTGCCGATCGGTGTTCCAACGAGATAAAGCATACCGGCTCCTCCCACGCCGTGGGGCGACTACTTTGTAATCAGAAACGCCAACTCAGTGCCAAACTCGAAGCGCTGCACTGCCCAGTCGCGCTCGCTGATCATCTCACGGAATCTGTGCTCGTAGTTGACCAGCATGCCTTTGTCCCGTCCGGTCAGGCTGGCGACCGGAAACGAGACCAGCAGATAGCGTGCATGTACAGCGTCGAGCAAACGCAGTCCGGCGGCCTTGTCCACTTGTTCCAGGCAAGGGATGGCCTTGAGCAACAGCGCCACATCCACTGTCTGGTGGGGCAGATGCGTGAGCACGTCGCAGGCGCGGCCCTCGCCGCTCAACTTCATGATGGACACGAATCCCTGTATGAAGCTCATCATGTCGGTGAAAATGTCACAGGCGATGTAGGTAGCGCCAGCGGCCAGCGGCATCCAGGGAATCGCCAGCGGGTTGAAGCCACAGGCGAGGTCAAGCACGCTATGAATCGGCGCGCAGGCGGACAGGGTTGTGTCGTAGAAAGACTCCAGGATGGGCAGCCGCTCGCGCGTTGACGAGTGCACATTCATGATGCGCCGGCAGGCGTCGCGCAGCACGGCACCGTCGGAGCTTACTGTCGCGTCACGCAGTTCAGCCAGCCAGTTGGCATAGTGCGTCTCGCCTGCGAGATAGGCCCCTGCTACCTGGTGCAGCTTGTTCTTGGTGGCCTTGAGCGCTTCTTTCAGGTTGCGCCGCTTCTGTAGCTCGCTCCTGCCAATACTGATGACAAGGTCTTCACACACCGTCTTGTAGCTTGAGCTTGCTGCGACGGCGGCAACCAGCCGGACCAGATCGTCTGTGGCGTTATCCTTCATGGCCAGACCAGCGCAGAAGCTCAGCCAAGCGCGCCATGAAGCGTAGGTTGTGAATGGTCACCAACCTGAGATAGGCCGTGTCGTTGATCTTGAAGAGGTGGTGCAGGTAGCCGCGCGTGTAGCGCGAGCAGAGCAGGCAGTCGCAGAATGGCGAAACCGGCTCGTCGGATTTGATGTATTTGTCGTTGTTGACATAAACGTAAGATAGCCACTTGCCCGCGGGGCGCCACGATGACGGGTCGCTCGTGAATGTGTAGAGGCGCGCGTGGCGGGCGTCGCGGGTGGGCATGGCGCTGTCGAAGAGGCCGTAGCCGAGAGCAGAGCACTCGACGACATTCTGGGGATGGCCAACGCCCAGCGCGTGCATGGGGTACTGCGGCGGCACCCGCACGCGCGTAGAAGCGAGGATCACGGCCAGCCGCTTGCCCTTGCCGGCGAGAGGCACTTCGCCATAGCCGAACCCGGCCAAGCCGAGCACAAGCAGCTCGTGGGCACAGCGCCTGCGCAGCTCCTTGTCTCCGCCGCCCTGGATGACCGCAAACAGGAGCGGTCGCGACTGGCTGCGCGCCGTACTCTGGCTGACGATGCGCTCGAACTGCGCCTTGCAGCGCCTGGCCCAGTCAATAGTGATCTTGACCGACTCTTGCTGCCGGAATAGCGGCTCGTCGACGTGCGTGCAGTAGTCGAGGCACATCACGATGTCCGCGCCATAGCTGAGCTGGAGCTGGATGGCTTTTTCGGGCGTCAGTTGGAACTTGCGCGCGCCGTCGCCCGGGAGGAAGGTGATGCCGCGCGGGGTTACGCTGCCGTTCTTGGGGTTTTCGGAGATCAGCGAGTAGGCCTGGAAGCCGCCGGAATCGGTGACAATGGGGCGTGTCCAGCCGCTCATGCGGTGCAGGCCGCCCAGCGCCTGCACGGTCGACGAGCCGGGGTGTTGCATCAGGTGAAACGTGTTCATCACCAACGCTTGAATGCCGCACTGCTCAAGATCAGCGCTCTCAACCGAGCGCACGATAGCCTGAGTCGCATCCGGCATGAAAGCCGGCAAGCTTAGCGTGCCGTGCTGTAGGTCAAGGGATGGCTGATATCCTGCGCTGGTTGTGGTTGTCACTATTCTATCTCGTTTCCTCGGTCTCTCTACATAAGTAGTGCTTTGCCATTATAACAAACAACGCCGATCATGGCAAGGATGCTCTTGACAAAGACGCGGGCGGGTGCGATACTCACTCCGGCAAATGGACTCAATCTAACGGAGGCAGCAATGTCTGACAAGGTACGCATCGGCGTCATCGGCGCCGGCCAGATCGCCAAGCAGCATTTGCGGCAGTACAAAGATGTACCCGAGGCTGAGATTGTCGCTCTGTGCGACATCCGCGCCGACGAGGCCACGCGCGTGGCGCAAGAGAACGGTATTCCCCAAACCTATACCGACTATCACGAGCTCTTGCAGCGCGACGATATCCAGTCGGTTGATGTGTGTTTGCACAACCGGCTGCATGCAACGGTCACCATGGATGCGCTGCGTGCGGGCAAGAACGTCTACTGCGAAAAGCCGATGTCGTGGCTCTACAGCGAAGCTAAAGCCATGTACGACACCGCCCGGCAGACGGGCCGGATGCTGCACGTTCAGTTGAGCACCATCTATACCCCGGAAGCGCGGGCGGCCAAACGCATCATCGACGACGGCCAATTGGGGCGCATCTACTACGCCAAGTCCAGCTACTACCGGCGGCGCGGGCGGCCCTGGGTCGACGGCTATGGCACGACGGCTTTTGTGCAGAGGGCGGCTGCCGGCGGCGGCGCAACCATCGATATCGGCGTCTATCACATCGGGCGGATGATGTGGCTGCTCAACAATCCCAGGCTGCTCAGTGTCTCGGGCGCAACCTACCAGATGCTGGACAACATTTATCCTGAGCGGCGGGAAAGCGGCAAGTACGATGTAGAAGAACTGGGCATGGCGCTGGTGCGGCTGGAGGGCGGGCTGACCTACTGGTTCGAGGAAGCGTGGGCCATCCAGTCAGATAACCAGGCGGCCGACTATGTGTACGGCTCGAAGGCCGGCGTGCGCGTGGAGCCGCTGACCTTCTTCTCGACGCTGTCCGACATGGAGATGGACGCCACGTTTGACGTGAAACAGGCAGACTGGCGCTGGCACCAGGTTGATCCAAAGACCGCTGGCTTCGATAGCTCGCAGCGGCATTGGGTGTGGGCGCAGTTGGGGCGCGTGCCCCTGATCGATACAGCCGGCATCGCGCTCAGGACGGCGCAGATCAGTGAAGGCATCTATCTGTCGGCGCATCTGGGGCGTGAGGTGACAGCGGACGACATCGAGCGTGCGACGCCCGATTATCGGGTCGGCTAGTGGGCGGCCACATGGATGCTGATATGTCATGCTGCCTGCCCCCTGGACTGCCCAGGGCAGGCTGGCGTTTCGGCAGGCCAGGGAACGGAGTGAAGCATCTCAATATCCCGCATCGGAGATTCTTCGCTCCGCTCAGAATGACAGGTGCCCACTGCAAGAACCATTAAGAAGTTAGAGATGGTCGTCGGCATAGACTCCG
>CAYOEZ010000278.1:0-5544 GCA_964402955.1 uncultured Ktedonobacterales bacterium | reverse complement strand
CATCGAGAAGCGCATCACGCCGGCGACGAAAGCCATTATCCCCGTCCATCTCTACGGTCTGCCCTGCGATATGGATCCGATCATGGCGATCGCACGCAAGCACAAGCTGTTCGTCATCCAGGATGCGGCGGAAGCGCACGGGGCGCTCTATCGCGGGCGGCGCGTCGGCGGCATCGGCGACATGGGCTGCTTCAGCTTCTATGCGAATAAGATCATCACCACCGGCGAAGGCGGCATCATCGTCACCAACAACAAAGAATGGGCCGACAAGGCAGCCTGGTTGCGTGACCACGGCATGTCCAGGGAGCGGCGCTATTATCACCCCGTCATCGGTTTCAACTACCGCATGACCAACTTGCAGGCCGCCGTCGGCGTGGCGCAGATGGAAAAGATCGATACCTTCATTGCCCGCAAACGTGAGCTGGCAGCCATGTACAACAAGCATCTGGCGGGCGTGCCCGCGATCGGCCTGCCGCCTGAAGCTGAGTGGGCCGTCAACGTCTATTGGATGTACTCGATTCTGGTCGATGAGAAGTCCTATGGGTGTGACGCGACCGCACTCATGGCGACCCTCAAGCAGAACCAGATCGATAGCCGTCCGTTCTTTGTCCCCATTCACGAAAACCCGCCCTATCACCGCAACGAGGCCTTCCCGGTGAGCACACGGCTGGCGCAGCAGGGGATCAATCTGCCGTCGGCGCCCAATCTCGATGAAGCGGCGATCCTGCGTATCACCGATGTCATTCGCGCCCGGGGACGCTCATGAGTGTCGAGCGGTTGACCATTGGTCATGCGCGGCGAATCGCTGAAATACACGCGCGGGCCCTGGCTGGTGACTTCCTGCCCAGCCTTGGCGTGCCGTTCCTGGCCGAGTTGTACCGGGGCATTCTGGGCCTGGGCTTGGGGTTTGGCTTCGTGACGGTGAGCGGCGCTGCTGTCACAGGCTTCGTGATTGCCAGCGACGATACGTCGGCGCTCTTCCGCACGGTGATGATGAAGCGAGCCATGCCGCTCGGCCTGCGCTTGCTGCCGGCCCTGCTGCGCCGGCCCACGCTCTTGCGCAATATCATCGAGACGTTCACCTACCCTGGGCAGGAAGGGAAGGTGGCGATTGCAGCGGAACTGGTGGTCATTGCAGTTGATGCGACGACGCGTGGTCAGGGCCAGGGCGCGCTGCTGTGTGATACTCTGGACGCTGATTTCCGGCAACGGGGCATCACGCGCTACAAGGTCAGCGTCAACCAGAGCAACGAGGGCGCTAATCGCTTCTACCGCCGGCAGGGCTTCGCGCTTGCCGACAGCTTCCGCCTCTACGGTCGCGGCTGGAATCTCTATACGCGCACGTTAGCCTGATCTGTCGCGGTTGACCGGGCCGGTGCAATTCGCCCCATTCACATTCGCAAGGAGCTTTCATGGACTTTTCTGTCATTCTGCCCACGTACAACGAGAAGGGCAATATCGTCAAGCTGATCCAGGCCATCGACAAGGTTGTCGTGGGCACGGGCATGACCTACGAGATGATTGTGGTCGATGACAACAGCCCGGATGGGACGGCCGATGCGGTACGCACTGCGTACGCCGGCGACGAGCACGTCAAGCTCTTCGTCCGCACGCAGGAACGTGGCCTGGCCAGCGCAATTCGCCACGGCATCGAACGTGCTGCCGGAGACGCAGTCGTCGTGATGGACACTGACTTCCAGCACGACCCGAACTTGATTCCGCGCATGGTGCAATTCTGCCAGTACTACGATATTATTGTCGGCTCCCGGTTTGTCATGGGCGGCGGCATGGAGCAGGGCTACCGCTACAACTACAGTTATCTTTTCAACCTCTTTGTTCGACTGGTGACGCGTACACAGATACAGGATAACCTGAGCGGGTTCTTTGCCATGCGTCGCGACAAGCTCATGCGCATGGATTCGGAGCGCGTTTTCACGGGCTATGGCGACTATTTCATCCGCCTGCTCTACTACGCCTGGCGTCTTGGTTACTCAGTGCTTGAGATCCCGGTGTTCTATCGCGTCCGCCCATATGGAACGAGCAAGTCCAGCTTCATGCGCATGATCATCAACTACTCGCGCACTGTCATCGATCTACGGTTGAGACGGCCCAACCATTCGCCGGACCCCGGCGCGCCACACTAGATTCGCTGTCGTTTCCCTGGCCCGGTATCACGTTTATCCCCCGAACCGTAGCAAATGTGGTATAATGCAGCCCATAAGGCACGGCACTGCATGGAGAGACAAAATGGAACAAGAAGATCGTTCGCTTTGGGTCGTCCTGGCAGGCATTATCGTTTTCTCCCTGTGGTACACGGTTACCAAACGCACAGAGAATGCACTGTGGCTTGTTCTGGCTGCCATCTGCTTTCTGATACTGGCCTACCGGCTCTATGGCGCATTTGTCGCCACACGTGCGGCGCTGCTGAACGACGAGGAGATCGCCGGTCAGGAGGATCGCCTGCCGACGGAGCGCTGGGTGCTTTTCGGTTATCAGTTTGCATCCATTGCCGGCATCGGCGTTCTGGTGGGGCCGGTGCTTGCGGCCCAGTTTGGCTATCTGCCTGGCTATCTGTGGATACTCATTGGCGCTGTTCTGGGCGGGGCTGTTCATGATCTGGTCGTCCTGATCGCTTCCAGCCGGCGCAAGGGCGCATTCCTCCCGCTGCTGATTGCGGAGGAGCTGGGGCCGTGGGCGGGACTGGCCGCCTGGGGCATCGTGATCATTGCGCTGGTTCTTTTCCTGGCTGTCACCGGCTCCTTCCTGGCTGATCTGCTGACCGGTAACATCTGGGGACTCTATACCGTGACGGTGACCGTCATCGTTGCCTTGCTGGTCTCTGCCTATGAGGCATGGATTCGCAAAGGGCGGACGGGCGAAGCGATTGCGCTCGGAATTGTCCTGGCGGGCGCGGCGATCCTGCTTGGATCACAGCTTGCGACGCAGGCAGCGACGGAAGGGCTGGCCATGTTCGCCAGCCGAGGTTTCGTTCTGTTGCTGTTGGCCTTCTACTGCTTCATTTCCGCCATTATTCCTTTGCGCGCCCTGGGGCGAGCGCACGGTGCAATTGCGGGTTACCTGGGGCTGGGCGGGGTGATTCTGCTGGCTGCCGGCATTGCCTTCAGCGCTCCTTTCCTGCGTGAACCGGCCACGTCACCGTTCACGTCTGGCAACGGTCCGCTCTTTTCCGGCGGCGTTCTGCCGTACCTGATGATCATCGTGACAGGCGGTGTTTTGTCTGGTTTCAATGCCTTGGTCAGTACCGGCGTCACCAGCCGCATGCTCAAGCGGGAGACAGATGCGCTGCCCGTGGGCTTCGGCGCCATGTTGGTGCAGAGCCTGCTCGTGGTGCTCGTCCTGGTCAGTGTGTCCACGCTCTACCGCTGGGATTTCTTCGCCATCAGCGGCGTTCAGCCGCTTTCGGAGCTAGAGAAACTGGCCGGGTCGCCACAGCGCGATTGGGACAATCTGCGCAACGTGCTGCAGACGGACCGCTTTGCAGTGCCGGGCGGCGCCACCGCCAATGCCTCAGTCGAAAACGTGCGCAACACAAGCGGCGTGACTGCGCTGGCGTCTTCGTCGGCCTGGATGTTCAAAGACTTCCCTGGCGTCAAGAAGGAATGGCTGCCGACCCTCTATCGCTTCATGTTTGTGCTGCAAGTTCTTTTCCTGCTTGCAGTCGTTGAATCGGCAATGCGAGTTGGCCGGGTTGCCGTAGAGGAAGCCGGACAGATGGCCCTGCGTATCCCGCCCCTCGCTGGCGTCGCTGCCATGCCGCAAGCGCGGGGACTTGTCACGGCTATCGGCACGGCTGTCCTGGCACTCGTGTGGTTGATTCTGGCGGCGAAAACTGACGTTGCGGCGGTCCTGAACTTCATGGGCTTTGTGGCTTTGCTCCTGGCTGCGCTGGGGCTGGGCGCAGGATTTGCTTCCCTGCGCAAGAACGGGCGCTGGGCCATGCTGCTGGTGGCTGTACCGCTCGTGATCTGCGTTTTGCTGGCGCTGCTAGCCGGCGCCGTCAACATCAAGGATGGCAGTCGCTACATCAGCCGCAGCGAGGCGCTGGCGCGGGTCTACAACGACATGCCGCGTTGGGTGGCCCCGCTCAAGTTCGTCAACATGGATCGCGCACGCGAAGTGACGCGGCAATGGCTGGCCGCGGATGTTGCCAGGCTGTACGCCGAGAAAGGCCAGGCCGAGGCGGCCAAACAACTGCAGAACCGGTTTGGGATATCGGAAAACGATGGCAAGAAGTTGGCGGCGACAATTTCCTCGCGCGCGTCGGGCCTGAGCCTGTGGTCCTGGTTGCAGATTGTACTGACCCTGCTTCTGTTGGTTCTTGGCGCTGGCGTCATTGTGGGTCGCTTCGTGCGGGTGCCGCTGCGCTGGCCGGCGCGCCTGGCGGCGACTGTTCCGCTCGCTCCTGCGCCGCCGCAGCCGGTTGTGCAGCCCGCTCCAAAACCGGTCGCTCCCAAAGCAAAAGAGCCTGAGGAGTTCGAGTTGTAGTCCTGACCCGTCCGTAGCGCCAATGTCGAAGGTCGCCCCGGTGGGGCTGCCAACACTGCCTATCCATACACTCGTCGTCGAAGGAGAATGCATGGCCGAGAAACCCAAGGTGATTGTGGTCATGCCCGCGTACAACGCAGCAAAAACGCTGGAGCGCACCTACAACGATATCCCAGCAGGCATTGTTGACAAGGTGATTCTGGTTGATGATGTCAGCCAGGATGAGACCGTGGAGGTTGCCCGCCAGTTGGGGCTCGAGGTCATTGTCCATGTGCAGAATCGGGGGTACGGCGGAAACCAGAAGACGTGTTACATCGAGGCGCTCAAGGACGGCGCTGACATTGTTGTCATGCTTCATCCTGACTACCAGTACGACTCTCGTCTCGTGCCCGAGTTAATCCAGCCGATCGTCGACGGCAAGGCCGATCTGGTGCTTGGCTCGCGTTTTCTGGGGAGCGTACCGCTTGCCGGCGGCATGCCGATTTACAAGTACATCGCCAATCGCTTCTTGACGATTGCGGAGAATCTGGTGTTGCGCCAGCATCTGTCTGAGTGTCACACAGGCTTCCGCGCTTACAGCCGGCGACTGCTCCTGACCATTCCCTTCTTGCTCAATTCCGACCGTTTTGTGTTTGACACTGAGGTGATTGCCCAGACGGCGGCGTTTGGATTCAAGATTGCCGAGATTGGTGTGCCGACCCGCTACTTTGCCGAAGCATCGTCAGTCAATTTCAGGAATAGCACTATTTACGGATTGGCAACGTTGCGGGTGATGGCGAAATACCTGCTCGACCGCATGGGCTTCAAGTCACCCCAGTTCCGTAGGTCTTTGCCTCAGATACTAAGTCGCCACCACTATCGTGAGATACTTGCCAGCAAGGAAGAGCCGCCCAAGCTGCAGTGACCACGGGTGAGCGTCATTTTTCTTGATCGTGTAGGGCGCAGTCTCTTCTGCGCCCCGCTTGGGCGGAATCGGCTCACGGCGGCGGAAGAGATGTTCTAAGTCATGTCAAGGGGGTGAACCTTAACAATTGGATA
>CAYOEZ010000277.1:0-5629 GCA_964402955.1 uncultured Ktedonobacterales bacterium | reverse complement strand
CCCCATCTTCGCCAACGCCAATCGAATCGTGTGTGAAGACGTAGATGACCTGCTGCCCCGTCAGAGCGGCCAGGCGGATGGGAGGCCGCATGTAGTCGGAGAACACCAGAAAAGTGGCGACGTACGGGATCACCCCGCCGTGGAGAACCATGCCATTGGCAATGCTGCCCATCGCATGCTCCCGCACGCCGAAATGCATGTTACGGCCAGATCGGTCCTGCGCGCCCCAGTCGCCAGAGGACTTGATGATTGTTTTCGTCGATGGCGACAGGTCAGCCGATCCACCCATCAGCGTCGGCAGGTTGGGCGCAATAGCGTTGAGCGCTCGATTGGATGCCTCGCGCGTGGCCACGGGCTTGTCGCCGGCCTTGAACAGATCGGCCAGCCCTGTATCCCAGCCAGCCGACAACTCGGCGCCTAGGGCCTGAGCAAGGAACGTAGCCTGCTCCGGGTTCTCTGTCTCCCAGGCTGCCACGCCTGCATTCCACGCTGCCTGATCGGCGCTGCCGCGCGCCAGGGCCTGGCGCATGTGGCTTGCCACGTCAGCCGGAACGTAGAATGTTGGCTCAACCGACCAGCCGAGAGCTTGCTTGGTTGCTCGCACTTCGTCGTCGCCCAGCGGCTCGCCGTGCGCCGCGGCGGTGTCCTGCCTGGCAGGCGATCCGTAGCCAATGTGCGTATGGCAAATGATGAGCGTCGGGCGCTCTGTTTCGGCCCGACCGGCGCGGATGGCAGTCTCGACGGCGTCGGCATCGTGGCCGTTGATCGGGCCGACGACATGCCAGCCATAGGCGTTGAAACGTGTTGCCACGTCTTCCGTGAAGGCGATGTTGGTGCTGCCCTCGATCTGGATGCCGTTGGAATCGTACAGGTAGATCAGCTTGCCCAGCTTCCACGTGCCGGCCAGCGACGCCGCCTCACCAGACAAGCCTTCCTGCATGTCGCCATCAGAGACCAGCGCATAGGTGTAGTGATCGACAATCTTGCTGTCGGGGGTGTTGGTGTGCTGCGCCAGCCAGCGCTCGGCGACGGCCATGCCAACGCCATTGGCAAAGCCCTGTCCCAGCGGACCGGTAGTTGCCTCCACGCCCGGGGTCACGCCGTGTTCGGGATGTCCGGGTGTTTTGCTCTCCCACTGGCGGAAGCTCTTGAGGTCATCCAGCGACAGATCGTACCCGGTCAGGTGCAGCAAGGCATACAGTAGCATCGAGGCGTGTCCGGCCGACAAAACGAAACGATCGCGGTTGAACCAGGCTGGATCGGCAGGATTATGCTTCAGGAAGCGATCCCAGAGCACATAGGCCAGCGTCGCTGCGCCCATCGGTGTGCCAGGATGACCCGACATGGCTTTCTGCACGCCATCGACGGCAAGAAAGCGCATGGTGTTGATCGCACGTTGGTCAAGCTCGCTATATGGCATGACTATCTCCTCACATATTTGGCCAGCAGTCAGGCGCGCTAGTACTGCTCCAGGGCATGACAGGCAGCGCCAAAGAGAGCAGCATCCGGCCTCAGAATAACATGAACAGGCATACGACTCATCAGATCGCTGAGACGGCCTTTGCCGGCAAAGGACTGCATGAACGTCGGGCCGCGCAGCTTCGAGATGATGCGTGGCGGTATGCCTCCGCCCACGTACACGCCGCCCGTCGCCAGGACGGTCAGAGCCAGGCTGCCACTCCGGCTGCCCAGAATAGCGACGAAGAGATCGAGCGTTGCCGTGCAGATGTCCGCCTTCCCCTCCAACGCCGTCTGCACAATCACAGGCGTCTGATCGACAGCGGCGGCCAGCTTGCCGCGCAGCCAATCCGGTTCCGCCACGCGGCCAGCATCGCGCAAAAAGCCGTAGATGTTGGGGATGCCCGGCCCGGCGCACACGCGCTCATTACTGACGTGCCCGAAACGGGCTTCCAAATAGGCGAGCAGATCGCGCTGCACCGGCCCCGCCGGAGCAAAGTCCGTGTGCCCACCTTCCGACGGACAGGGCTGATAGCGGTTCTCCTGCCACACCAAGAACGCCTCGCCCAGCCCTGTGCCAGGCGCGATGACGGCGATTGCGCCGCGCGCCTGCGGCTGCCCGGCGTTGAGCGTCTCAAGATCGGACGGATCGAGATTTGGGACGGCGCAGGCAAGGGACTCGAGGTCGTTGAGCAAGCGGACGGGCGCTCCGCTCAACGTCTGGCTGAGCACATGGCCATCAACCACCCAGGGCAGGTTGGTGATGTGCGCCCGATTGTCCACCACCGGGCCGGCCACGCCAAAGCTGGCGCGCTCAACCCGCACGTCCTTGCCGCTGAGAAACTCGCCCACGATGGCCTCGAGAGACGGGTAGCTGCTGCTGGGAAACGTGGTCTGGTAGATAGGCCGCCGCGCTCCATCATCCCTGCCGATGAGAGCCATGACGGTCTTCGTTCCACCAATGTCCGCAGCAAGCAACGCCTTTCTTGCGCTCATACCAATACCTCGTCCAATCGAATGCCTACGACGCCCGATCGCCTGCGCCCTGGGGTGGACCGTGGCCTCGCACCGCCATTATACCATCATGAGCAAGATGATACCACCCCTCCTGACCAAGTGAAGCAATCCCGCAGCGCCATAATCACACGCGCAATGGAGCGGGACGCGCGAAGACCTCGCACAAACACGGCGGGCCGTGTCTGCGCGAGGTCTCGGATGAGACAACTACGCGGTCGCTTCGACTCGACCGATCTCACCGTCCACCGTTACGCGATAGGTCCTCAGCGGGTCGCTGGCAGGGTCCAGCAATACCTGCCCTGTGGTCACGTCGAACTGCGAGCCATGAATGGGACAGGTGACGACTTTGCCAGCCAGATCACTCTCGTTCAGCGGCCCGCCCGTGTGACTGCACACATTCTGCGTGGCAAAAAAGGCGCCACCAATATTGAAGACCGCCACCTCTTCACCGTTCACTTGAACTGTGCGCACCTGGCCAGCAGGAATACCAGCAATGCGGAACTCGTTCGCGCGCAGCGGCGCGGCGACGGACAGCGCCGGCTCATCTCGGGTGAGATGAGCAACCGGGTCCGGGACTTGCAGGTGCACCTTGCCGTCCTTGATCGTGACAGGAAACGTGTCCAGGCAGGCGCTCGGATCGGCCAGACACGTGCCTGTTGTCACATCATACTTGAAGCCATGCCATGGGCAGACAAGTATGTCACCATCCAGTGCTCCGGTCGCGACCGGCCCGCCACGATGCACGCAGGTATTCGCCAGGCCGTACCATTGGCCGCCATGGTGGAATACTCCGATGGAAAGCCCGTCAATCTGCACAATCGTGCGCTCGCCGTCCGGGATCGCAACTGCGTCTGCGACTGCAACCATTTTTTTCGGGAGGGGACTGGCCTTACCTTGTACGGTCGCAAAGGCCTCGTCTGAGAGGCTGGCGACGAGCTGGCTGTCAACCGGCAGCAGGGGATCGAATGTAGGCGGCTCTCGTTCCTCCCCGTAGGCACGCGCCAGCATTTCGAGGATAACCATCATCAGCTTGTCCCACGGTTCTGCCGCGCGCAACGCCACATCAGAATTGGCGCCCTGCGCCTCCAGGCTCAATACCTCGCTGATAGCGTTTTGCACCATGCCGACCTGCCCGATGACATAGCGTTCGGCGATATAGATGTGTGGGTCGGCGCCGCGCGACGTGTGAGCACGGCCCACATAGTCAACGTAGCGCGCATAGTCTTCGTCGAAGATGCCTGAGGCCGTGCGCAACCAGAAGTTGGTCAGATGGCGCATGCGCAACTCCAGGTACTCCTGATCGATGCTGCCATCTTTCTTGAGAAAGAACTTACGCGTGGGCGGATAGCGCAGCAGGTGCTCGTAGAATCTGGCAACGATGCCCGCCAGATGTTTCTCGATGATGGGTTTTGACTCTCTGACGGCAGCGGCGTCGGCTTCTGTGAAGCCAATGTACTCTGCCATGTACGAGAAGTACTTGCCCGAATCCTCCGCGCCGCGCTTGGCAACCGTCGCTTGCTCTATCGTATCGCTCATCAGCCCCGCCTTTCCCTGCTCGACCAGACAGCCGGCCCAGAATCGGCCCGAGGCCATCACATGTTTGCTACGTCGGGCAGCATTATACTCAATATAAGCGCCGTAGTTAATACACTCTTGCACATTCGCGGCATGGCAAGAACGCGCAACGGCCGGCCCGGATGGCTTGCATCCGGACCGGCCGTTGGTTGCTCTAGCGAGCGACGCCCAACCTGCTGGAGCAGGGCCCCGGCGCTAAAGCCGCCGTGCTACATGGACAAAGCCCGTGTGAGGCTATCCTTTCGCCGCGATTCAGCCCGAGGAGCTTTGTTCTTGTAGCGCATCGCTTCAGCCTGGCGTCATGCCGTTGCGGAACTAATTGCCTGACCTTCATCAACCGCGGCTAACCTGGTTGACGATTGTATCGATCAGCGCCACGGCATTGGCCAACGGCACCCCAGGCAGGATAGGCTTGGCCGGCGCCACGACGTAGCCGCCGCCGCGTCCCATCACATCGATGCAGCGCTGAGTCTCGGCGCGCACGTCGGCCGGCGTGCCATAGGGCAGCGTGTGCTGGGTACTGATCCCGCCGGCGAAGCACAGGTTGCGGCCATAGCGCGCCTTTAGAGCGAAGATGTCCATCGTTTCGGGCTGGATGGGCTGCAACATCTGTACGCCCATCTCTATCAGCTCGCCGACAATTGGCTCGACGTTGCCGCAACTGTGCAAATAGACAAACTTGCCGGCCGAGCGTATCTTGTGGAACATGCGCTCCTGGTGCGGCTTGAGGAAGCGACGCCACAACTGCGGGCTCAGTAACATGCCGGTTTGTCCGCCCATGTCTTCGCTAAAGCCGATGGCGTCGATCTTGCCGCCAAAGTCGCGCAGCAGGCGATCGATTACCTTATCACACACGTTTTCCAACCCGTCGAATAGCTGTTCGACAAACAGCGGGTCGTCGTACATGTCCAGCAGGATGTTCTCCATGCCGCGCATGGCCCAAGAGCGCTCGAAGTGCAACATGCCCAACTGGATGATCTTGAAGCGGTCGCTATTGGCATTCAGCCACTCGTTCACGCCGGCAAAGTGAGCGTCGGTCGTCAGGTCGGGAAAGGTGTGGCCCTTCAGGCTGGCTTGCGCCAGCGCGGGGCGCTCCACGTGAATCTCCGCCGCCTGGCGCCAGACCGCGCCGAAGTCGTCAACATAGGTATCGGCAGATAGCGGCCGCTGCAAGGGCACGATCTCGCGCATGACCTGATGATCGCAGATGATCGTCTTCTTGACGTCGTCCACGCCATAGTGCTGGGCGAGGGGCGCCATCATCGCCGCATCCACCCAAATGTAGTAAGGACAGATGTCGCTTTCCTCAAAACGCAAGGCCGCCAACACGCGCTCGCGCGGCAGCGTGCCGGTTCGAGCAGTCTGCGCGCCCGCAGAGACCGCTGACGCAGACACTGCTAATGCATCCCTGGACGTCATGATTCTGATGACCTCCTGTTGGTTTTAGACCTACTTACATTATATCACATCCGGTATAGTCGTAGGGCGGGTTTCCATACCCGCCATCTATGCCGATTTGGGGGGAACGGCGGGTATGGAAACCCGCCCTTGTATACTGCACTTTGGGTGCGAACCTTAA
>CAYOEZ010000276.1:0-5656 GCA_964402955.1 uncultured Ktedonobacterales bacterium | reverse complement strand
GTATGGGATTCTCGCAATGACGGTTGGGCGAACACAACCTTTTTGCAGTGGGCACCTGTCATGCTGCCTGCCCCCTGGCCTGCCCAGGGCAGGCCAGGGGGCAGGCCAGGGAGGAGCGATGTGTGCGACGAAGAATCTCAGCGTGTGCCATCCGAGATGCTTCGGTCGCAAAGAGCGCTCCCTCAGCATGACAGCACGCGAATGTGACTTTGTCAAACTACGGAGGAGGCGCATGCCACACACCACAATCCGCCAGATTGAGGGCGACGAGATCCTCGAGGCGATGTATCTTCTGCCCCTATACTCATTCCGGGCTACGCCGCCCCTGCCCGATAAGGCAGAGCGGCAGGAACAAATCAAACAGCGCCAGGGTGTCACCTACGTGGCCGCGTATGAGGATGGCGCCATCGCCGCTTGCGCCGCCGCCAGCGCGCTCACCCAGAACGTGCGCGGCATGATACTGCCGATGGCAGGCGTCCATAACGTCGCCACCCATCCGGCAGCCCGCCGCAGAGGATATGCCAAAGGCATGCTGGCGCGCCTGTTGGCTACGGTGCGCGCCAATGGCAGCGTGGTTTCCTGCCTCTACCCGTTCCGCGAGTCGTTCTACGAGCGCATCGGCTATGTGACGCTGCCACTTGTTCACAAAGTCACCGTCAATCCACAGTCACTGCTGCCGGCGCTCAAGATGCACCTGGCTGGCAAAGTGGAACTGGGCCTGGTGGCCGACGAGTACACTGCGTTCCGCGATTTTCTGTTCACGCTGCAAGCCAGCGTCCACGGTATGGCCTTGTTCGACTATGCGGAGCCAGCCGCAGCGCAGCGCGCCAATCTCTGGCTTGCCCGCGCCACGGCCAACGGCGAGACCGTGGGCATCATGCTCTACGACCTGCAAGGTGAGCGCATCGCCGACTTCACGATGCGCATTCGCCGCTTCTACTACCTCAACAGCCAGGGCAAATACCTGCTCCTCAACTGGATCGCTCGCCATGTGGACCAGGCCAGCAAGGTCGAGATGTGGCTGCCGCCCTTTGACCATCCCGAAACCTGGCTCGACGACCTCAAGGTGACAGCCCAGGCTGTCGACATCGCGCCGATGGGGCGCGTCTTGGACGTGGCCAGGATCGGCGGCATGCGCTGCGGGGCGGGGCAATTCACAGCACGTATCAGCGACGCGCTCTGTCCCTGGAACGAAGGCGTCTGGCAATTCGCCGCCCAAGCCGGACTGTTGCATGTCAGTCCGGCCAGCGAAGCTGAGTGCGACCTGGCTATTCAGGCGATTGGCGCGCTTGTGTATGGCGCACACGACCCCGGCGACTTCGTCTGGCGCGGCTGGGGCAATCCATCGCCGCAAACACAGGACACCATGCGCGCCATGTTCCCGCCCATGATGCCTCATCTGCATGAGACGTTTTAGCAGATGCCAACCCCAATCAGCCCGCCCATCAAGCCCGTTCTGGAGAGGTTCCTGACGGCATGAGGAGCAGAGATATGCACGACAGAATCGCAGCGGCGCTCGAGAGCAGCAAAGCAGACTATACCGAGATCCGGCTTGAAGAGCGTGAGGCCACAACCGTCTCCTACCGCGGCAAGAACCTTGAATCCGCCAACTCCGTCATCGATGCGGGCGGGATTGTGCGCTGCCTGTGTCGCGACGGCGGCTGGGGCATCGCCACCTTCAACGATCGCAGCGACCTCCTGGCCCGCGTCGAGCAGGCCTATCAATGTGCAAAGGTCGTCCACAGCGCGCAGCCGATCGAGTTAGCGCCTGTGCCCGCTTCACGTGCGCACATTGCAGCCAGCCTCAAGCGTGATTTCCGCGGTATGTCCCTGGCCGAGAAAAAAGCGCTCATCGAGTCATACAACAACATCGTGCTTGGCTATAGCGACCAGATCGTGGACACAAACAGCTCGTATGCGGACAGCTTCAGCCACGTCATCTTCGCCAATTCCGAGGGCGCATTCATCGACGAAGAGCGGCCCATGATTTCCGTCCGTATGGGCGCAGTCGCCCGCGCCGGCGACAATGTGCAGCGCTATGGCGAGCGCGTCTCCGGGCAGCATGGCTTCGACTTCGTGCAGGGGCGTGAGAACCTGGCCCAACGCGGGGCTAAAGTAGCTGTGGACCTGCTGGCGGCGCAACCCGTCGTGGGGGGGCGTTACCCCGTCGTCTGCGATCCGGAACTAGCCGGCGTCTTCATTCACGAGGCCTTTGGTCACCTGTCTGAATCCGACTTTGTCTACGAGGATGCCAAGGCGCGTGAGATGATGGTGCTGGGCCGGCGTTTTGGCGGTGACATCCTCAACGCCTTTGAGGACGGCTCTGTTCCCGGCCTGCGCGGCAGCCACGCCTACGATGACGAGGGCACGCCGACCGGCCGCGCCGATCTGATCAAGAACGGCGTCTTGGTCGGACGCCTGCACTCGCGCGAGACAGCAGCCAAAATGGGCGAAAAGCCAACCGGCAACGCCCGCGCCATGAGCTACCGCTTTCCGCCGGTCGTGCGCATGACCAACACCGCCATCGGCAACGGCGCGACGCCCTTTGCCGACATGATCAAAGACATCAAGCTGGGCATCTACGTCTGCGACTTCTACGGCGGCAACACGATGATGGAGAACTTCTCCTTCAGCTCGGCCTATGCCTACATGATCCGCAATGGACAGCTTGCCGAGATGGTGAAGGACGTCATCCTGGCCGGCAACCTGTTCACCACGCTCATGAGCATCGACGCCATCGGCGACGATTTCATGTGGTCGCAGCGCGGCGGCGCCTGCGGCAAAGCCGGACAGAACGGCCTGCCTGTAACAATGGGCGCGCCGCACATCCGCATCCAGGACGTCATCATCGGTGGCAAGTAGGGAGATAGAGAATGGACATCATACAGCGCCTGCAGATGCAAGCCGAACAGGTGGAAGTTGTCACCATCCGCAGCGAGTCCACGCGGATCTCATTTGAGGCAAACCGGCTCAAGACCAGCCAGGTCGACGAAACAGCAGGCATGGCCGTGCGTGTGGTCAAGAACGGACGGCTCGGATTCGCCGCAGCGAGCGATGTCGCAGCGCTCGATAGGCTCGTGGCCAACGCGCTCGAGTCAGCCAGCTACGGCGACGCCATCCCCATCCGCTTTCCCGCAGCACAAGCGGCGCTTCCCGTGCAGACGTATGACAGAGTCATCGCGGAACTACCGGTCGTGCGCCTCGTCGAGATGGGCCAGGAGCTGGTGCAGATCGTGCGCCAGGTCGAGCCGGAGGCCCAGGTCGACGTACGCGTCGAGCGCAAGGTGCAGAACGTGTCCATCCGCAATCAGGCCGGCGCAGACGCGTCAATTGTGCGTACGCCCCTGACGATCTCCGTCTCGATGACACGCATCCGGGGCGACGACGTGCTGATGATGTTCGACGCCAGCGACACAACCATGTGGGACGACGACTATGCAGCGACTGCCCGAAGACTGGGCGCCAAACTGCAACTGGCGCAAAACGTGACCACCATTAGCTCCGGACGGATGCCTGTTCTCTTCTCCCCCACAGGCATGCTGGCGCTAGTCTTCCCGCTCAACGCCGGTCTCAACGGCAAGAACGTCTATAGCGGCATCTCGCCGCTCAAAGGCAAGCTCGGCGAGATGCTCTTCGATAGCAAGCTCACGCTTGCCGACGACGCCACCATCAGCGGCAAGACCGAGAGCGCCCCCTACGACGACGAGGCTGTGCCCCACCGGCGCAACGTTCTCATCGAGCTCGGCGTGGTGAAGGGCTTCCTCTACGATCTCAAGACCGCCGCCCAGGCCGGGGTGGAGTCGACCGGCAACGGCTCGCGCAGCCTGTTCAGCGCGCCTGCGCCGGCGGAGACGAATGTGCTGATAGCCGGGGGCGACACGGCGCTGGCCGACATGATCGCCGGCATAGACGAGGGGCTGATTGTTGAGGGCGTGCTGGGACTGGGCCAGGGCAACATTATCTCCGGCGCTTTCTCCAATCCCGTCGCGCTCGGCTTCAGAATCGAGAAGGGCAAGACCGTCGGACGCGTCAAGGACGTCTCGATCGCCGGCAACGTCTATGACCTGCTGAAGAACATCGCCGCCGTCAGTCACGAGACGGAATGGGTCTACGGCAGCTTCAACACGCCATCCATCCTGCTGCCCGAGATGAACGTAGTGGCCAAAACATGACGTCTCAAGCTGTGGGAGGGGAGACTCTGATGGCCGGCCAATCACAGGAGACGCGGTTACAGTTCGATGGTAAGCCTGACGTTGCTGCTCTCCAGCCGCCCGCCGATCGCGGCGCGATCACCGTCAGCCAGCGGCCCAGCTCCGGCCAGCGGCTGAGGGGGAGCAGCCCCGCTCATTGTGTCACAGTTGAGCGGGCAGGTTAAGACGAGCATCATGCCATTCATAAGAACCTACTTGACCAGGAAACCAGTGAGATACAGTATCGCCATGCCTGTCAGAACGCCTGCAAAAACTGTGACCGGCATGGGGCGTTTCGTCGTGTCTCTGTGTATCAGCCTGGCGATCTGCCACACCACCGCAAAGACCGCGCCCGCGCCGATAGCGAGAAACAACACCGCCAACGACGACGAACTGACGAGACCACCAATCCACGCGCCCACAATTGCCGGCCCGCCGCCGATGATCCCCAGCAGCGCGAGCTGTAGCGGCGAGGGTCTGTCCTTGACGATGGGCGCAATGATGCCCAGCCCTTCCGTGATGTTCTGGATGATGAACCCGATGACCAGGAACGTGCCGAGCGCTGCCGCGCCAACGCTGTACGCCGCGCCAATGGCGAGCCCCTCGCCGAGATTGTGCAAGCCAATGCCGACTGCGATCATCGTCGCAATCGTCAAACGCTGATCGGAATCGCTGCGCCCGCTGCCCACGCGCCGCCGCGAGATCGCGTCGAGCAAGAGGAAGGCGCCGATGATGCCGATGCTGACGAGTCCCACCCCCTGCAACGGGCCGCCGAGTTCACGCGCTTGCTCCAATCCTTCACTCGTCGCGTCGATGCCAAGGAAGATCAATAGCCCGACTGTGGCCGCCATCAGGAAGGTGAACGCCTGTGAACCCAGGCGCCGCAACGCGGGAAACCACAAAACGCCGAGCAGCACGGGAATCACACCGACATACAGACCGATGAGCGTGAAACTCAGCAGCGCGTTCGTATCTGCGCTGCGCGTTTCCGACGCAACGTCAATGGTGGCCTGGTGCGGGATCGCGTTGGACGAAAAGAGCAGGATAGCGTACGGATTCCCTTGCACCCACGGATATGGAATCGTAACCGTCGCGCGCCCCAGACGCGCAATCGTTCTGTGCGGCGACACGGTGAACGGCACAATGCTGTCTCGCACATTCACCTGTGCGAGCGTGATAGCTTGGGGACTGGTGTTCTGCACATGCAACTCAATCATCCCCGGCTTGAGGACGGTTCTCTCGAACGCCAGAGACTCCAGCGGAGCAGCAGGCTGCACGTTCAAACCAGCGCCGCCTGTGACCAGAAAGAGGGCGATCACGCCTGCCAACAGCAGAATAGGCAGAACGAACATGCCCAGCGTTTTCAATGTACTCGCCCGCGCTTCATTCTGTTCCACGGCGACCACCTCTGGCGTAACCATACTCATTCCTCCTGGCGTGTCCACGTACCCTGTGCTTGTGCGACC
>CAYOEZ010000275.1:0-5661 GCA_964402955.1 uncultured Ktedonobacterales bacterium | reverse complement strand
GCTCGAGGAGGTCGGACGCGAGTTTGGCGTCACGCGTGGGCGCATCCGCCAGATCGAGGCCAAAGCCCTGCGCAAGCTGCGCACCCCCAGCCGCTCCAAGAAGCTGAAGGACTATCTGGAGTAATGCGCCTCTACCTCAGATGGACGACAAGGAGCGTCGGCTGTATGAGCGAGAATAGCAGCACAAAACGAACGGAGATATCCGAAGCCAATTCTGTGAAGGAGATCGCAGCATTCTGGGAGACGCACAGCCTGGCTGACTACTGGGAGAAGACGAAGCCAGCCCATTTTGATGTGCGCGCCATACGCCGGCGGCGCGTCACATTGGATCCAGATGTGTTTGCGCAGATCGAAGCTCTCGCCCGCAAACGGGGGGTCATGCCCGAAACACTTGTCAACCTATGGCTCTCCGAGCGACTACAGGGTCCAGTTGGTACACCGCAATAGCCAAGACTGGTTCGGCTTTAGGGGCGGTGGTCAGTGCCCCGACGTGCTCTCTGGCATGCTTCTGGCAAGTACGCCGCCATCGGGAGCTCGCCTGGGCAAGCTGCGCCACCCCGGCAGACTATGGGCTTTGAAGGACTATCTGGTGTAGGAAGGGTACAAGGTGGACGAACCAATGCCAACAGCAGTTAGCGTTAGGCCGCTAGAGCACTACAGGATATGGATCACGTTCGCAGACGGAGTAGAAGGGATAGCTGACCTCTCTCACCTTGTGGGCAAAGGTGTGTTCGCTTTGTGGAACGATGAGAAGGCGTTCAGCGACGTACACGTTGGTCCAAGTGGAGAAGTTGCCTGGCGTGACGAGATAGACATCTGTCCTGACTCACTGTACCTCAGGGTCACGGGCAAGAAGCCTGAAGACATCTTCCCATCTCTGCGGCAGGTGACGATCGAATATGCCCGAGATTAGCAGGTTCCTCGGCATTAGTATCAAGATGCTCTTCGATGAGCACATGCCGCCGCACTTCCATGCTGAGTACGGCGAGGACAAGGCCCAGGTCAACATCAAGCCGCTGGCAGTCATTGGGGGTGCTCTGCCTCCTCGCGTGCTCGGTTTGGTACTGGAATGGGCCTCGTTACATCAGGCAGAACTGGCGGCCCTGTGGGAGCGAGTGGAGCGCCAGGAATCCTTGTACATGCTGCCGCCACTTGTATGACGGTATCAGCGCAAGCATACCCAAGGATCGTATCTGCTGAGCCGCTCCCCAATCGGCGGCTGCTGGTTACATTCGACAACGGTGTGCGCAAAGAGTACGATTGCACACCGTTGCTCGTCTACACCGCGTTCAAGCCCTTGCGCCACGACTGGCTCTTCCGCTTAGTTCAAGTCGACTCTGGCGGCTATGGCGTGATTTGGAGCGATGAGATTGACCTGAGCGAGTCAGAACTGTGGGACAATGGGCATGTGGTGGAGTCAGCACCGATGGGCGCGGTTCCAACGTGCTGAAAGGCAGCCTGCGATGAGCAGGCACGGTAGGCAAGCAGGTCTTCCGCATCTCATAGCGCTAACACCATCGTGCCTATTGCGATTCTCGTCTTGGCCGCCAGCAAAAACGGATCTACATGGAAGAGGCCCACTGTCCCGGCGCGACAGTGGGCCTCTAGAGAGTTAAATGATTGCCCGACAGTCAACGCATCGTGCGTGGCCAAACGGAGGCTAACTGCTGCGCGCTATCTCCTGCTTTGCCCCCGCAAACGCCGCTTCCTCCAACTCCACGCGTTCTTCGATGATGCGCGTCAGCCATGCTTCTGTGCTCTTGGTGCCATGCAGACGCGCCACAAATGCCGCCCGCGCTGCAAGGCTGGCAGGAATCGACAGCGATGCTGGCTGCACACGCCGGACGCGAACCGGAACGTCCCAGGCGGATTCGTCAGCGGCCTGCGCTACCACAATCTGGTCAATGTCGTGATCGGACAATGGCTTCTTGTTTTTCCCCATTGTGGTCTTATCCAGATTCGCTGCGACGCATACCTACCACTTGCCTGCCGGCGGATTTTGCGGTAGAATACGCACGTCGCCAACACCGCGACATGGGAATCCGTTGAACAAAGGAGCAGGACCTTTGCTACTGGTGACGGTTGGGGTTGTCAGTCGCCAGACCCTCGGATTGTGCGATGCCGACCAGCCGATCGTCGGCGGAGATGAACGTGAGGCCAGCAGATCCTGCCCGCTGGAGGCCTGACTGGACGCGAAGCGCCGATGCCAGTTGTATGGCGTCGTAGGCGCGCAGCGGATGACGCATGACGATGTCTCCAGCCAACTCGACCAGAGAACGATCCATCTCTGCCACCTGGTATCGCACGTCCATGTCGTAGCGGAAAGCACTGATGGTTTGCCGAATTTCGGGTGCAGCCAAGCTACCCTCCCGCTGCCGGCGGGACAGGGCGCTCAGCACTTCAACCCAGGCAGCGCGGGCGATGACGAGGTGATTGCCAGCAGCAGGCGAGACCACCTCGGTCATCCAGGCAGATCCGGTCTCTGCCACATAGCGCTTGACCAGTGCACTGCTGTCCAAGAAGCAGACACTCACAGCTCTCCTCGCTCCTCGATGATGATTTCGGATAAAGGCTTCCCACGTTGGCTGCCGAGTTTCCTGGCAAGCTGAAGTCGTTTGGCTTCCGATATCGCTGGCACGTTGGAGTGCCCTGGTGGTGGCGTGATGAGGCCCGCCGCGATAAGCGCACGAAAAGCTGTCACGTCTGTACCTGCTGACGGCCGCTCGTGCAACACCTGAATGCGCACTTCTTCACTTTCCTGCAAATCGAGCGGCTGCAGAGGGTAGAGAGCTCCACCACGATACACTGCCGTAACAATGTCTCCCATGATATACCTCCGGACGAGGATAGCACGCCATCACGGTGCCATTATATCACGTTTTGGGGAATCAGTCATCTGTGATGAAGTTTGCAGTCTCAGAAGAGAGGAGTGACATGACCACCATAGATACCCTGCTCACCAACGCCATAGTCGTGACCATGAACGCCAATGGCGATATCTACAGGCCAGGGGCCGTGGCCATCTCCGGCAATAGCATCGTGGCCGCCGGCCCAGAGCACGAAATAGCAAGGCAGTATCAGGCGACAGAGACCATCGACTGCGCCGGCAGCGTCATCATGCCCGGCCTGGTCAATGCCCACACCCACGCGCCTATGACCTTGCTGCGCGGGCTGGCCGATGACCTGCGCCTGGACGTGTGGCTGCTGGGCTACGTGATGCCCGTCGAGCGCGAGTTTGTCTCGCCCGATTTCTGCCGCCTGGGCACTCAGCTTGCCTGCGCCGAAATGATTCGCTGCGGCGTCACCACCTTCGCCGACATGTACTACTTCGAGGAGCACGTGGCGCGGGCGGCAGCGGACGCCGGCATGCGCGCCCTGTGCGGCCAAACCGTGCTCAAGTTTCCCTCGCCCGACGCCGCCAGCTTCGAAGACAGCCTGGCGGCGGCGCGGGAGTTCATCCTCAAGTGGAACGGCCACGACCTGATTGTGCCCGCCGTTGCTCCGCATGCGCCTTACACCTGCACCGAAGAGATACTTAAGGCCTGCACTGCCCTGGCCGTTGAAACCAACACACCACTGCATATCCACATCGCCGAAACAGGCTTCGAAGTCGAGGAATCGCGACGCGACAACAACATGCCCGTTGTGCCCTGGGTCAAGAAGCAGGGGATCTTCGAGGCCAAGGTCTTGGCGGCGCACTGCGTCCACGTGGACGATGGCGAGATACATACACTGCAGCACTACAACGCCGGCGTCGCCCACTGCCCCACCAGCAACCTCAAGCTGGCGTCAGGCGTGGCGCCGGTTGTCGAGATGCTTGATACCGGACTGAACGTCGGCATCGGCACCGACGGCCCGGCCTCCAACAACGACCTGGATATGTTTGAAGAGATGCACCTGGCCGCCATTCTGGCCAAAGGCATCTCCAAAGACCCGACGACCCTCCCCGCCCGGCGCGCGTTGCAGATGGCAACCATTCTGGGAGCGCGGGCGCTGCACATCGGCGAGATCACCGGTAGCATCGAGCGCGGCAAGCGCGCCGACCTGGCCATTGTCAACCTCAGGACGCTGCACAATGCGCCGGCGTTTGAGCGCGATGCCAACGCTGTCTACTCGCAACTGGTCTACGCCGCCAAAGCCGCTGACGTGACCGACGTCATGGCCAACGGGCGCTGGCTGATGCGCCAGCGCGTATTGACGACACTGAAGGAAGACGAGCTGACCTACGCTGCGCGTGACTATGCCCGGCGCATCGATGCCTTCCTCATCGAGCGTGAAAAGAGCGTACTCAGCAAACTGGTAGCTATCGGCGGCCTGGAGCAGGAGGAATCATTTGAGGTGCAGGTCAAGGCTGTCCTCGCTGCCCCGGACGATGTGGCCAAGGCGCTGCAGCACGCGCCGTTCCACATTATTCGCCGCAGCCACTACCACCAATACGATACCTACTTCCTGTTTGACGATCCCGAGCAGGGCCGTCTGCGCTATCGCGAAGATGAATTCATTGACGACAAAGGCGACGTCTACAATGTGCGCTACCGGCTGACGTTGACAGGCGAAGCCCACGAGCGCGAGTTTGGCCATTCGGTTGTCCTCTCTCGCTCGCGCTTCATCGCACCGGCGCAGCACAGCCTGCGCTTCTACCGCGAGTACTTCCAGCCCGCAGCGGAACGCACCATTGAGAAAGACCGCCGCCGCTGGCACGTGCTCTACAAGAAAACTGAATTCGCCATCAACATCGACCGGTTGGTCCAGCCTCAACACGACGGCTACTATCTCGAGATCAAGTCCCGCACTTGGTCGAAACGGGACGCCGAAACGAAAGCCGACCTCATCGGCGAGGTGCTCGATCTGTTCGGTATCGGCCACGATGCCGTGGTTGGCAAAGAATACATCGAGTTGGCGAGCCAGTAGTGGCGGCTTGCCAGCTACCGCGACGCCAACAACGCGGCTAACACCACAAGGAGAAGAATGCCGCACGTGCAGCCGCAAAGACAAGACGCCGATGCCGCCACCGTCCGGGCCAATCGCATTATCCTCAGCCTTGCAGCCGTCTTCGTCGTGGCCGGCCTCGTTCTGAGCGCGCTCTTGCCCGACGAGCAGCACGTCAGCATGCTGGTCATCCTGGCCGTCTGCTTTGCGACAATGGTCATGCTCGTGGCCCGGGCAAAGCATGAACTGCTCGGGGCAGTCGGCCATTTCTTCATCATTCTCGCCCTGGCCAGCGCTGTCTTTGCGCTGATGGCCGAGCATAAGGTCACGCCCGCTCTGGCCACAGCCACGCCCACACCCACCCCACTACATCCGGCAGTGGCAACCGTGATGACCGAGGCGCCACGGCCCACGCATACTGCCCTGCCGACAGCAACAGCCACACGCACACCGCCATTGACGCCCACACCGACGCCTGTTCTGCCGGGGGCAAGCCGCGTCAGGCCGTTGGCGATTGGCGACGTGCTCAAGTTGGGCCCGTGGCAGGCAAAGCTGCTGGCCGTGCAGCGCGGCGACGCGGCCTGGCAGGCCATCAAGACGGCCAACCAGTTCAACAAGCCTGCTCCGGATGGCATGGAGTACGTTTTGGCTTCCATCCAGGTGACGTATGCCGGCACAGATGCAGGTGAACAGGCAGTGCGTGCTTTCGACTGGCGACTGACCGGCAGTCGC
>CAYOEZ010000274.1:0-5738 GCA_964402955.1 uncultured Ktedonobacterales bacterium | reverse complement strand
TGAGACAACACAGATGGGCGCAGCAAGCAGCGCCACTACGTCCACACCATAACGCTGAATAGTTACTGCCCCGAAGCATTCTGTAACACAACGCGCCCATCAGCGCCCCTGCAAGCGCAGCAAGATGGCATTGGCGGCGAAAACTAACGCCAGCAGAATGACGCCGAGGGCAATTGCCAGCGCAAACTCGCCCTGGCGCGTTTGCAGGACAATCGCCGTCGTCAGCACGCGCGTCTTGCCGTCGATGTTGCCGCCCACCAGCATCACCGCGCCGACCTCAGAGATGATGCCGCCAAAAGCCGCCACAATCGCTGCGATAACGCCGATGCGGGCCTCAGCCAGCACCGCCAGCGCCTCTTGCCGCCGCGTGGCGCCTAGAGAGCGCACCTGCAAACGCAGCGCAGGATCGACGCTCTGCACCGCAGTCATCGTCAATCCTGTGACCAACGGGAAAGCGATGATGGACTGAGCAACAACCATTGCACGGGGGGTGAAAAGCCAGCCCAGTTCACCAAGCGGCCCGCTCCGTGAGAAAGCCAGATACACAAATAGCCCGACCACAACCGGCGGCAACCCCATCCCCGTATATAGGAGGGTCGTGATCAGATGGCTCGCCGGCGCCCGCCACAAACCCAACGCGGCCCCCAGCGGCACCCCGATCAGAGTACTGATCAGAAGCGCCAGGCCGCTGACCTGAAGCGAAAGCAGAATAATCTCCCACAGATCACGGTCAAGGGAGACAATCAGTCGAACCGCTTCACCCAGCCCCCGAACAATGTCACCCATGTGTGCTCACCAGTGTAGAGTTGCCGTGCGGGACGAATACGACGCCGACCGCCACCGAACGACGTATGGTGACCGGCGCCAGCGCCGCCAGTCCTGAAGAACAGCTACTTGCTGGCGCTGGCGTAGAAGAGCGGCTGGCCAAACTTATCAACGCCATACTTGCCAATCGTCGTCTGCATCTCAGGCGAGAGCATCCAGTTGACGAATTTCGTCGCCAGTTCGAAGTTGACGGTGGGGTACTTGTCGGGATTGACGGCCATCACGCCGTACGGATTGAGCAGGGCTTTGTCTTTGTTTTCGCTTAGGGTGGCGCCGCCGACGATAACCATCAGATATGGCAGCTTGGCCTGCATGGCCAACCAGGTGCCACGGTCGGTCAGCGTGTAACCATTCTGCTCGTTGGAGAAAACCAGCGTATCGCCCATGCCCTGACCGATCGAGTTGTACCACTTCATGTCCTTGGTAGGCGTCACAGTGAGACTGGTCCAAATGCTCAGTTCCTTGGTATTTGTGCCCGACTTGTCGCCGCGGCTAACAAAGAGCGCCTGTTTGGCCATGATCGCCTTGAAGCCTTCTTTGGCTGTCGCCATACCCTTCGCTCCGGCAGGGTCCGTCTTGGGACCAACCACGACGAAGTCGTTGTACATGAAATCGAAGCGCTGGCGAGCAAAACCATCGGCGACAAACTGATCTTCGCTGGCGCGTGCATGGACCAGAAGGACGTCAGCGTCGCCCTTGCGGCCAATCTCGAGCGCCTGTCCTGTCCCTACGGCCACCACATCCACCTTGCAGTTGTTGGCTTTCTCGAAAGGCGGCAGAAGGACATCGAGCAAGCCGGTATCGGCTGTGCTGGTGGTCGTCGCCAGGCGCAGAGAGGCCGGTTTGGCTGTCGGAACAGCGATTGGCCGCGGCGCCGGCGTCGCGGCAGGCGTTGCGCCACAGGCCGACAGCGCGAGAGACACCGCAAGAAGCATAAGGACAAGACCAACCGGGCGACGACGTATAGACATCAGACTCTCCCCTTTGTATGCTTTGTACGCATACATATGATAACAGAGATGAAAGATGATGTCAAGACACATAAAAAACGCGCGTCACGTATGAGGGCGAGCCTACGTCGTTATAGGTGAGAAGACCGGAGTTCATCGGACGGTCTGGACCACGGCGGCTCGGAGGCCTACAGCCTGGGTGGTGCAACTGTAGGAAATCACTCGCACGACGGCGGCCTCCATCGCTGAAGTTCTTTCCCTTACGCGCCGTATCCGTGCAACATGGATACAAGAGGAGGTAAGAACATGGTCACTTCCGTTTCACGGTCTCCTGTCCGATGGTCTCCAGACTCGTTCGGTAGCAGTAGCACTGACTAAGGCACGGGGCTTACCCTTGCGCCGTGGCCCGTCTGTCCCGCCAGGTGCAAGCCACGCTCTGTACGCAGAGGCAGTCTCTTCCTCCGGCCCAGGCCGAAGCGAGACTACCTGTGTCTATAGGCGTGAACAAGCCTGGCCTTGCTAACGCCTCCGAGGTTCTCCGGTTCTTCTAGACGGGCACACCACCCCGAGCGGAGATATGCGAAGAGATATGCGCAGGGCTTTTCCAAAGAAGCCAGGGTTGTGATCTGGGATGTAGGCTCCGGTCTGCGCGTCAGACTGAAGGCTGCACCCAAGAGCAACCCGAGTTTTGGAGAAGCCCTGCCACCTGGCTTCGACCCTACCATGAAAAATCGGCCGCCATGTGCTATAATAGGCGCCAGCCGCCTCTGTTCATGTGGCCGCTAATTCACCAGGAGGGTTCATGTCCACAGATCGCCAGGCTTCCCCGTGGCAGCAAGAAATACCAGTGCGCACGCACTTGTCGCCGGGAGCGCGCATCACACTCGCAGTGGCATTTCTGCTGTTTGTTACGGGAGGCATTCTTTTTGGATACATCTTCTTTTCCGCTATCAGCGATCGCCTGGCACAGCCGCTGAATCCTGTTTCAGCCGCTGTTCCCGTCCTACCGGACAATACGTCGAGCGCCCCGCTTGTCAACCCTGAACCGGGCGCCTCGACGAATCCATCGGCCTCGGCGCCCACCGCCAAAGAGCGCTTCACCATTCTCTTGCTGGGCATGGACCAACGCGAATCCGAAGCCGGCCAGCCGACACGTACCGACACCATGATTCTGCTGACCATTGACCCCGTCGGCAAAACCATGGGCATGCTCACCATTCCGCGCGACTTGTGGGTTCCCATCCCTGGCCTGAGCAAGCCTCTCGACGAGCGCATCAACACGGCCCATTTTTACGGCGACTTCTACAAATACCCCGGCGGCGGCCCGGTGCTGGCCAAGAAGACTGTGCAGTATAACCTGGGCATACCCGTCAACTACTACGTACGCATTGATTTCAAGGGCTTCGAGAAAATCGTCGATGCTTTGGGCGGGGTGAATATCAATGTGGACAAGGCCATTCGCGATGACGAGTATCCCGACGGCAACTACGGCACGATTAGCATCTACATCCCTGCTGGCCAGCAACACATGGATGGCCAGAAGGCGCTACAATTCGTGCGCACACGCCACGCCGACAGCGATTTTGGCCGCACCCGCCGCCAACTCCAATTCCTCCTGGCCATGCGGGATCAGGCGCTCAAGCTGAATATTCTGCCCAAGGTGCCGAGCCTCATTTCGCAATTGCGCGACTCGGTCAAGACCGACCTTTCCGCCAGCGAGCTTCTCTCACTGGCGCGCACTGCCAGCCAGATCGATAGCGACCACATTGTCGCACGCTTGATCGACGAGAAAATGACAAGCAGTTGGGTGACACCGCAGGGTGGCGATGTGCTCATTCCCAATCGCGACGCCATCAAAGCAGTGGTGAACGAAGTGTTCGGCTCAGCCGCACAGCCGACTGCCCAACCGGCCGCTGTACAATCGGCTGCGCCGATCGTACAGCCCACGCCCGTCCAGAACGCGCGCACGCGCAGCCTCCTGGTGAGCGAGGGAGCACGCATCGAGGTGCTGAATGGCACGACGAGCAAAGGCCTGGCGGGTCGCGCCCAGGTCTACCTGAACAGCCTGGGCTACAACGTGCCCAAGATCGGTGACGCCGGCATCTACAACTACACGGACACAGTCATCCTCTATTACTCAGCAAAGCCATACGCACTGGCCGGCCTGACCCAGTTGTTCAACGTGCGGCCCGAAAACGTGCGCCAGGCGCCGACCGCACGCACTGATGTCGATATTCGCGTTGTCCTGGGAGCAAGCGCAGTTGTGCCGTAGCGATCAGGCACGTAGCCAGCAAAACGACAGGACGTCCGGCGCATTGTTCGCGCTGGACGTCCTTCTTCATTTGCGATCACTGACCGTCTGCCGTCACTGCCGTCACCCGCGCACCCTACCCCCTGGTTGCCTGCAAACGGCGCCAGGCATAGAGCGAAGCGTACACATCAAACTGGTGTGAAGGAATGTACCATACCTTGCCCGCACACGCAAGGGGATAACTAGCGGGCGCAGAAAGGACGTGGATGAGCGCCTCTCAACCTTAAGAATCCCATCTATTCCCTCCCATCCCTCTTGCATTCTTAGAACATATGTACTATAATAGCAGACGTCGGTGGTCGCTGCCTGTGGCGCCCGCCTGAGACGATAGCTCATGATGAAGGAGTACGGTGATGGTTGAGAAGATAGTTGAGTATACCGACAACAAACAGGAAAAGCAGCGAGCGCTCGATGCCGCGCTCTCACACATCGAGAAATCCTTTGGCAAGGGCGCCATCATGAAGCTGGGCGAGGCCACGGCCCGCATGAACATCGAGGTCATCCCGACCGGAGCAATCACGCTTGATCTGGCACTAGGCGTCGGGGGACTGCCGCGCGGACGCGTGACAGAGATCTACGGCGCAGAATCGGCCGGCAAGAGCACACTGGCGCAACACGTGATCGCCGAAGCGCAACGGCTTGGCGGCGTGGCTGCTTACATCGACGTTGAACACGTGCTCGATCCCGGATATGCACATCGCTGCGGCGTGAATACTGACGACCTCTACATCGCCCAGCCGGACACCGGCGAGCAGGCGATGGAAATCTGCGATTCACTGGTGCGTAGCGGCGCCGTCGACATCATCGTCATTGACTCGGTTGCTGCGCTCGTTCCCCGCGCCGAAATCGAAGGCGAAATGGGTGATGTGCACATGGGTCTGCAGGCTCGCCTCATGTCACAGGCACTGCGCAAACTCACGAGCAACATTGCCCGCTCCAAGACCGCCGTCGTCTTCATCAACCAGCTCCGTGAGAAAATCGGCGTCATGTTTGGCAATCCAGAAACTACGCCTGGCGGGCGCGCCCTCAAGTTCTACGCCTCTGTGCGTCTGGACATGCGCCGCGTCGAATCGCTCAAACAAGGCACCGACATCATCGGCAACCGTGTGCGCGTCAAGGTTGTCAAGAACAAAGTTGCTCCGCCCTTCCGCACCGCCGAGTTCGATATCATGTTTGGCAAGGGTATTTCCAAGGAAGGCGCCTTGCTCGATGTCGGCCTGGATATGGGTATCCTCAGAAAGAGCGGCGCCTTCTGGACATATGCCGAACAACGACTCGGCCAGGGCCGTGAGAATGCACGCGAGTTTCTGATTCAGAACCCGGAGGTCCGCCAGAGCATCGAAGACCAGATTCGGGCCAATGCAATTGGCTACAAGCCGGGAGCAGCCCGGGCAGCCGGTGCAAGCGACGAGTAGCGCCAGGCAAGCAGTGGGACGGAGTCGCCTGCTGGCGAAGCTTTTCAGGGTTATAGTGTGGACGTAGTGGCGCTGCTTGCTGCGCCAGCCTCGCGCCGTTGAGACAACGCAGATGGGCGCAGCAAGCAGCGCCACTACGTCGTTAGCGTCTATCACAAAACAACGGTGAACAGTTGCCGGCTAGGGTAGTGTATCATATTGTGTGTAAGCTGTCTTGACGGGAGAAGACAATAGGCG
>CAYOEZ010000273.1:2088-5793 GCA_964402955.1 uncultured Ktedonobacterales bacterium | reverse complement strand
CTCTAACCACAAAGACGAGCACTAGTCAGAAACGTTGTGGTCGACCACTAGCGCCCTTGCGAGCAAACAACATGCGGTTGATCGGACTGGATGTGGGCAACAAGCGCATCGGCATTGCGGTCAGCGACCCGACAGGGGTTCTGGCCACGGCTGAGCGCGTTCTCAAACGTGTGTCGTTTGCTAAGGACATAGCCGCGTTGGCTGCGCTCGTGCATGAATACGACGCCGAAGGCTTTGTCGTGGGCATGCCCCTGCACCTGGACGGACGGCGCGGCGAGCAGGCCGAGCTGGTGCAGCAGTTCGTGGACCGTCTGGCGCCGCATATCAACGTGCCGGTGTTTTTCTGGGACGAACGTCTCTCGACCAAGGGCGCTCACGTGCTTCTGCTCGAGGCGGGGATGGGGCCAGCGCGGCGGGCTGCCCGCTTGGACGCGGCGGCGGCGGCGGTCATCCTGCAGAACTACCTCGATCATCAGTGGCAAAAGAACCACAGAGACGCACAGCACAGGGAAGGGACTCCGGTGTCTCAGTCATAACATGTCGGGAGGTTGGGCAGGCGTGCGACAAGGTCTGATGCGCGTGGTTGTACTTGTGCTGGCGCTGTTGATCGTGGCCGCGCCGCTGGTGGGCGGCTATCTGTTCTTGAAGAATCGCCGGACTACGCCGGCGGCCAGCAGCGGCGCGCCATCTACGGTTGTCGCCAAGCCCGAAGGGCTGGAGCGCACGCTGCTGGGCGTCTACCTGGGGATGAAGGATGCCGACATCAAGCGGCCGGCCGGCAGCAATGGCACAGCGGTCAAGTTCATCGTTTCTGCCGGCGACACGGCTGAAGAGATCGCGCTCAACCTGAAGGCCTATGGCCTGATCGGCGACGCCGAGCTATTCCGGCAGTTGGTGAAGTATCAGGGCGTCGGGGCGAACTTGCAGGCGGGCGAGTATGAACTGCAGCAGACGATGACGATGGAAGATGTCGTTGCTGCGCTGCAGCGTAACCGGCAGTTTGAGGTGCGCGTCACCATACGTGAGGGCTGGCGGCTTGAACAGACGGCGCAGGTGCTGGCCGACAACGGCGTCTCGACCTATGACGAGCTGATGAAGGCGATGAACACGGCGCGGCTCGCCTACGGGGTCTTGAGCGATAAGCCGGGCGCTGTCTCTCTGGAAGGCTACATCTACCCAGATACGTACCAGATGAACCCGCGCTGGAGCGCCGACCAGGTGGTTGACCTGCTTGTGAGCACGCTGGATCGCCGCTTCACGCCCGAGATGCGCCAGCAGGCGACGGCGCGCAAGCTGACCATCCATCAGGCGCTGACGGTTGCCTCACTCGTGGAGCGCGAGGCCATGCTGGCGAGCGAGCGACCGATCGTCGCCAGTGTCTACCTGAACCGGCTGGCCAAGAACATGGCCCTCGAGGCCGACGCCACCGTGCAGTATGCGCTGGGCTACGACAAGACGCAGCAGCGTTGGTGGCCGATCATCCAGTTGAGCCAGTTGCGCTCGACCGAATCGCCCTATAACACCTATCTGCGGCGCGACCTGCCGCCCGGCCCTATCTGCTCTCCCGGGCTGGCGTCCATTCAGGCAGTGTTGCAGCCGGCCAAGAGTAACTACCTGTTCTATTATGCCAAAGGCGACGGCTCGCACGCCTTTGCAATCACGTTCGAAGAGCATCTGGAGAACCAGAAGAAGTACCAGAAGTAGGGTTTCATCCTCCCGCAGGTTGCTCACCGACAGGGGTGAGCAGGCACAGGCGCACATCCAACGAAGGAGTTGTCATGAAGATCAGAAAGGCCGTCTTCACGGCTGCGGGTTTGGGCACGCGAATGCTGCCCGCGACGAAGGCACAGCCCAAGGAAATGCTGCCCCTGGTTGACAAGCCGATGATCCAGTACGTCGTGGAAGAGGCTGTCGCCTCAGGCATCGAGCAGATCATCATTGTGACCGGGCGCGGCAAGCGGGCGATCGAAGATCATTTCGATGTCGCCTTTGAGCTTGAGTACAACCTGAGCAAGAAGAAAGACTTCGAGGCGCTGCGAGAAGTACGCAGCATCTCGGACCTGGCCAATACCATCACCTACATCCGTCAGAAAGAGCCGCTGGGCATCGGTCACGCTATCCTCGTGACCAAAGAAATCGTCGGCGACGAACCGTTTGCAGTGCTCTTTCCCGACGATCTGATTGATGCCAAGACACCGTGTCTGAAGCAGATGGTGGGCATCTATGAGCGCTACCAGTGTTCGGTGCTGGCGGTGCAGCAGGTTGAGCGCAGCGACGTCTCGCGCTACGGCATTATCTCGCCCAAGCGGGTTGAGGAGCGTGTGCACAAGGTGCTGGATTTGGTAGCGAAGCCCAGCGTCGAAGCAGCGCCGTCCAATCTGGGTATCGTTGGCCGCTACATTCTGACGCCGGAGATCTTCAAGTGCCTGGAAGAAACGCAGCCCGGCGCAGGTGGAGAGATCCAGATCACGGACGGATTGCGCATCCTGCTGCGCCAGCAGGCGATCTACGGCTATGAGTTCGAGGGCACGCGCTACGACACGGGCAACAAGCTCGGTTTCCTCAAGGCGTCGGTCGAGATGGCGCTCAAGCGGCCCGACCTGGGCGATGAGTTCCGCGCCTACCTCAAGGGATTGAATCTCTAACGGTGATAGCATGATTGAAACATCTGTTTCGGCCCGCCTCGCGGCTGTGTTTCACACGTCGTTCGCCAGCGCCTATGTGCGGCTGGCGCGGCGCAAGTACGCGCGTGTTATGAACCACCTGCCGTTCCGCGCCCAGGATGTGCACGTCATCCACGGCGGCAACCGCTGGTGGCAGATTCTCTGTGTGGCGGGCCAGTGCAACGGAGACATGCGCGTGGGGCCGGTGGGCCGCTACACGCTGCAAGCGGCCGATCCCGGCGCCTATCCCGACCTGGCTGAGTTGCCTGACCAGAATAGCCCGCACAAAGAAGAGTGGCGGCTGGCTATGGGGGCGGATTTCTTCATTTATCACGAGGCGTTCGCTCCGCCCGGCCCGCCCGCCGAGGAGGAGTTGATCGCCGCCGCCACAGCCCTGGCCGAGCGCCTGGTGGATGCACATGGAGCATCCTACGTGGAGCTTGATGCGCTCAAGGCCAAACTGGCGAACCTGCGCAACGCACACCAGTTGCTGCATGATTTGAATGAGGTGCAGGCGTGTCTTTGGTCTGAGCACTATCGCGCGGCGGTGGTTACCTGCTGCGCTGCCGTAGAATCGGCGCTGGTGGGGCGTCTGGAAGAGCAGGGACACCCGATCCGCCAGGAGGAACACCGGCGGGAGATGGGGCACGAGTATCATTCGTTTCCGGCGTTGGTGCAGGAGATCTACCGTGGCGGGCGCGTCAGCAGCAAGACGCGCGAACGGCTTGATCTGATGACCGGCCTGCGCCGCGCCACCGAGCACTGCCGCCCCGACGCCACGCTGCAAGATGACGCGCTCTATGCCTGGGAAACGACGCTGCAACTGCTGCGTGAGCTGGCCAAGTGACGGCCAGCGGCGTCGGCGTCTACATTCACATCCCATTCTGCCAGGTGCGCTGCAGCTACTGCGATTTCAACACCTACGCCGGCCTGGGCAACCTGATTGCTGAGTACGTGGCCGCTCTGTCCGCGGAGATAGTTGAGGCATAGCCCCCCGCCCCCCCAATCTTCAGCCCCCCCCCCCCCGAATCTTTAACCCCCC
>CAYOEZ010000273.1:0-2078 GCA_964402955.1 uncultured Ktedonobacterales bacterium | reverse complement strand
CGAGCAGCTTGAGCGCATTCTGGCGGCCTGTCACGCGGCCTTCATGGTTGCCGCCGACGCTGAGATCACGATCGAGGCCAACCCGGGCACTGTCACGGCAGACTCGCTGGCGGTCATGAGAAGGCTGGGGTTCAACCGCCTGAGCCTGGGCGTACAGAGTCTCGACGACGCCATGTTGCGCAAGCTTGATCGCTTGCACAATGCGGCAGAGGCGCGTGCGGCCTACACGCTGGCGCGCCGGGCTGGCTTTGCCAACATCAGCCTGGACTTCATGTATGGGCTGCCGGGCCAGACGCTTGAGCACTGGCGCGAGACGTTGGCGCAGACCATTGCGCTGGCGCCCGATCACCTGTCACTCTACGCGCTGACCCTGGAAGAGCACACGCCGATGGCGCAGCGCGTGGCAGCCGGAGATATGTCTCTGCCCGATGACGACAGCCTGGCCGACATGTACACACTGGCCGAGGATGCTCTGGACGCAGCAGGCTACCTACACTACGAGATATCGAACTGGGCGACGGCAGACGCGACGGCTTCGCGCCACAACTCGCTCTACTGGCGGCGGCAGCCCTACGCGGGATTCGGCGCCGGCGCGCATTCCTTCGACGGCAAGATGCGCTACGCCAACGTTCTTCACCCACGCGACTACATTGTCCGCATGAAGGAAGGGGGCGCAGCACGGGCCAGCAGCGAGACGATCTCACCGGACATGGCGCGCGCCGAGACCATGTTTCTGGGCCTGCGCCTGCTGCAAGAGGGCGTCTCGGCTGAGGAGTTTCTGGAGCGCCATCAGGTTGCTCTGGACGTGTACGCGCCGCACATCGAGGAGCTTGTGGGCCTGGGTTTGCTGGAGCGCAGTAGCGACGGGGTGCGCCTGACACGACGCGGCCGCCTGTTGAGTAACCAGGTTTTCGTGCATTTTCTTGGCTAGTGGCTCGACACGCCGAATGTGATGGTTGTCATTCTGAGCGGAGCGAAGAATCTCGTATGCACGATATTGAGATGCTTCACTGCGTTCTCCGACCTTCGGAGTCCGAAAATCGGACAGCATGACATATCGCCTTCCATGTGGCTGCCTACTGGGGAGATGAGGGAAATGCGTATCGGATTGCATGCTCGCAACGATACCGACTTCACCGAGACTGACTATAGCGCCATTCGCCGGGCGCGCATCGAGACGCTCAAGATCATGGACTTCACCAAGACGAGCGTTCTTGATCGTACGCGGCTCGATAACCCGGGCATCGAGTTCATCGTGCGCCTCTTCGATGATCGCATCAGCGGCAACCACACGCACCCCACGGCTCAGCAGTTTGTGGCCAAGTTCACGCCGCGCATCAATGAATTGCGTCCCTTCGCCGCCAAGTTCGAGATCCACAACGAGCCCAATCACTACCAGGGCATCGAAGGCTGGGGCAACTCGGACGCCGATGCCCAGGATTTCCGCGTGTGGTATCTCTCTGTCCTGAATCTGTTGCGCCAGGCGTGTCCATGGGCGCACTTTGGCTTCCCCGGCCTGGCGCTCAACTACCCGCACCGCGACCTGGAGTGGCTCGATATCTGCGCCGATGCCGTGCTGGCTTCGGATTGGCTGGGCTGCCATACCTACTGGCAGTATGCCAACATGCTCTCGTCGGATTGGGGACTGCGTTTCGTGCGCTACCGGCAGCGCTTCCCCGGCAAGATGATCGAGATCACCGAGTTCGGCAACAGCACGCCCGGCCTGCCGCGCGAGGAGATGGCCGCGCAGTACGCCGCCTACTACCGGAGCTTGCAGCAATATCCCTACCTCGGTTCTGCCAGCGCCTTCCTGTGCTCGTCGCCCGACCCGATGTGGCTGCCGTTTACCTGGTGCAACCCGCTGTCGAACACCGTGTTCCCCGTGGTGGCGGCGGTGGGCGCTGTGCCGCACCAGGTACCCAGCCCTCAGCCAGTCTACAAGGTCGCCTACCTGAGCCACGATACGCCGCCGCGGCTGGCGCCGGGCGGCAAAGCGCTCGTTACCCTCAGCCTGCGCAACGACGGCAACGTCGTCTGGCAGTCGGGCGGGCAGAACCCGGTGCGCCTGGGTCATCGTT
>CAYOEZ010000272.1:0-5926 GCA_964402955.1 uncultured Ktedonobacterales bacterium | reverse complement strand
ACGAGGGGTAGGGTGCTGGTTAATGCGAAATGACCCCCATGTCGGCCGGGCGTCTGGGGTAATTGGCCAAACTGGCCGCGGTTGTCGCTGTTGGCCAGCCAGTGGTACCGCCCCGGCAGCCCTTCCTCGATCAGCCCCAACGATGAGCCGATGCCGGCGCCCCACATATGCATCATCTCGTGATCAATGATCGCCAGCGAGCCGAAGGAATGGTAGACAGCGCTCTTGAGGCGTCCCGCCGAGCCGAAGAGGGCGGCGTTGTTCATAATGGGCAGTCCGATACGCTGGACGTCGTTCCTGACCTGGACCTGGTAGGGCACGTTCTCGCCGAGGTCGGCAGTGCGAAAGAGTGGCAGACCGGGCACAAGCACCGCCATGTCGAACACGTCGGCGAAGACGCTGTACAGCTTCTGATAGGCCGCGAAATTGCTCTTGCCGCAGGTGACATCGCTCACGGGGTAGTCGCTGAGCACCTCATGGCTGCTGTCCTGGATGAAGAAGGCGTAGTTGGTGGCCGAGAGGCCGCCGCCATAGGTGCGCACGGCGTAGCGGTTCTTGTAGCGAGGATGGACAGCGCCCACGGACAACCCGTAGCCGTACTCCTGCTGGCTGCCGTTCTTGAGGTTGACAAACAGGTCGTACCCGATGTAGCCGAACTGCCGGGCGTAGTTCAGCCCCCACTCGGCGCAGTAGAGCTGCACATTGGCGACTGTGTAGACGTTGTCGCCGGATAGCACATCGCCATGCGTGCCGTCGTCGTAGAGGCTGACCGTGCCAAGACCGTTGTTGTTGAATTGCACGCCGGCGACATCGCTGCGACCGACGATGTGCACCTCGACCTTGACCTTGTCGTTGGCGTCGCCACACCAGATCACCGACGGGGTGATCCTGTACCACAGGTTCGCCAGGGGGAAGTTTGCCAGCGGTTCAACATCAGCGTCGCTGGCGCTCCCCGGCGAGGGGGCGACGCTCACCAGGCAGATCACGACGCAGAGGGCGATGCTGAACATGAAGCGGGAAAGTCGTTTCATTGTCAACCTCCTCAAACGGACTAACTGGGCGTTCAGACAAGAGGCGGGAGCTTTGCCGCTCACGTCCTGCGAGGTCCGGCTGATGGCTTTACGAGCGGATTCTTGTCTACCACGGCAGCAGCTATCTTGGCATACATCAAGTCTCTCAGACTGCCATCCTCTTCCAGCAAGGTCACGACCTCTGCCAACTCGCACAAGACCACCGTTTTTTGCGACAACGCATCTTTGCAGGTGGCAATGGCATCTTGCGTGAATCCTGAGGAAGAGATCAAGACGCAGCCCGCGTAGCCGCCATTGAACAAGCGAACCAACTCCGGAGCAACGTTCTTTGTGTCCAGGGGATCCGTGCTCCAGTACATCTCCACAAGGTATGGATCGCCGTCGATCGCGACAGCCCCACTGACGCACGCGGGGCTTCGTTGCCCTCGCAGTTCGACCGGCGCAAACCGTTCCCTTAGGGATATGTCACTGGCGATGAACAGCCTGTTGAGAACAGATGCTAGATTCTTCCCCCGGTCCTCACCCTGGTCCTCCGGCATGACAATGGCAGAGCATAGGTCGCGCCGGATTGACTCCAGTTCTGCCCGAGCTGCCTGTTTCTCAAGCACCTTGGCCTGGTGTTGCGCCTGACGTCCCTGACGCTCTTGCTCCGACTCGTGCGCTTGTGTCGGGGCTTCGTACTCCTTCGTCAGCCGTCCAGACCGATTCTTGGGGCGCTCCTTTGCCGGCTCGTGCCTCGTTTGCGCGTTCTTGGCCCTGTGTTCGGTTACCTCCCCTGACAGTGACTCGGCGGCGAAGACGAAAAGAAGGAAGAGGACGCCGATTGCCACCAGCCCGAACAGGATCAATACGGCCGTCTTCGTGGGGAGCGCCAGCAGCAATAGTATTACCAGCGCGACGGCAAGACCGCCGCTGAAGTAGGGGAAGAACTCCATGTTGCCTCTCGTGTAGAAACCGAGTTCAGCTTCGTTCCGGATCGACCGATACGGCCTTTGGTCTCCGAGCACTTGCTCTGCCATCCATTCCAGAAGCGCATTTGTGACGGCGTACGCTACAGCGAAGACAGCGAAAAGTCCAAAGACCCAAAGCGGGGCGACGATCATAACTTAGCCCTCCCGCATCAATACCGTCGATCTGATCGGTGATCAGAAATGCCCAGGGTCGAAACTGCCGTACTCGTGCTCTGGATCGGCCACGGTGTGCGTTGCACGTCCTGCGCCGTCAGCCCATCCGTGCGCGCCCACAGCGCCAGCTCGGCGGCGGACATCACCTGCGCCGGGATGCCGCCCGTGCGCGTCGCGGCTGTGACGATGTCGCAGCGCTGCACGCGCGGCGACAGGCAGCGTTGGGAGAGACGCCAGGCGTTGACTTGGCGCCAGGTGAAGGAGGTGAGGGGCATTGAGCGGTTCGCCTTCTATTTTGAAAGTTCCGTGTGGCGTGTGGTCTGATGTTGGGGACCAATGGCACGCCCATAATGCTGCCTTCCGAGCTGCAAGCCGCTCTCCTGCCATCGAAGGAAGAGCGGCCTTCGTCGTCCAGATGTACCGCTCTTCCTGATACAGGAACCCGGGACAGAGATACCGGAAACGAGGATCTGGAACAACCATGAAGAGCCTACCTGACCATTATAGCACATCGCGGCTAACGCTGCGAATTTCCATCTCTTCTCGTAGCATGACGTTCACGAAATAGCTCTGCAACCCGATCATTTCGCGATTTCGTCAAGCGCGGGACTGAAGTCCGCTCCTAAGCCGCTGGCCGTAGGGCTTGCGCTTAGGAGCCGAATTCATTCGAGCGCATCCCATTCCCGCATTGCGGCTCAGAATACAGGTTACGGAACTGTGAAGTCATTGGGGATGTAGCCGGTATTCCTGCATATCAGGCGGCGACTGTCACCAATTTGTCTCTACCCGTACCCCCGTATCGTCTCTCTCAGCGCGTCCAGCTGCCGGTTCACCTGATCGAGCGTCTGCATGCTCGTCTTGAAAAGACAGAGGTAGCGGCGGAAGGACTCGACGTTGGGGCAGTCGCCCTCGTGATAGCCTTTGACGTTGCCCTTGTAGCGCGGATCGAAGTGCGGGGCACGCGCCGGCGAGCCGTAGAAGGCCATCGTCTGGAAGATCGGCTCCAGATGCACCGGCGCCCATAGGCCGTACAAGCCGTCGCCTCCGTTGGCAATAAAGGTCTGGCGGAACTGCCGCCAATTGACGCCGAGCGTTTTCTCGTCCAGCTTGCAGGTGTAGCACCAGTAGGAGTGAGTCCAGCCCTCAGGTACGTGCGGCGGGATCAGCCATTGGCATTTCTCCTCGCGGATGACCGCCGCGTACTGCTCGGCGATGTAGCAGCGCGCCGCCACGAGGTAGTCGAGCCGCTCAAGCTGCGCCAGGCCCAGCGCCGCCTGCATGGCAGACATGCGGAAGTTGTAGCCCATGCGATCGTGGCGCAGATAGGCCCAATCCTGCCGCTCATCGCGGGGGATCATCGTTGCGCCTGCCTTGCCCCGCAGCGTGCGATAGCCCACCACCGCCGCCTTGCGGATATCCCGCGCATAGTCTTCGTCGTCAGTAATGACCATGCCGCCGTCGCCGCCGGTGGTCATGTGCTTTGAGCCCTGGAAGCTGAAGCTGGCGGCGTGGCCGATCGTGCCCACCAGGCGGCCCATGTACGTGGCAAGGAAGCACTGCGCGTTGTCCTCGATCACGGTTAGCTTGTGCTTCGCGGCCAGCGCCATGAGCGGATCGAAATCGACCGCCAGGCCGAAGAGGGTGACGGGAATGATGGCCTTGGTGTGTTCCGTGATCTTGCGCTCCACGTCGGCGGGCGAGATGGTGAAGGTGTCCGGGTCGCTGTCGGCGAAGACGGGCACCGCGCCGCACTGGATGGCGACAAAGGCGGTGGATGCCATCGTACAGGTCGGCACGATCACCTCGTCGCCCGGCCCCACGCCGGCGGCGAGCAGGCTGGAGACCATCGTGCCGGAGCCGGAGTTGTGCGACAGCGCATATCCGACGCCAAAGCGGCGGGCAAAGGCCAGCTCGAAGCGCCCCAGCATGTTGGCTGACTCCCAGTTGCCAAAGCCGGCAGCCAGAACCTCGTCAACGTAACGGCGATCTGTCTCGCCAACCCTGTTGAGCGGCAAATGGCTGAAGACCTCTTGAGGATCCAGATTGCTCATGTCAAGCATGGTTATCCCTCCACTATAACCTCACCAATCCGCCACGCTGCCGTCGCTGGGGTGGTAGAACTCGCCGCCCAGCTCTTCTTCGTAGATACCGCAGTCCACCTCGGCCTTCTCGGCGATCATGTCAAAGCCCAGACCCGGCTTTGTGGGCAGGTCGATGTGGCCGTCTCTCACGAGCCACGGCTGCTCGAAGAGCCCCGCGCCCAGCCCGGCATCCACCTGTTCCTGCGCCAGGAAGTTGGGGACGACAGCGTCGACGTGCAGCGAGGCGCTGAAGGCGACGGGGCCGATGGCGCTATGCGGCAGGATGTGTATGTAGTAGACCTCGGCCATATTGGCGATCTTCTTTAGCTCGGTGACGCCGCCGGTGTGTGACACATCGGGCTGGATGTAGGCGACGGCGTGTTTCTCGAAGATGTCGCGGAAGCCCCAGCGTGTCAGCAGCCGCTCGCCGGTGGCGATGGGGAAGGGCACGTGATCGGAGACCAGCTTGAGGGCGTCGGCGTTCTCCTGCGGCACCGGCTCCTCGACAAACAGCGGGCGCATGCCCTTCAGCTCATTGCAGATTTCGATTGCCAGCGCCGGAATGAACTTGCCGTGGAAGTCGAAGGCCAGCTCCACCTCAGGCCCCACCCATTCGCGCATCAGGTAGGCGCGCTTGACGAAGGCGTCGATGACCGCTGGCGGCTCGTGCGCGCGCCACGCCCCGCCCGGGCCAGACTTGTAGGCCGTGTAGCCGCTCTTCTGCAGCCAATCCAGCCGCGCCCGCGCCTGCGCCAGTCCCTCGTCGCTCAGGTCGCGGATGCCCCAGTGGGCGTAGACACGCAGGCGGTCGCGCACGGCGCCGCCGAGCAGTTTGTAGGTGGGCACGTTGTAGTGCTTGCCGGCGATGTCCCACAGCGCCTGGTCGATGCCCGATAGCGCCGTCATCAGGACATTGCCGCCGCGGAAGAAGGCGGAGCGGTAGATGTGCTGCCAGTGGTGCTCCATGCGCAGCGGGTCTTTGCCGATCAGATAGTCGGCCAGTTCCTCGATGGCGCCGTGAACGCTCTTTGGCTTGCCTTCGAGCGTCGTCTCACCCCAGCCAACGAGACCATTGTCGGTTGTCACTTTGACCAGACGCACCCGTCGCAGCGGGAAGAACTGCTCGATCCTGGCGATTTTCATTCCCTATCTCCCGTCATTAGTTTGCCCCCAGAATTGGGGGGAGGGGGCTGCCCTATTCGATGTTGATCGGATACATCCCATAGTCGCGCGTTGCCTGCCGCCCGGCCAGGTAGTTCTCCAGCCGCACGCCCGGCTGCAGCACGTTGCCGCTGGCGACGACCAGCCCGCCGCCCGGCGCGGCGTAGCGAATGGCGTGGCGCACCTCGGCGCGCACATCGTCAGGCGCGCCCTCGACCAGCGTTTCGCAGTTGACGGCGCCGAAGAAGCACAGGCTCTTGCCGTAGCGTTCTTCGAGCAGGCGCAGGTCCATGCCGATGCTGGGTTGGATGCCGTGCCAGCCGTCGATCTTCGCCTCGACCAGTTGGTCCAGGATGCCCCACACGTTGCCGTCGGTGTGCTTGATAAAGTAGGCGCCGCGGGCGTGGATCGCGTCGGACTGCATGATCAGCCCCGGCAGCACGAAGCGGCGGAAGCGCTCGACGCCCATGATTGGCCCGCGATTGTCGGAGTAGTCGTCAGTTGTCATAACGGCGTCGCAGCCGGCGTC
>CAYOEZ010000271.1:0-5940 GCA_964402955.1 uncultured Ktedonobacterales bacterium | reverse complement strand
AATCCTCCTCGGTCGAGAAAGCGCCGTTGCGGCAACGCACCAGCTCGCCATGACCCACGGCTGCGCGTGCCAACCCACCGGACTGCGCCAGCACCAGCAGCAGCGCGATCGCCAGCAGGAACAGCCGGCCCGCCTTACGGATGACTGAAGCTCTCATGATCTCCTCCTTAGTTACACCTTCTCCTCGCGCATCACTTTGTGTACCTTCTCGACAATCTCTTGTCACACCGTCTCCCAAGTGCAGACGGTTTTGGCACGAAAGCGCCCCGTCAGCCACAAGCCCATCATCTGACAATCGTGCGTGGGCTGACGATATAGCCTAGGTTCCTGTGATCACGATCTGTGAGATGTATCCAAATGCTATCGCCAATCTTCGAAGGGACAACCGGGATGGTGAATATAGACGGGTGTGCATGTACGGAGAGGGTTGTTGCTGGTGACGAAGCCGATGCCGCCGCCTGGATTGGCCGCGCTCCAACCAGTGGGCAGGGTGATCTGCCGTCCATGGTTGGCGCTCCTCGCTGACACGGAGCCATTTCGGCGATCTTGTTGTCTGACTCTGCCTGTGTCGTACATCGACCCCGAGTTCAGCCGTCGCCAAAGCAGTTGGTCACTATGCTGTGCTGAGACATCACACGCTAGCAATGCACCGCTGATGTCGCACCCGGAAGGCGGTCGGCGTCAGCAAGCACACCAGGGAGTTCACGATGGTCGAGACAAGCCAGGAAGCATCACCGCCCTTTCCACTTGCTGAACACCAGACAAGAACAAGGGCCAACGCGAGGAAGAGAAAGTGGATTCAAGACCAATATCAATAGTAGCATATAATATCAGCAATGTCAATATTGTGTTGTTTTTCACACAGGGCCTGTGCAAGATCAGGTCAGCAGCGCAGAATCGGTCAATGGCATCGCGCCAATGAGTGTCGTAGTGTCGCCGTGCCTCGGCCACATTCGTCACGCCACACCCCGGTAGCAGCTTTAGGATTAGATTGTTGATGGCTGCAGTTGACGACGTCAGGCGCCTGACCCCAGAAGGTGAGACCGTTGCAGACGCCCGTCATCAGAATGCCAACACCGACAAGCAGCAGCAGTTCACGCCGCTCTGGCCACGCCTGGCGCTGGCGGCGCACAAGGGCCAGTAGAATGAGCCCGGCCAGAATGCCGCGCACGCCGGCGAAGAGAAACGGCGGGACACTCGACACCCCCAACTTGATGAAGAGCCAACCTGATCCCCACAACAGAGCGACGCCTGCTGCCGCAGCGATTATTGCTAGCAAAATGTACTCTCAGCCCTGGTGGATGTTGATGCGCACGAAAAGAGGCTCTCGTCCCTGTACAGGGACGAGAGCCTGAAGCGCTCCCGCGTTACCACCCTTGTTGGCCTATGCCAGGCCCACTTCTACGGTACGCTCCTGAGGAACGGAGATGTACCACTTCCGATAACGAGGAAGAATCCGGCTGAGTCCTACGTGACCCACTGGCCCGATGAGGCGGCAGGTAAGAAACCTGCCCTACCGTACAGGCAACGGGCGTTCGGCCAACGGCTCGGGAGTGATGCGGTTGCGTCCATCGCCCTGCCTGCTTTCATCGTTCAGGCTCTCTGCCAGGGGTATGAATGCCCGTCTGTCTCCTTCATAGCCTTTACATATGATAGCCGAATCATAACAGAAAACTCAGAGACTGTCAAGAACGATACGCAGGATTTACTTCACATAATGAGCATCGCTCCGCGCTATTTCTCGAGATTGTAGAACTCACGGCGGCCAGATTCGACGAGCGTCAGCCAGCGCGAAAACCAGGGCTCGAACTCCTTCGAGCTGAAGACGCGCTGGCTCACTTTCTCCCACTCTGCCAGGCTGGCCACCTCTGTTTCCTGCACGATGGTGAAAAACGGCCCGCTGGCGTCGCTCATGACGCGCTGCGGGTATTGCTTGCCAAAAATGGCGGTGAACTCCTTGAGCACCGCTACCAACTCGCTGCCTCTCCCATACTTCGCCTGGTATACGTCGCGTACGATGATCATTTCCATCCTCCTAGTCAACGCATGGCTGACAACCGAATAACTGCCGCCATGTATATAACTAACTACCTTATATCACACACTGATAAGATTGTCAATAGGCGCCATGAAAGAGCGTGGGCGTCAGGCTTTGTGAAGACAGTGGCTGCCTTTCCAATCTGTGTAGTAAGGCGCTCCCTTGCGCCGTCCAGGCGCGAAAACATCCCGCGTTCTGGCGCGGGAGAGGCCGCGCCCTGCACAATCAAAAGAGAGAATGCGCACCCCACGAAGGATGGATTCCTCGCTGCTCGAAGGTTGGGGCGAGCGCAGCGGGCTGGCGGAGAGGCCTACTTGTTGCGCCGCGCCGCGCCATATGCGGCAAGCGTCCGGGCGCGGGCGATGGCGTGCTCGATGATCGGCGCTGGATAGTCGCGCTCGATGACACATCCGGATTGTGTCTGAACAGCGATAGGCATCGTCCAGGGCGCGTGGATGTATTGGTCCGGCACGCGCGCCAATGCGGATAGCCAGCGGCGGATGTACACACCATTGGCATCGAACTTCTGGCTCTGCAAGACGGGGCTGAAAACGCGGAAGTAGGGGGCAGCGTCGGCGCCGACGCCGGCCGTCCACTGCCAGCCGCCGTTGTTGGCCGCGGCATCGCCGTCGATCAGGTGCTCCATGAAAAAGCGCTCGCCCCAGCGCCAGTCGATGAGCAGGTCCTTGACAAGGAACGAAGCGGCGACCATGCGGGCGCGCTTATGCATCCAGCCTGTCTGCACAAGCTGGCGCATGGCGGCGTCGACGATTGGATAGCCGGTGCGGCCATCGCACCATGCCGCATAGTCGTCCCGGTTGTTCTGCCAGGCAATCTCACGTAGCTCGGGCCGGAAGGCGGCGGTCAGAACGTCGGGGAAGTGATACAGAATGGACTGGTAGAACTCGCGCCAGATGAGCTCGTTCAGCCAGGTTTCTGCGCCGTTGCGGCCAGGCACGGAACGGCAGATGGCGGCGCGGGCGGCGACGAATGCTTGTCGAGCCGAGATCATGCCGAAGCGCAAATAGGGCGAAAGCAGAGAGGTTCCCGCCTCGCCAACGATGTCGCGACCGTTGGCATAATCGCAGATCGCTGCGTTTGTAAAAGCGTTCAGGCGGCGCCGGGCTTCCTTTTCACCGGGTACAAAGTCTGCTGGTGGGTTGGCATCGGGCAGATCGCTCGACAGCACACTCTCGGGAACCGGCGGCATTTGCCCGGGAGAAGGAAGCAGGTCCTGCTCAGCGGGCAACCGCTGCATTCTCCAGGCGCGCATGAAAGGGGTGAAGACAGTATAGGGGCTGCCATCATGCTTGACGACGGCGTCGGGGTGGCGCACGGTGCGGCCTTCTGTGAGGCGCAGGGGCAAGGTAGCGGCGATCTCAGCGTCACGCCTCCTTGCATAGGGGCCGTACCCTTCCTCAGCAAAGATGGCATCGGCGTGAAACTCGGCCAGGAGCGTCGTGAGGACGTCTTTCGGGTCGCCGCGGCGAACAACCAGCCTGCTACCGCGTGCTCGCAAATCGCCGTCGAGTTCACGCAGGCCACTCAGCAAGAAGGCCTGTCGCTTGCCGGGCGGAAATTGTAAGGGGTGAGGGTCCATGATGAAGAGGGGAATGAACGGATGACCAAGTTCCAGTGCTGCGTGCAGCGCCGGATTGTCGCTCAGGCGTAAGTCGCGCCGAATCCACCAGATACTCATGGTTCTCCTTGCTGCGCCGACTCCACGTCCAGCAGTGTACGGTTGAACAGTTGCGCCAGTGAGAAGGCCAGGAACAAGAGGCCCATGATGGCGAGCACCAGACCCGGGTTGAATAGCCCTCCCACCCAGCCGGCGAGCGCGGTGCCGAGCGGCCATGTGAACTGCGAGATCAGCCGGCGTACAGCGAAGACCCTGCCCTGCAGCTCAGGCGGCGTCTGCGCCTGCCAGATGGCCTGCGTGTGTGTGCGAATGATCATGATCATGAAACTCGTGATGAAGATCATGGCGACGCTCAGGTAGAGCATAGGCGAGAGGCCAAAGACGACCTGCGCCAGCGACGCGATGACCATCGGTATGAGCACGCCGTAGATGCGTCTGGTCTTTAGCCCACCCCACATACTGATGAGCACGCCTCCCACGACTCCGCCCAGGCTGGCCATGGAATTCATAAAGGCAAGAGCCGTCTCAAAGGTGAAGTTGTGAGCGGCCCAGTCGCTGGCCAGGTTGAACTTTACTAGCAGTGGCTGGAAGACAAACTGCGGCGAGCCAAGCAGGTTGGCTGCCGTGAACGAGGCGAGCAGCCAGAGCAACGCACGCCGGTTCGTAATGAAGCGTGCGCCCTCCTTGATGTCGGCCCAGATGGTCTTGGTCGGGCGTTTGCCATCTGCGGTCAGATCTGTGCGCCGGGGCGTGGGTATGAACAGGAACAGCAGCGTCGCGGCGGCGAGAAAGAAAGTGATGGCGTCGACGGCAATGGTCAGAGCCATGCCGTCGCTGAGTTGGCTCAGAAGCCGACCGACAGTGCCGCCCAGAAAACCCTGCCGCGCCAGCGCCGGCAATGAGATAATGGCTGCCGCCAGCGCGGGTGACAAGATGCCTGATAGCTCGGCCATCGTTTGCATCATGGCGTTGGCGCGCGCCAGTTGCTTTTCTGGCACGAGCATGGCATAGGATGAGTCAAACGCCGCGTAGTGGAACGCACCGCAGAATCCAGTGAGAGCCAGGATGGCCAACAGCATCCAAACTTGCAAGTTGCCCGAGATGATGAGAGAGACGAGAACGAGGCTGACGCAGCCGTTGGCGAGATCCATCGTCAGCATGATGAGCCGGCGGTCATGGCGATCGGCCCACGCGCCGGCCAGCGGCGCGGCAATCACGATGGCGAGAGCACGCGCAATGCTCACCCCGGACACCGCCAGCGCCAGTTCTCGGATCTGCTCTGGTCCGGGATAGAGGACCTGTGTCAGCCAGATCGTGACGGCAAACAGGGTGAGTGCGCTGCCGAACACGGACATTGATTGCGTAAACCAGACGATGAGAAATGTGCGGAAGCCGTTGGCCGGGGCTGTGGACATCAAGACCTCCAGGTCTGGTTTGGTGGCTGTCGTCGTGTGCGCCGTGTCAGTTGTCTGGTCTGATGGTCTGGAATGGTAGTTTCTCCAGAAACGATTCAACTGCTTGCATGAAGGCAACAGGGTTTTCTTCGTGCACCGATGCCCAACTTGTTGTAAGTCATCCCTTCATCAAGTTGGGCGAATTCTCGGTCAGAAGTCTGAGCACACCCGCCTGCCTCAGTCCCCCCAATTCATCACGATCACCGGCAGGTAGATCCGCGACACCGGTGTGAAGATGACGCGGGTGGGTGTGCGCGTCAGTGTCGGCGTGCGCGTTGGTGTGCGCGTTGGTGTGCGCGTTGGTGTCGCCGTCCGCGTCGGTGTGCGCGTCGGCGTGGCCGTCAGTGTCGGCGTGCGCGTTGGAGTTGGCGTGGGTTCACCGGTGAAACGCAGGATGACCATGCCCCCGTCGCCGTCGGCGACGTAGGCATAGCTGCCCGCCACCGCCACACCCTGGGCAGACCCTGGCGTGTCGTAGAACCCGACCTCCGTCGGCGCGGCCGGGTTGGCGACGTTGATGATGCGCAGCCCCCTATAGTCATCGGCGACGTAGGCGTAGCTGCCCGCCACTGCCACGCCATAGGAAAGCCCTGGCGTGTCGTAGAACCCGACCTCCGTGGGGGCGGTGGGATTGCCCACGTTGATGATACGCAGGCCGCGTCCCCCATCGGCGACGTAGGCATAGCTGCCCACCACCGCTACACCCCTGGCATCCCCTGGCGTGTCGTAGAACCCGACCTCGGTCGGCGCGGCGGGGTTGGCGACACTTATGGCGCGCAGACCGCTTCCCCCATCGGCGACGTAGGCGT
>CAYOEZ010000270.1:0-5950 GCA_964402955.1 uncultured Ktedonobacterales bacterium | reverse complement strand
TGCTTGGTCTGCCGCGCGACTACGTTCCTGCCGCCGCCCGCACCGGCTTCGTCGTTCTCAAGCAGCCAGAGCCACTGCCGCGCACATCGGGGCACTCGTAGCATGCTCCGGCACGCGGACCTGACCGGTTGAGCGGACGCCGCCAATCGACTTCGCCACTGTTCATTTCAGGTCGCCCATCTGAGTGTAGGGTCAGCTCTGAGACCTGACCCTACATGTCGTTGTGCCCGTCACTGACCGTTGCACAGGCCATGGAACAGCCTCACGTGTAGCGTTGCGGTTTTCCGTCACACGCTGTATACTAGACGTGTCGCAGGGATTTGTGCAATGAGACTGTGAGCGTCGGCCAGGAACCTATCGAGCGGCGTCCACTAGCGTGAGCATGTAGAGGAAGGAACAATGAGGCAGCCAGTCACTCTTGATCTGTTCTGCGGGGCCGGCGGGCTAAGCCTCGGCTTCCAGATGGCCGGCTATGATATTAGACTTGGAATAGACCACGATGCGACTGCATGTGGCACTTACGCGCACAATTTCGGCAATGGTGTCGAGGTAGATATACAAACAATTACTGATCCCTTGGAGTTCGTTCACGAACACGGACTTGATGAGGTCGATGTTGTTATCGGAGGACCACCTTGTCAGGGGTTCAGCCGTGTGGGGCGAGGCAAGCTCCGGCAGGTGAAGAACGATCCCAACTACATTGACGACCCACGCAACAGCCTATTCCGCGATTATCTTCGTTTCGTTGCACGCCTGAGACCACTATATGTCGTCATCGAAAACGTTCCCGATATGAAGCACTACCGGGAAAACGGAACGTGGGTGCTTGATCTCCTGATTTCGGAACTCCGGTCGTTAGGGTACAGCACCGTCGATTCCAGAGCACTGCTGGCAGCAGACTATGGTGTGCCTCAGAGGCGGCAACGCCTCTTCGTCATAGCCAACCGTGTGGGGATACCGATCACCTGGCCAAAGCCGACTTATGAGCCAACGAAACATGTGACCGTGTGGGAAGCTATCAGTGACCTCCCAATCGTTGGGACCAAACATCGCGAAGACGAGATGCCGTACATCAGTCGACAGGGGCCTAATGAATACCAACGGCGCATGAGGGAAGGAAGTGATGGGATCCTCTATAACCATCAGACGCGCTGGCATAATGATGACGACATCCGGGCCTTTGTCTTGCTGCAAGAGGGAGAGAAGTACATCAATCTACCCGATGCGCTGCGTCGCTACGACAGCAAGCAACACCCCGAAAAGCGAAATGAATGGTTTAGGGACCGCTATCGCAAGCTTGAACGCGGTAAGCCCTCATGGACAGTTGAAGCTCACATAGGGAAGGATACCTATCGCCATATTTATCCCAGTCGTGTCGGTGAGCCTGAGCCTCCCCGGACCATATCTGTGCGTGAAGCGGCTCGCCTGCAGAGTTTTCCAGACACATTTCGCTTCGTTGGCGCCTTCACGAATCAATTCCACCAAGTGGGGAATGCAGTTCCTCCTCTGTTGGCGAAGGCCGTGGCGAGCGCCATTCTGCCGGATGTTCAGAAGGCTATCACAGACCACGAACAGGAGCGAATCGGCACGCCAGACCTAAGTGCCAAAGATACAGCCATCGCGGCAGAGCTACCGCCTACGGAGTAGCAGCATGGCTGAGCTTATTCATGAGGCTGCACGTTCACTTGATGTGGTGGCTTTTCGCTCGTCCCTGCTCACGTGGGGCAGCGAGCACTTCCGGTCGCTTCCTTGGAGGTTGACAGAGAATCCATACCACATCCTGATGGCCGAGGTGATGCTGCACCGCACTCAAGCGCCGCAAGTGGTACCCGTGTACCAAACCTTCATCGAGCGTTTTCCTACAATAGCGGAACTAAGCAACGCTCCGCGCGAAGACCTCCACCGAGTACTACACTCTCTTGGCCTGCGCTGGCGGATTGACCTGATTCAAGATATGGGAGCCGACTTGGTGTTCCGCTTCAAGGGGCAAGTGCCTAGAGACCGGGACGAACTCCTTTCTCTTCCGGGTGTGAGTGAATACATCGCAGGAGCAGTCCGATGTTTTGCCTGGAATCTCGCCGAACCGTTAGTTGATACAAACACAGTACGGGTCACTGGCAGGCTGTTCGGATTGACGACAAAAGACTCGTCGCGCCGGAATAGCAAGTTTCGTAGGCTTATCGCAGCACTTGTAGAGAGACAGGATCCGCGGATGTATAGCTTCGCTCTTCTAGACCTGGCAGATCAGATTTGCACCAAGAAACGACCACCAGCATGTCACTTATGCCCAGTGAATGTACACTGTTCGTTTTGCAGGGACACTCATGTCTGTTGATACATGAGCTGGAGGACGCAGAAGAGAAATGTCTGAGCAGACTCCCTTGTCTTCAGGTACAAGCCGACTTCGACCAAAGGCACGAATACTTCGTACCTTTGGTGACGAACTGATCAGTAGCGAAGTAGTGGCACTGGTCGAGTTAGTGAAGAACTCCTATGATGCAGATGCAACGCGAGTCGTGGTACGTTTCACGGAGCCATTGGAGGTTGGGCAGGGCCGAATCGAGGTCATTGACAATGGACACGGCATGTCTCTGGAAACGATCCAGACGACCTGGATGGAACCAGCCACTCTGTTCAGGAAGCGCCAGACTTACAGTGAGGAACACAGACGTCGTGTGCTCGGAGAGAAAGGTATCGGGCGGTTTGCGGCATCGCGACTGGCAGACAAACTCGAAGTGGTGACCCGGCGTCCTGATGCACCGTACGAGGTGCGAGTCCTCTTCGACTGGCTGCAGTTTGACGACGAAAGCAAATACCTGGATCAGGTTGCTATCTCATGGGAGCAGATCGAGCCAGCCGACATCTGCCCAAGTGGAGGTATCGAGGCACTTTGGGAAGCTGACGTTGCACCAGAAGCACGAGAAGTCACGCACGGCACTATCCTACGCATGGATGGCTTGCGAAAAACCTGGGGTGGCGAGCAGTTACTGGATCTGCGAGCTGAACTGTCGAGACTGATTTCGCCTTACTGGAATCGAGATCATGCCCCCGAAAGGGATGTATTTCAGGTTATGCTGCAGCTTCCTGCAGAGTTCAACAATCTTTCTGGTTTGGTTGATCCTCCGGAGGTGCTGGAAAGCCCCCACTACACCTTGAGTGGTCAGGTGGATGAATCGGGCCGCTATACTCTGACGACAAAACTGCGCGGGGAGACGGCAGAGAAGGTGGTAGATGGGCGCTGCATTCTCCCCGGTAATCGTCAACCGCTATGCGGACCGTTCCGCATCGAGTTGCGTGTCTGGGATCGGGACGCGGCTTCAATGAATCAAGTGGCGCACGAATACGGCTCCACCACGCGAGATGTGCGCGGTGATCTCAACCAGGCAGCAGGCATCAGCATATATAGGGACGGGTTCAGGGTACTTCCATATGGCGACCGCCACAATGATTGGCTACGACTAGATATCCGTCGTGTGCAGGACCCTACACGTCGATTGTCCAATAACCAGATTGTGGGCCATGTCTTCGTCTCAGCCAATCAGAATCCACTTCTGCGCGATCAAAGTAATCGAGAAGGTCTGATGGTGGGGCAGGCTTTGGATGACCTGCGCCGTCAGATACTGTGCATGTTGAATGAGTTGGAAACGCGGCGACACGCTCTTCGACGCCATGCAGAAAAGCCGCAACGCGGAGGCGTGTTCACAGGCTTCGATCTTGCCGCTCTGGCCAATACCATCAGCAAACGGTATCCACAAGATGCCGAGCTATTGGTGCTCGTTCAACAGACAGATGCAGATTTGGGGAACAGGGTCGAGCAGGTCCAGGAAGTACTGGCACGATACAGGAGGCTGGCAACGCTCGGACAACTGGTGGACACAATCCTCCATGACGGTCGTCTGCCGCTGACCAAGATCGGCAATGAAGCCCAACTTGGGCTACGCGACATTGACCGTGCAAAAACAGAGAGCAGTAGTCTCGCTCAGCGACTGCGGCAGCGGTTCAGCTTTATTAGCGGCCAGGCGGATGTTCTGGCAACTTTGTTCCGAAAGATCGAGCCCTTCGGCGGACGGAAACGAGGGAGACCAGTACAGACACGCTTGGAGCAGGTTATCGCCGACGCTTTCTCTGTGCTGCAAACAGAGGTGAACGAAGTCAAAGCCAAGGTGGCCCTGCCCGGTACCAGCACTCCTGTGACCGTAGACCAGTCAGAGATACAACAGGTGATCATCAATCTTCTGCAGAATAGTCTATACTGGCTGCGGAGCGTGTCACCCGAGAACAGAAAGATCCAGGTGTCCGTGAGTCGACGACAAAGTGAGTCTGACGCAGTCGAGGTTACCTTCAGTGATAGTGGCCCAGGTGTGCAACCGGAGTTTCGTGACCGCATCTTTGAACCATACTTCTCAACGAAACCGGATGGCATCGGGCTGGGATTAGCGATCGCCGGGGAGATTGTAGCCGAATACTACTCCGGAGACCTCGAACTGCTGGACAGCGGGCCTCTTCCTGGGGCAACTTTCCGCATCGTGCTACGCAGGAGAGTATAGCATGACAGACGATGTGAACTGGCAGATACTGGTCGTGGACGACGACCCGGAGATCTGCCAACAGGTGAAGGACTTCCTGGAGGCAGAACACATATCAGCGGACGAGCGGTACCCTCAAGTCATGACGGAGTCCGATTTCGGCCAAACCCTCAGACTGCTGGAATCACGTCGGTTCGATCTGCTGATTCTGGATGTAAGATTGGGATCCTACAACACACAGCCTCCGGTGGAAGACGGTGTCCAGACTCTAGAAGCCATCCAGAAAAAGTGTTTCGTTCCTGTTGTCTTCTACACAGGGTTGCCCAACTTGGTACGGCATCTAGAAAGCCACGTGATTCGAGTGGTGGAGAAGGGTCCGAAACCGCAAGCCCTGTTCGAGGCAGTTCGGAGCGTCTTTGCCACTCGTATCCCCACGGTGAACCGCGCTCTGCTCCGTCACGTTCAGTCCGTACAGCGCGATTACATGTGGAGCTTTGTGGCCCAGAAATGGGACAAGCTCAGCGACCATTACGACGCTGCATCTCTTGCCTACCTCTTGGCACGCCGATACGCCCTTTCTCTGTCTGGTGGTGGGATCGCACAGCTCATCGAAGGATTAGGGGGTACTAAGGCAAGCGCCGCCACACAGGACAAAGTACATCCGGTAAAGTACTACATTATGCCGCCCGTTGAGAAAAACCCTCTGGCCGGTGACATATACATGGGGAAGATCAATGCCGATGATGGCTATTGGGTACTGCTTACACCCTCATGCGACCTTGTACCGCACGGGGAGAAAGTGAAGGCCGAGTGGGTGCTACTGGCACGTTGCGAACTGCTTGAAGACCAGGCTGAGTACAAGGAATGGTTCACCAGGGAATCCCAGTCGCACAGACAGAAGCAAGCCGTTGAGGAGCGGATGAGATTACTCCTCTCAAACAACAGGCGACCAGGACAGGCAGAACGCCATTATTTCCTTCCGGGGGCTCTCAATCTGCCAAGCCTGGTCGTGGATTTCCAACACTTGGTCGCGCCAAACAAGGAGCAATTCGGCAAGCTTGAGCCAGTGGCGTCTCTGGACAGCCCTTATGCAGAGGCGCTACTCAGTCGATTCGTTCGCCATTACTCACGCTTGGGTGTTCCTGATTTGGACACCACTGGCATACTGGCAAGGCTACGTCCCGACCTTAACCCGTAAGGCGTCCTGCGCAGTCCCTCTGATGTGGTTATCCTAATGAGCGAGAATCAAGGGCCTTTTCACACCGATGGAGGGAGATGCAACCTGGCTCAGCCTGCATCTCTGGACGGAACCGGCTCGATCGAGTGGACGCACACCTTTGAACGCTGTGCTAGCACTTGCGAACACCCGCCATACCTGCTATAATGCGCGGCACTGACAATAGGAGGTTCGTGCGTGTCAACGT
>CAYOEZ010000269.1:0-5994 GCA_964402955.1 uncultured Ktedonobacterales bacterium | reverse complement strand
GAAGTGGCAGGATAAGCCGATCGCAGAACTTACACACAAATGTTGACACTACCATCAAGTTGACCCCTCTACCCCACTGCTGTATAATAGCCGCATGGAGGCCCGTCGTGTTTGAATCACTATCCGAACGACTACAAGGCGTGTTTAGCCGCCTGCGCAACAAGGGCGTCATCGCTGAGAAAGACCTTGATGAAGCGCTGCGCGAGGTGCGCGTCGCCTTACTGGAAGCCGATGTCAACTTCAAGGTGGCCAGGGAGTTCCTTGCCCGCGTGCGCGAGCGCGCCCTGGGGACGCAGGTCTTGCAGGGTCTCAACCCGGCCCAGCAAGTCATCAAGATCGTCAACGACGAGCTGATTGCCACCCTCGGCGGCGGGCAGAGCAAGCTCTCATTCGCCGGCTCGCCCACTGTCATAATGCTCGTCGGCTTGCAAGGCTCAGGGAAGACAACCACAGCCGCCAAGCTCGCCTTGCAGATACGCAAGGAAGGTCACCGGCCGCTCCTGGTCGCCGCCGACGTGCGCCGGCCTGCGGCCATCCAGCAGCTCATCACGCTCGGCAAACAGATCGACATTCCCGTCTACAGCGAAGACCCGCGCAACGCGCCACCCGACATTTGCCGAAACGCTGTCAAGCAGGCAAAAGATACGGCTCAGGACGTGGTCATCCTCGACACGGCCGGGCGACTGGCAATCGACCAGCAGATGATGGACGAGTTGCGCCAGATCAAGTCCAAGGTCGCGCCTCACGAAGTCGTCCTTGTTGCCGATGCCATGACCGGGCAAGACGCCGTACGCGTCGCCGACGAGTTTCATAAGCAGATCGGCCTGACCGGGCTGATTCTGACCAAGGTAGACGGCGATGCCCGCGGCGGCGCAGCACTCTCCATCCGCTCCGTCACCGGCGTTCCCATCAAATATCTGGCCATGGGCGAAAAGACGGATGCGCTCGAGCCGTTTTATCCGGAGCGCCTGGCCTCGCGTATCCTGGGCATGGGCGACATGCTCAGCCTGATCGAGAAGGCGCAGGCCACCTTTGACCAGAAGCAAGCGGAAATCCTCGAAGAGAAGATGCGCAGTTCTCGCTTCGACCTGGAAGACTTCCTGGAGCAAATGCAGCAGTTGCGCAAGATGGGACCATTGCAGCAAGTCATGGAGATGATACCGGGCATGGGCGGCGCCGCTAAGGCGCCAGGCATGGACGAAGCTGCCACTGAGAAACAGATGAAACACATCGAGGCGATCATCCGCTCGATGACACACGAGGAGCGCCAGAACCCGAACGTGATCGAGGGACGGCGCAAGCGCCGCATCGCCGCGGGCAGTGGCGCCACCGTGCAAGAAGTCAACCAGCTTCTCAACCAGTTCCGGCAAATGCAGAAGCTCATGAAAATGGCCTCAAGCGGGCGTCTGCCACGCGGCCTGAGCGGCCTCATGGGCGGCTAACGACAAGGAGTGTGTTCGAGAGAGCGAGCGCACCACGGAGGCACGGAGGACACGGAGGAACAATCTGCAGAACGCCGTGCTCTCCGTGCCTCCTGTTACAGTATAATACTAGACGACGGAGAACCGATGGAGTATAACAGATGCTGTCCAAGGCATCTGCCTCTACCCCATCGGTGAACCGGCCTGGGATCCAGGACCGCGTGCCTCCTGCGCTGTGAGCGCCTACCACGGACCGTCCCCCAGGCTCGCCGGTTCCATACGTCAAAAGCAAGTCGCGCCATGAGCGCTGTAACAGGGCTACGAGGGCCGGCGACTGATGGATGACCTCCCTGCCCAGCTCCAGGAGGTCAGCAATGAGCCTTTACATCGGTATCGATTGGAGCAGCACCAAGCACGATGCCGTCATGACCAATGAGCACGGAGCGGTGATCGCAGCGTTCGCCTTCCCCCACTCTGCGGATGGCTTCATACGCTTCGATGCGCAGCGGGCCAAGACCGGAGTCAGCGCCGAGGCCTGTCTGGTGGGCATCGAAACAGCCTACAACTTGATGGTCGATTTCCTGTGGGATCGCTCCTACCAGCAAGTATACATCGTTCCGCCCATCCTTGTCAAGAGCGAACGCCAGGGCCAGCGCCCCAGCGGTGCCCACACCGATCAGAGCGACGCAGCGTTACTCGCTGACCTGGTCCGCAGCAAGCGCACTCTCTTGCGACTGTGGAAGCCTGACCGGGCCCTGACACGCCAGATTCAAGCGAGCGTCAGCTATCGCTTGTTCCTCAGTCAACAGGCCATCCGCCTGCAGAACCGCCTGTGCAGCGTCTTGGGGCGATACTATCCGGCGGCGCTCATGACCTTCAGCGATATGCAGACGCAGATAGCCTTGCACTTTGTGCAAGCCTATCCCACACCACAAGCGGGGGCAGCGCTCAACTTTGCCGACTTCGGCAGCTTTGCGCAGAAACACGGCTACCGGAGGCCCAAGAACCTGGCCAGTTGCTATGCTCGTCTCATGCAGCCCCAGCCAACAGCCAGCCCAGAGAGGATGGGCGCCCTGGCGGATGAGGCAGCCCAGTTGGCTGGCCTGCTGTTGAGCACAGTGCAGGCCAAGGTGGCCCTGGAACGAGACCTGAGCGGCCTCTTCGCCAAACATGACGATCACGCCACTTTCGCCTCGCTGCCAGGGGTGGGCGACTTTCTGGGGCCAGCGCTGCTCGCCAAGTTCGGTGACGACCGGGATCGGTTCCCCAGTGCAGCACGTGTGCAAGAACTGGCGGGTACCTGCCCAGTCACGGATCAGAGCGGTAGACGGCGCTCGGTGTACTTCCGCCACGCCTGCGACAAGGAGTTCCGCACCATTGCTCAGCAATGGGCGCGCTGCTCGATTGCAGCGTCCCCCTGGGCATCGGCGTACTACCAACAGCAAATCGCTAAGGGACACACGGAGAGTCATGCCTATCGCTGTCTGGCCAACCGCTGGCTGGACATCGCCTGGACGTTGTGGTACAACAAGACGACCTATGATGAAGCGCACCACCTGAACGACTGCCGGCAGCGCAGCCGGCCACACGGTGCGTCATGAGATTATGAACGAGCATCGGCAGGAAGCGGCAGTGATGATTGGACACAGTATGACCACAGACCCGGCAAATGAGCCGAAAAAGCCAGTTCGGCCCAATCACTGGCGCGCGCCCATCACATCAAACGGCCTATTGACAAAGCAAGTCCGTGGTGAATTGATTCCCGTTCGCCTCTCTTCGACGGGCTGCTAGATAAGCGCCAGCGCCTCTTTCAGCCCGGCGTCGCCATCTCGCGTTGGCGCGAACTCCAGTCCAACATAGCCGCTGTAGCTCGTCTGCTTGATGGCGCTAAAGATGGAACGGAAGTCCAGCTCGCCGCCAATCAGCTCATGGCGGCCCGGCACGCCGGCGCAGTGGACATGGCCCACCAACGCGGCGTGACGGCTGAAGTTTGCCAGCAGGTTGCCTTCCGTGACCTGCTGATGGTAGAGGTCATCGAGTATCTTCACGTTGTCTGAGCCGACCTCGAGCACGAGATCGGCGGCCTCGCTCATCTTGGTTAGCCACGCCCCTTTGTGGTCAACGATCGGGTTGAGCGGCTCCAGCACGACCACGACGCCTGCGTCTTCTGCCGCCCGGGCGAGCGCTCGCACCCGGCGCAAGACACGTCGCCGCGTCATCTCCCACGTCTCGCCGGCGACGACCGGCCCGGGCACGCAGATCAGGCGGGTGCAGGCCAGCGATTTGGCCACGGCCGCCGATTCGACAAAGCCATCGAGCACGTCTTTGTCGCTGATCGCATCATCGGTCAAACCCCAGTTCGGCTCCATGCACATGGCCGCACACACCAGGCCAGTCTCGCGCCAGGCAGAACGCAAGCTGTCCATATCCTTGTTCTTCCATCCCCAGAACTCGAACGCCTTGTAGCCCAGCGCCTTCACCCGCCGCACACGTTCGGCCATCGGCTGCTCACGCCAATACATCTCGATACACACCGAAAAATCCAGGCTCATTTTCTTCTCCTCTACAGTTACCCTCGCGCCGACGCGCTCTGGACATGATTATAGTCAAGATGGCGGGCAAAATCAAGCGGCGGCCGCGCCATATTCTCGCACAACGATCGTCTCTATTAGTATGGGGAATCCACACGATGAAAGTTTCTCAAACGTTGACAGTTGTGCCGGACTATGTTAGTATGCGCATTGGATAAGCACAAAGCATTGCAGCGTCTACGATCCTCACCGTTCTCTGCGTCTTCTCCCCCGTCATGCACGGCAGACCGCGACGGCGGTCCGCGCGAGTGAAGCACTGACGAGCCAATCGGTCCCCTGATGCCACAAGGCGGCGGCGCGCATGCGTGACAACGCCGCGCCTGTCTGTCTCGGCGCGTTCTGCATGCCCGCATACGGTCTCCCAGGAGGAGCAGTTATATGTCTGGTCGTCTGTGCCTTACCCCTGGTATTGCTCCATACATGCGGCCATGGCGCGCGGCAGCCGTCCTGCTCTTTTTTGTTGCCATCGTCGCCTTCTCGGTGTCGCTGGCGATTGCCGGCCCGCCCGCGAGCGCCTCTGACCCGGCAATGACCATTACCGCAGGCCCGGCCAACGCCACTAACCAGACAACGGCCACGTTTACATTCGACGCCCCTGACGCCGCCGCGCCCGCCGCACAATACGAATGCATCATTGACGATTCAGCCTGGCTACCCTGCGCCAGCCCCCGCACCTACACAGGACTGGCCGAAGGGATGCACACCTTCACTGTGCGCCCGGCAGGCGCAGGCAGCCGCGGCGATTCGCTTCCCGCTACGATCACATGGATGATCGACCTGACGCCGCCAGAGACAATCATGGACGCCCGGCCTCCCCGGCAAATGGCCTATGACGATGCCGTCTCCGGCCACGGGCCATCTGCAACATTTCGCTTTCACGGGGTTGACCAGACGGCGCATGGCGTCGCTGCAGGCATCGATCACTTCGAGTGTCTGTTTGAGCGCGGCGATTTCGTCGCTTGCAGCAGCCCCCGGACCTATCACGACCTGCCCCGGGGCTGGCATGCCTTTCAAGTGCGCGCGGTCGACGTCGCCGGCAATCACGACGGAAGCCCGGTCGGCTACACCTGGTACGTTCGCCCGCCGCCCACACGCACAGCCACCGCCACCCCCTATCCGACGCCCGGCGACGGCTGCGTGCAGCCCGTCGTGCGCGTGGACGCCGGCGCCAGCCGGCCCTTCATTGACCACCTGGGCAACGAGTGGCAGGCCGATCAGGCCTATCGTCCGGGCCTGACGGCGTGGGGCTACGTTGGCGGCGCGTCCTACAGCACGCGCTCCCCGATCGCCGGCGCACTCGACCCGGAGATATACCAGTCCGAGCGCTGGTGGCCTGCCACCAACCAGGCTGGCTACCGCTTCGCCGTACCCAACGGCGACTACAAGGTCATCCTGCATGTGGCCGAGATCTACCCGTGGATCAGCACCGGGCTGCGCGTCTTCGACGTGCGTCTGGAGAATCAACCGCTGATCCAAAATCTGGATGTCCTGGCTCTGGCCGGTCCATACCATGCCTCCGTACTGCCTGTCAACATCCATGTTGGCGACAACGAACTGACACTCGATGTGGCGGCGCGCGCCGGCAGCGCCGCGCTGAACGCCATCGAAGTCTATCGCATCAACCGCTGTGAGCCCTTCCCGACTCCAATCCGCCGTTCCACCCCGACGTACACCCCGACGCCGCTGCCGTAGCGTGAGCGTCAACTTTCTTGATTGTGCAGGGCGCTGTCTCTTCCGCGCCAGAAGGGGGCCGTCTTGCCGCCTGGACGGCGCAAGAGAGCGCCTTACTACACGGATTGGGCAGCTAGGCGCTGTCTTCAGAAAAGATGACGCTCACCCATCACAAATCGTAACTGCTCACTGTTGTCTCGTGATAGACGCCAACAACGTAGGGGCGCTGCTTGCTGCGCCAGACCCACGCCGTTGAGACAACATAGATGGGCGCAGCAAGCAGCGCCCCTACGTCCACACCATAACGCTGA
>CAYOEZ010000268.1:0-6011 GCA_964402955.1 uncultured Ktedonobacterales bacterium | reverse complement strand
TTGACATGGCGGAGCTGGCGCGATCTGTTTACGACGAACTTGTGTCTCGTGAAGTCAGCGACGTGTATACGCTGACGATGACAACGTTGCCTGAGGCGGAGGGCGACCCCACGCTGCTGCGGCAGGTCTGGACGAACCTGATAGCCAACGCCATCAAATTCACCCGGCCACGAGATAAGCGCAGGATTGAGGTCGGCGCATATACGGATAATGGCATGGTCATCTATTTCGTCAGGGACAATGGAGTCGGCTTCAACCCGGCCTATACGCACAAGCTTTTTGGCGCGTTCCAGCGTTTGCACAAAGCGGATGAGTTCGAAGGAACGGGAGTAGGGCTAGCCATCGTCCAGCGTATTGTGCACCGCCACGGCGGACGCGTCTGGGCCGAGGGTGAAGTTGATAGCGGGGCTACGTTTTATCTTGCATTACCTGTTTTGCATTACCAGTGAAGGAGGCAACGGATGTACAGTCATAATTCAGTTGAAATCCTACTGGTTGAGGATAGCGCCCACGACGCAGAACTGACCTTAAGGTCGCTAAAGAGACACCGTCTGGCTAACCGAATCTTTCACGTCAGCGATGGCGAAGAGGCGTTGGATTGGGTTTTTGCCCGCGGCGTCTATCACGGTAGACAGGTTGAAGACTGTCCCAAAGTGATCCTGCTCGACCTGAAGCTGCCCAAAGTGGACGGGCTGGAAGTCCTGGCCGCCGTCAAGGCGGATGAGCGTACCAAAGTCATACCGGTGGTGGTGCTGACGTCGTCCAAAGAGGAACAGGATGTCGTTAAGAGCTACCGCCTGGGTGCAAACAGTTACATCGTCAAGCCGGTCGATTTCGAGAGGTTCTCGGAAGCTATCAAGGACATAGGGCTTTACTGGTTGCTGCTCAACCAGCCGCCGAAGCGATAGGGGACAGGAGCCGAACTGTGGAAGCTGATCAGGGGTTGCGCATTCTCTTCGTGGAGGATGTACGCAGCGACTACGAGATGGAAGAGCGCGAGTTGCGCCGGCAGGGCCTTGCCTTTACGTCGATGCGGGTGGACACGCGAGCGGACTTTCTGCAGGCGCTCGATGCCTTCCAGCCAGAGTTGATCCTGTCAGACTACTCGATGCCGTCATTCGATGGCATGCAGGCGCTGCTACTCTCATTGCAGCATGACCCAAGCATACCCTTCATCATCATCACCGGATCGATGAACGAAGAAACCGCCGTCGCCTGTCTGAAAGCCGGGGCAACCGATTACGTCATCAAAGAACATCTGGGCCGGTTGCCCTTCGCCGTTGAGGATGCACTGCGACAAAAGAAAACGCGCCGCGACAAAGAAGAGGCAGAGCAGGCGTTGCGCGTCAGCGAGGAGAGATTTCGCAGCGTGGTGGAGCAGGCCGAAGACGGCATTGCCATCATCGATCAGCAGGGCACGATCATCGTGTGGAACCGCAGCAAGGAGCGTATTAGCGGGCTGTCCAGAGAAGATGTACTGGGACGTCCGCTGTGGGACGTCCATCTCCAGTTCGCCACAGACGAAGAAAAGGCGGCGCCTCACGCCTATGAACACGTCAAGGCGCGCATCGAGGAGTTCCTGAAGACCGGCACAGCGCCCTGGTTGAACGAGGCGGAGCGAGAGGTGCAGCAGCCAAATGGAGCACGCCTGGTTGTGCAGACGGTCGTTTTCCCGATCAAGACGGATAAGGGCCGACTGTTTTGCAGCACGATGCGCGACATCACCCGGACCAGGCGCGCAGAGGAACAAATGCGCTTGCAGAGCGCCGCCCTCGAGGCCGCTGCTAATGCTATCGTCATCACCGACCGCGCCGGTACCATCGAGTGGGCAAATCACGCCTTCTCGGCGCTGTCCGGCTACACGACGCTAGAAGCGGTCGGCAAGAACCCACGCGAGCTGGTCAAGTCGGGGCAACACGCGGCGGCATTCTACAAGCAACTCTGGGATACGATCCTGGAGGGGCAAGTCTGGCACGGTGAGATGACCAATCGCCGCAAAGACGGCACTTACTACAGCGAGGAGATGACGATTACCCCGCTCGTCAATGAGCGCTCCGACATCACCCACTTCATTGCGGTTAAGCAAGACATCAGCGAGCGCAAGCTCGCCGAGGAAACCCTGCGCCAACGGCTGGCCGAGCTCGAGGCGCTGCACAATGTCTCTACCACCCTGCGTTCCGCCGCAACGGTCGACGAGGCGTTGCCCCTTCTCCTTGACGAGACTCTGGCAGCACTGGCAACTGACGCTGGTGTCATTTCGCTGTATGACCCCGGCCGCGGCGAGCTGCAGGTTACCGCTGCCCGCGGCTGGCTGCGCCAGGTGGACTTGACGCCGCTGAAAGCAGGCGAAGGCCTCGCTGGAACGGTTCTTGCCACTGGTCAGGCGATCTACTCACCCGATTTGGCCAATGATCCGCTGCTGTGGGCCCCCAACAGCCGCCACGTCCCAGCGGGCTGGTGCGGGGCATGTGTACCCATTCGCTCCAGCGCCGCAACGGTGGCAGTGTTGATGGTCTCGCTACCCTTGCCGCGCCAGGTCACAGCGCAACAGATAAGCCTGCTCGAGTCAGTGGCCGAAATGGCCGGTGTCGCCATACAGCGTATGCGCCTCCATGAAGAGATCGTGCGCCAACTGGAGTACGTGGAGGCTCTGCACGAGATTGACCTTGCCATCAGCTCCAGCTTCGACCTGCGCGTGACACTCGCTCTCCTCCTGGGTCACGTCATCGAACAAATGGGGGTGGACGCCGCTGACGTTTTGCTGTTGCACCCACAACTACAATCACTGGAGTATGCTGCCGGGCAGGGCTTCCGCACGCCGACGATCCTGAAAGCGAGCGTCCGGCTGGGTGACAGCCTGGCCGGGCGCGTGGCATTCGAACGCCGCCCGGTCCAAATCTTGGGTGCAGCGAGCATCGAGCAGAGGCCAAACCTGGCAGCCCTGTGGTCGCACGAAGGGTTTGTCTTCTATTGTGGCATCCCCCTCATTGCCAAAGGGGAGGTCAAGGGTGTGCTGGAGGTGTTCCAGCGCTCGCCGTTCAGCCCTGGCGCAGACTGGCTCGCTTCTCTGGAGACGATGGCCGGGCCGGCGGCCATCGCAATAGATAACGCGCAACTCTTCGACGGCTTGCAACGCGCCAACCTGGACCTCTCTCTGGCCTACGCTGCCACGATTGAAGGATGGTCGCGTGCGCTTGACTTGCGAGACAAGGAGACCGAGGGGCACACCGAGCGGGTGACGGACATGACGATGCAACTGGCCCGCCGCATGGGAGTCGGCGACGCCGAGATCGTCCCCATACAGCGCGGAGCGCTGCTCCACGATATCGGCAAGATGGGCGTGGCCGACGCCATACTGCTCAAGCCCGGCAAGCTCAGCGACGAGGAATGGATCATTATGCGCCAACACCCGCTGCTGGCCTATCAATTGCTCTCCCCCATTGCCTACTTGCGCGACTCGCTCGACATTCCCTACTGCCATCACGAGAAATGGGATGGCACGGGCTACCCGCGCGGCTTGATCGGCGAGCAGATTCCACTGGCGGCGCGCGTTTTTGCCGTGGTGGATGTGTGGGATGCCCTTCTCTCCGATCGTCCCTATCGCAAAGGTTGGCTGAGGGCAGACGTAGTCGCCCATATCCGATGCCAGTCCGGCACACATTTTGACCCGCGCGTCGCTGATGCCTTCCTCACCTTGATCAGGGAGTAACACTCTGGCACGGGGGGAATCAGGTACACGCGCAGGCGTCCGAAGCGCCTGCTCAGCGTGTTAGACGTTTCGAGCGGAGGACGCTCCTCAAAACCACAGAGTTGGTCATGCCCTCGTGGGCACAACCGGGCATGAAAATGTACTGCTATGTGGAGTACGACGAGAGCCTGCCCCGCTGTATCGGGCACTCCTGTCGTCGTAGCGACGAAGGGATTCGTCGCACTCCACAGACGCATTTTCAAGCCAGGCACAGAGAGCACGGAGAAGCTCTCTGTGCCTCTCTGTGGTGCATACAACCGACTATCTCGAATTGTCTGTTCGCGTGTTACCCGAATTGAGCAATCAGGTATGAATGGCGCCGCCAAGAACGGCGTGGGCCGCTTCCATCACCGCTTCTGCGACCGTGGGATGGGCGTGCACGGTGTGCGCCAGTTCCTCGACTGTGGCCTCCAGCCGTTTGGCGACCGCCATCTCAGCGATGATCTCGGTGGCGTGCGGGCCGACCATGTGCATACCCAGAATCTCGCCGTATTTGGCGTCCGTCACCAGCTTGACCATGCCGCCGCGCTCGCCAAGAATGCCACTCTTGGAGCTGGCGCGCAGCGGAAACTTGCCCAGCTTGACCTCATAGCCTTGCTGGATAGCCTGCTCTTCGGTCAATCCGATGCTGGCGACTTCGGGGTGCGAGTAGACAGCGCGGGGAATGGCATTGTAGTCGAGCGGCTTCGCCTCCAGACCGGCAATGGTTTCGACGGCCAGAATGCCCTCGGCCGACGCCACGTGCGCCAACTGCAAGTGGGCGCCCTGGCCTGTGAGCGTAACGCAGTCGCCGATGGCGTAGATGCCTTTGACGCTGCTGCGCATGTTACCATCGACAACCACGAACCCGCGTTCGCACTTGACGCCAACCTCATCCAGCCCCAACCCCTCGATGACAGGCCTGCGCCCAACGGCCATAAGCAGCTTGTCAGCCACGATGTCTTCGGCTATGCCATCCGCTCCCGTAACCTGGATGGTCACCCCGTTTGGCGTCTGCGAGACCGCACTGACTTTCGCCCCGGGCAGCATGCGAATGCCGCGCGCGCGGAAGGCGCGTGCCACTTCCGCCGCGCTCTCTTTGTCTTCCAAAGGAAGGATCTGCGGCAAGGCCTCGATCAGGGTTACCTTGCTGCCAAACTCCTGCAAGAGCGAGGCAAACTCCACACCGATGGCGCCGGCGCCGATGATGGCGATGTGAGCGGGCAACTCGCTCAGGGCAAGCGCTCCCGTGCTGGAGATGATGTTCTTCTCGTCGATCTGCGCGAAAGGCAGGCTCTTGGGCGCGGCGCCTGTGGCGATAATGATGTTGCGGCCTTCGATCTCTTGCACGCCGTCTTTACTCTGCACACGCACCTTGCCCGGCGCAGTGATGCTGCCCGCGCCGATGAAGACGGTGGCCTTGTTCTTGGCCAGGAGCGACTCGACGCCGCGGCGGCGCTCTTGCACGATCCGCTCTTTACGGGCGATGACAGCCGCCAGATCAAGCTGCACGTTGTCGGCGCGCACGCCGAACTCTTTACCGTCGCGCGCCATGGTCAGCACTTCGGCGCTGCGCAGCAAAACTTTGGTCGGTATGCAGCCGACGTTGAGGCAGGTTCCGCCGATGCTTTCCTTCTCCCTTTCTATAATCGCGGTCTTGAGCCCCAGTTGCCCGGCGCGGATAGCAGCCACGTAGCCGCCCGGGCCGGAACCGATGATGATGATATCGTATGCCTCTCCCATGTCATCCTCCGCTACTTCGATTTATGGCAACATGTGTTTGGCAGTAGCCGTCTATTGACTCCTGCTGCGACACATCATACAGCAGGAGTCATGGGGCTGTCAATCATCATTCAGGATAACCGGCAGGTGAATCCTATTGAGCATGGCGCCCGTCGTCGGCGTCCGCGTTGGCGTGCGGGTTGCCGTAGCCGTGCGCGTCACCGTTCGTGTTGGCGTGCGCGTCGGCGTTGCTGTGTTTGCTGGCGGCGCGGGTTCGCCGTACAGCACGTAGACGATCCCCGCGTCCTTGAATCTGTCAGGGTGGGTATCAACATCCACCGCCCAGGTGCTGACAATCAGATCCCGCCGGCCGTCATTGCTCAAATCGCCGCTGGCGACATCAAAGCCCAGGAACTTGCTACTGTCTCCGTTCACGATCTCTGCCGCGATATCCTCCATTGCGACCGTCCCTGACATCGTGAGACCGCCGGCGACCACGAAAGCCCGCCGCAACGAAAAATCGCCGACAATCAGGTCAAGCGCCGCGCTGCCGATGACATCA
>CAYOEZ010000267.1:0-6018 GCA_964402955.1 uncultured Ktedonobacterales bacterium | reverse complement strand
CACCGGCCAGAGCAATGTGCGACGGATCGACGCCGTAGCCGCTGCTGTGGGCGCGCACCCACTGCAGCGCCATGTGCGCGTCTTGCACGGCATCGCGCACCGCTGCGGCGTGATCTGCAGCAGGATCGGCGCGCAGGCGGTAGTCGGGAGCGAACCCTACGTAGCCTCTGGCGGCGAAGGCGTTGGCAAACATGGGGATGTAACGCTGCCTTTTGTCGTTGCCAAACGTGAAGCCTCCGCCATGAAACCAGATGATGGCCGGACGCAGCGGTTGCGTGTCGTCGTGCGGCAGGTAGACGTCGAGCTTCAGCGTCTCAAGCGCGCCTGTTTCATTGACGGCTTGCCCAAATGCGACGTCGCCAACCACGTCGACGGCGAACATGGGAGTTGTGTACCGCGTCGTCTCAGCCATATACGTGCATCTCCCCTTGTAGGTCACGCCTTGGCCAGAGTTCCGATCTCTTCGAGAGATCGGAACTCCAGACAGATCCACATTTCTAATGCTACTACCGCACTTGTCATGTGCCCACTGCAAAAAGGTCTGGACGGACTCGTCATTGCGAGCGGAGCGAAGCAATCTCCCCCGTTTCGCGCCACAACGGAGATTGCTTCGTCGCAAAGGGCGCTCCTCGCAATGACAGGTGCCCACTGCAAGAAGGTCAAATGGTCGATCGAACTGAGCATTTGCCCCATTTAGTGACCCGAAATAGCCTCATTAGGGCCGAAATGGCATCCAAGGCACGTCGTTTTGATGCCGTCTCCCCACCAGGCGAAGTCTGATGACCTTTTTGCAGTGGGCACATGACAGTTCGCCGATGTGCGGCAGTAGTACTAATACGACCGTCCAAAGATGGCGATTTTGCTTGCCGCTTTTCCGGTCAGGAAGCACGTCCCCGAGCCGCCGGGCTGATCCAGTGGGAAGCAGCGCAGGGTGGCCTTGGTATCTTCCTGAATGCGCTTCTCATCCTCGCTGCTGCCGGCCCACCAGCCACGGGCAAAGCCCTTGCCGACAGCTTCTTTGAGTTCGTCGTAGCTCTTGATGTCGAATGTATTGTCGTTGCGGAACTGGGTTGCTTTGGCCAGCAGGCTGGCCTGAATGTCGACAAGCAGCGTCGGCAGAGCGGTCTTCAGCTCGTCACGAGCGACGAATATCTTGCCTGCCTTGCCGCGCTGGTCGCGCCGCGCCAGCACGACGGTGTTGTTTTGCACATCGCGCGGCCCAACCTCGAGGCGCACGGGCACGCCCTTCAGCTCCCAGTCATTGAACTTGAAACCGGGCGACACCTGGTCGCGCAGGTCGACCTTGATACGAATGTTGAGGTCGGTCAGTTCTTTCTGGATGCTCTCAACCGCGCCCATGATGGCTGCCTTCTCCGTGTCGTTCTTGAAAATGGGAACGATAACGCATTGGATCGGCGCCAGGCGCGGCGGCAGCGCCAGTCCAGCCGCATCGCCGTGGGTCATGATAATGGCGCCGATGAAGCGCGTGCTCAGCCCCCACGACGTTGTCCAACAGTGCTGCCAGGCATTGGCGGTGTCTTGGTACTTGATGTCGAAGGCTTTGGCAAAGTTTTGCCCCATGAAGTGCGACGTAGCGGACTGCAGAGCTCGCCCGTCGCCCATCATGGCCTCGATCGTAAATGTCATCTCGGCGCCTGCGAAACGCTCGTTTTCGGACTTCTCGCCAGGAATCACCGGGATAGCCGCCTCGTTGACGGCAAAATCAGTGTAGACGCCCAGCATGCGCCTCGTCTCTTCAAGCGCTTCCTGCTCCGTGGCGTGGGCCGTGTGTCCTTCCTGCCAGTAGAACTCCAGTGTGCGCAGGAAGAGCTTGGTGCGCAACTCCCAGCGCACGACGCTATTCCACAGGTTGATCAAAATCGGCAGATCGCGGTAGCTCTGCACCCAGCGCGCGTAGGTGTGGCCGATGATGGTCTCGGATGTGGGGCGCACGGCCAGCGGCTCCGTCAGCTCTTCGCCGCCGCCGTGGGTCACAATGGCAAGCTCTGGCGCGAAGCCTTTGACGTGCTTGGCCTCCTTCGCAAAGAAGCTCATGGGAATGAACATGGGGAAGGCCGCGTTCTGATGGCCCGTGGCCTTGAAGCGCTTGTCAAGGGCGGCCTGAATGTTTTCCCACATGGCCCAGCCATAGGGCTTGATGATCATCGTACCGCGCACCGGCCCATAGTCGGCCAGATCAGCCTTCAAGACAAGCGAGTTGTACCACTCGCTAAAGTCCGTTTCCCGGGACGCCAAAGCCTGGCTTGTTTCCATACAATCTCCTCTACGTGCGTGTCTTCTTCGTTGGCGCCTGCATTGCAGCGCGTCTAGCTGGCGGCTTGTCGGAGAGAGTTGTCTCACCGCAGAGACGCAGAGTACGCAGAGGTTTTGATGCTCTTCTGTGCTCTTTCTCGGCGATGCCCGATACAGCGGGGCAGTCTCTCTCTGCGAAGCTCACCCCGCCCTAGAGCCTGCCCCGCTGTATCGGGCATCGGGTGTCTCTGCGGTAGAAATGACCTCCGGCATTGGCTCTCCGAGGGCTGCTAGGGCTTCTCTGGCTCGCGGTGTGCGCCGTCGCACAGGGGCTTGTTCTGGGAGCGCCCGCAGGAGCAGAGCGTAACCCTGTTACGTATCTCGAATGGCTGGCCATCGGCGCGCTCGATCGCGATGCTTCCGGTTACCCAGAGCGGTCCCTCGATGGGGCCAGTGGACTCGATCTCGGTTGTCACGGCGATCTGCTCGGGCAGATCGGGTTCGATATCCGGCGCGCCTTTCTCGATGGCGTAGGTTAGCGATCCGGACGGGCAACGTTCGATCATGGCAATGACCTGGGAGCGTACCTGCGTGTCATCGGTACGGCGCACGATCTCTTCGATGGCGGCAAACCTGGTGCCGCAAAAGCCGGCGTGTGTACACAGCGAGTGGTCGCGCTTGACGACAATCCTGGTAGTACCTTCGGAGGCATGCTGGCGGCTGACCGTGGCGCCGGTGTCGGCCGTTTCCGTACCGTCGAAGCCGATATCCAGATGTGTGCAGTCGCAAAATGGCTTCTCTCTTGAATGCCCGCAGCGGCAGAGATCGTATTCTCCCGGCGTGGGGATGATCTCACCCTTCTGCCAGGTGATTGGCTCGCCGTACTCCGACACCACCTGCGTCTTGCGCACGAGCGATATGTTGCCCTGAACGGTATATGGGCCGTCAGCTTTGATGATGATTTTCCTGGCGGGTTGTTCCTGAGCCATGACATTCCTCCAAGTGCGGCGATTAGTACGATACGTTGCAAAATGTGACAGCTTTCCGTATAATAGCACTGGCTGCCAGGACTGACTGGGCGAGTATACGTCAGGCGTGGGCGTTCGTCAAGTACGGCGCATAGACTGGAACAGAATGAGACGTTGGATCGTGATCCTGGCGGCGCTGGCCCTCGCCGCCGGCGCCGCCGCGCTGGCGATGTCGGGCTGGATACAGTGGCGCTATGACCGTCTGGTGTTGACCGACATTGCCAGCGCGCCGCACGCTCCTGTGGCGGTGGTCTTCGGCGCGGGTATCGCCCAGAGCGGCCAGCTAAGCCCCATGCTGCGCGATCGCATGGACACAGCGATCGCACTCTATCGAGCGGGTGTGGTGCGCAAGCTGCTGGTTAGCGGCGATAATCGCTTTGTGGACTACGATGAGCCAGGGCGCATGTACGACTATGCCCTTGCCCGGGGCGTGCCGGCCAGAGACGTGGTGCGCGACTATGCCGGGCGGCGCACTTACGATACGTGCTACCGCGCCAAAGCTATCTTCGGCGTCGAGCAGGCCATCCTCGTCTCGCAGCGCTTTCACCTGGCGCGGGCCATCTTCACCTGCCGGGCGCTGGGGGTGGACAGCGTTGGTTTTGCCGCTGACATCCGTATCTATGGTTCCAATTCATACTACCGCCTGCGCGAGGGCTTGGCCTCGGTGGCGGCCTGGTGGGACGTGAAGGTGCTGCGCCCACTTCCCGTCATGGGGGAGCGCAAGGATATGGGGTTGTAGGATAGACTCGGCTTTCATGGGGGAGGTTGGTGACCTGTGCCATCGACGAGGCGTTTCAAGCTCATCGCCTGCGAGATCATGTTGCGCGAGTTCAGTTACTGCGCGGCGAGCAGATACCGCTGGCAGCACGTCTCTTTGCCATCATCGACGTCTGGGATGCTTTGCGCTCCGACCGCCCCTACCGCAAGGCCTGGCCGGAGGCGAAAGTCCTTGAGCATATTCAGAACCTATCTGGGACGCACTTTGACGCGAGGGTGGTTGCGGCGTTCATGCCGCTTGTGACAGGCACGTAGGATCACAAGGGGCAGGATAGAGGGTCGATTCCGCACGTGGAGGTGCGTCATGTTTTCTGATTGTGTAGAGCGCAGTCTCTTCTGCGCCAGAATGGGGGCTGTTTTCGATCCGGACGGCGAAAGAGACCGCCTTTCTACACGAATTTGGACAGCAGGCGCTGTCTTCAGACAAAATGGCGCTCACCCCGCGCGTCTCCCCGTTGTCTCCCCTTGACCGATGTGGTACAATCCGGCGCAGAAAGGGTCGCGCAGGTGGCCGCCGGGCACGCCTTGCAAATAGACGCGGCTGGAGGACAGACAATGTCCGATAGAAGGGGCGAACCACTTGCCGATACGACATCGCTGCTACAGATGGTCGGCGGCGTCGAGCGACAGTTTCTCAAGGGCCAGCGCACCCGGCCCGATGACCTCGAAAGCGCCGTGCGCATCTTCCTCGAGTTTCTGCGCGGCTTCGAATCGCTGCAGTTCGATCGCCCCAGCGTGACTGTCTTCGGCTCGGCTCGCTTTCCCCCGGGGCACCGTTACTACGAGCTGGCGCGCTCGGTTGGCCGCCGCCTGGCCGAGGAGGGATTTGCCGTGATGACTGGCGGCGGACCGGGGATCATGGAGGCCGCCAATCGGGGCTGCAAGGAAGGCGGCGGCTACAGTGTCGGCTGCAACATCATCCTGCCCAACGAGGAGGCGCCAAACCGTTACCTGGATCGCTACGTCGAATTCGAGCACTTCTTCGTGCGTAAGGTGATGATGGTCAAGTACTCGTCGGCCTTCGTGGTTATGCCGGGAGGCTATGGCACGCTGGACGAGGTCTTTGAGACGATGACACTGATACAGACGAAGAAGATCGAGAACTTCCCGGTCATCGCTATGGGCTGCGATTTTTGGAGCGGCCTGTCGGACTTCTTTGCCACGACGCTGCTGCGCGAGGGAACAATTCACCCCGCAGACACGAGCATCTTCAACGTCACCGACTCACTCGATGAGATGGCGAGCATCATCCGCGACAGCCAGGCTGTCGCCAGTGTTGATTGACCCGCATGCAGACAGCAGAGCCAGCGCATGTGGAGAACGACGTGGATAGAAACGCGGTGGGCGCCGTGACGGCGGGCGTCGTGTTACGAGATGTGACAGACGACGACCTGCTGATCTTCTTTGAGCAGGAACTGGACCAGGACGCCAACTACATGGCTGCCTTCACAGCCAAGGACCCGTCGGACAGGGCTGCCTTCACTGCTCACTGGGCCAGGATGCGGGCCGACGATACTGTCACGGTCAGAACTATCCTCTGCAACGGGGCTGTGGCCGGTAACGTCGCACGCTATGAGCAGTCCGGCAAGCCAGAAGTCACGTATTGGCTGGGGAAGCAGTATTGGGGCAAAGGCATCGCCACCGCGGCGCTGGGCGCGTTTCTGGCTCTCTTCACAGAGCGGCCTCTCTATGCCCATGCGGCAAAAGACAACATCGCCTCGATGCGGGTGCTACAAAAGTGCGGCTTCACCATTGCCGGCGAGAGCACCTGGTTTGCCAACGCGCGCGGCGCCGAGGTCGAGGAATACGCGTTGGAGTTGAGAGGGACGGAGGGAGACGCTGGTCAGGAATGAACAGGGCGCAGTTGGTTCATGCCGCGCCAGATTGAGCGGCGCGGCGTCTATGCCATGAGCGGAGGCAGTGTCATGCTCTAGCGGCATCTCGATACCGACCCGGGGGG
>CAYOEZ010000266.1:0-6023 GCA_964402955.1 uncultured Ktedonobacterales bacterium | reverse complement strand
TGCCAACACGGGAGCAGAGCATGACCGAGCGCCAACGTCTACTGATTATCGGGCTAGACGGAGCGACCTGGGATGTTGTCAACCCGCTCATGGCACAGGGCAAGTTGCCACACATCGCTGGGCTTGTCGCGGGCGGGGCGTCGTGTACGCTGCGCTCGACCATGCCCCCCATCACACCCCCGGCCTGGGCATCCATGCTCACCGGCGTCAACCCGGGCAAGCATGGCGTCTTCGGCTTCAGCCAGCGCATCCCCGGCACTTATGATTATCAGGGAACAACCAATCGCTCACGCCGCGCCGAGGCGCTGTGGAACATCATCAGCCGCCGTGGGGGTACGTGCCTGCTAGTCAGCATCCCGGTCACCTATCCCCCCGACGAGGTGACAGGCGTCATGATCGCCGGCATGGGTACGCCAGATGCATCGAGCGATTTCGTCTACCCACCTACGGAAAGAGATAATCTGCTCGCCTTCTGTCCCGACTACCAGGTCGACATTAGCGGACGCGTGGGCAGCAACGACGTGATTCCGTTGTGCATGCAAGAAATCACCCAGCGCTCGCGGGTGACGCGCTGGCTGATGTCGCGCCACGATTGGGACATGTGCATGACGGTTTTCGTCGCGCCGGACCGCGTGCAGCACGCGTTGTGGCAGAAGGGTGGCGTCGCTGATGGCATCGCCGCTGTTTATGCAGCGGTCGATGTCGCAATTGGCGAGTTGCTGCAGGCAGCCGGCGACGACTGTCCGGTGTTGCTCGTTTCCGATCATGGCTTCGGCCCGGCGTCGCTGGCGTTGTCCCCGCGCGCCTGGTTGCGGCAGAAAAGGCTGGGATCGCCGCAGCAGTTCGTTTCCAACCTGCTGGGCGACGCCCTGCCCGGGCTGATTCCGGGCAGCGAGCTATACGCCTCGCCCGGCAGCCTGGCCTCCGCCGACCCGGAAGATCCGGACCATGCTGTGCGCCTGGTAACCGCCGAGCCCGACAGTGTGGCGGCGCTGACCCTGCCCGACCTGATGGTGGAACCGCATTCGGCGCTGCGTATCACGCTGCGCGTCCACACCTCGCAGCCGGGCATGATTCTGGAAGCAATCGACCATTCCATCACGGGCGGCCAGATCGTTTTCACCCTCAAGCTGCCCACAGGCCAGCAAGACGTCGTGTTCTCCTACCGGCCAGTGAGCGAGCATCTGCATCTTTCCTTTGGTCTGACGACGTTTGGCGGCAATCCCTGCGGCGAGCTGCACCTATCGGCGATCACGGTTAGCTTTTTGCAGCGACTGACCGGCGCGCTGGCATTCATCGGTTACGATGCAGGCAGCATCCACCTGAACGTACGCGGCCGCGAGCCTGCTGGTGTGGTGTTGCCAGGCCTAGAAGAGACCAACCTGAAGCAGCGCCTTGTGCAGGAGTTGTCGGCGTGGCACGCTGCCGGGCAGACCGTCGTGACCGCAGCGCACATGCGCGAAGATATCTACACAGGGCCCTACGTGAAGCTAGCGCCCGACATCGTTCTTTGGAGCGATCATCTCCGTCCACTGCGAACCCAATCGGGTACGCACCGCTTCGATGGTATCTTCGTTGCCCGCGGTCGGGGCATCGCGCCCGGGCGTGTTCAGCCAGCGCAGATCGCCGACGTGATGCCCACAGCGCTCTATCTGCTAGGGCAGGCAATTCCGCAGGGGCTCGATGGAAAGGTGCTCACCGCCATGCTGGATGCAGACTACCTGGCGCAATACCCCGTAGAGACGACAGACGACCAGACCAGGCTCTTGGCAGGCTCTCCGGCAACCTACACGGCATCCGAGCAAGCCATTCTCGAGGAGCGGCTACGCGACCTTGGTTATATTGAGTAGGCAAGAGGATGTAAGAATGGCAGCGTATGATGAGCAATTGCGCCGCGAAAGTGACCACTGGGGCAAGCAGTTGCAACAGGAAGCCGGGCAACACCAACAAGCATGGCTGGCGCACCCGCAGATTCTCTCATCGTATATGGCCAGGCGGCGCATCGATGGATACGACTGGCCCGACTGGCTGAACATATACTTCCGGGGGAAAGCAGGGCATGCCGTTGATCTGGGCTGCGGCAGCGGCAGCCGCGGCCTGCAGCTTTTGCAGAAACAGGCCATCAGCAGTCTCACCGGATACGACATCAGCGATGAACGGCTGGCCCAGGCGCGCGCCTGCGCCGACAAGGTGCAGGCCGCCGCTCAGTACATCAACCAGGATGTGAACAGCATCAGGCTGCAGCCCAATTCCTGCGACCTCATTCTCTCATGTCACAGTTTTCACCACTTCACCCGGCTCGAGCACATCATGGCCGAGGTAGCCCGGGCATTGACAAAGCGCGGTCTCTTCATCCTCGAAGAATATATCGGCCCATCCATCTTCCAGTGGACAGACGCACAGCTTGCCGTGGTTAACGACCTCCTTGCCATTCTGCCGGAAGAGTATCGCCGCTATCCCGGGCTCCCCGGCCAGCCGCCGCTCAAGCGCCTGCACCAACGGCCAAAGGTGGAGGATGTGCAAGCCGTTTCACCCTTCGAGGCAATCCGCTCCGCCGAGATTGTCCCCCTCTTCCGCAAGACATTTGTCGTTTTGCATGAGCAGTCGCTGGGCGGCGTCATCCAGCACCTGCTCTATCAGGGAATCCTGCACAACTTCGCGCCCGGCGACGAGCGCGCCGCGGAGACTGTCTCCGCCATTGATCGGCTGGAAAGCCGCATGGTCGCTGCCGGCGTCCTGGACAACGATTTCATGCTGCTCGTTGGGCGCAAACCACTGACACGCCGGTCCCGCTGGTGGACAAGCTTGCGCGGGCACACCACATCAGCGGACACGCATAAAGAGAGGCGAGAAGAGTGACTTCACCATCCGCTCGTCCATTGGCGCTTTCAGGTGTGCGCCGCCTGCTCAACCCGTCCATCGTTTTCTTCCTCGGCCTCTTTTTATTGTACACGGCCGTGTCGCAGGAAGGCCGCGCCGGCTATGAGTTCGAGAACTACATGACTGCCGAGAGCATTGTCGAACGTGGGAGCATACAGTTCATCTGGTCCACCGCCGCCGTGCCGAAACTGATCTACCCCCGTCACGGCGTTTTGCAGCCGCTACTTGAAGCGCCGCTCTACTGGGCAGCTCGTGAGATAGGCTTTGTTCGCTCGTCCCTCCTCGACACACGGACCCGCCTGCGCAGCCGCGGCTTTGCTGTTTCCCTTTTCTTGCCGCTCATAGCAGCGCTGACCGCGCTCCTCATCCTCGATCTGGCCAGGCGCCTTTTCGCGCCGCGCACAGCGTGGTTGATCGCGCTGCTGGCGGCGACAGCGACGATGCTGTTCCCATATGCAGCCCTGGGCATGGAGCTATTCCTGACCGCAACGTTGACGGCGTCGGTGTACTTTCTTTACCGGCTCAAGGAAAGCGGTCGCTTCGTTTTTGCTATGCTGGCCGGCATGGCAATGGGCGCGCTGCTCAACAGCAAAACATACGCCAGCGCTTTTCTGGTTGTGCTCGGCGTCTATGCGCTCTACGTTGTCGCGCTGCAAAGGCAGCGCACAGCCCGGCAGAAATTCGGCCTACTGGCAACAATAGCGCTGGCTTTCCTCCCCTTTTTCGCCCTCTACGCCTGGTTCGGCATCGAGCGCAGCGGCAACTGGCTCAGTTTGCCTTCGGCTGCCGTCTTTCTGAACATGGCGACTCCGCTGCAAGACTGGCATGGTTATCTGTTCGCTCCGGGCAAGAGCATTTTCCTCTACAACCCGCCGCTCCTGCTGCTGCCGATCGCGCTGGCGCCCATGTTTCGACGGCATAAGGCCGAGACGCTGCTCATCATGGGACTGGTCGCGACGCTGTTGTTCCTGTTTGCCGGCACCTGGGCCGCCTTCCCCGATGAAGTGTGGGGCCCGCGTTTCTGGACGCCGCTCGCTCCGCTGCTGACGTTATGCTGCGGAGCGGCGATTGACCGCTTGCTCACGTCGCGCCGGGGCAAGGCGCTCCTGTTCGCCATCTTCGCCGCCGGCCTTTATGTACAGATTCTGGGCGTAACATTCCAGTACGCGATACCCATCAACATCGCTCAGGCTGGAGGCGCTGCTACCACACCAGAGATGTACTTTGTGCCACAATACTCTTCGCTCTACATCAATAGCCTCAACCTCGTTTCGGGGCTGCGCCGCACCTTTGGCCTTTCGTCGCTGACCTACCGCACAACGTTGCTGCGCGCCGTGCCGGGGACGGGCGATACGCCCGTGCACGGCCCCGAGGTGAAACTCGGCGGCGGGTACGACCGACTCGACCTCATACTATTTCACTGGCCCGGCCGGCTGCAACGCTGGCCGCTGTCGTCCGACCGCTTTCTGGCGCTCCTGTACGGATTGCTCTTTTGTGCGCCCCTGGCGGCGTTCCTCGCTGTTCTGCGCCAACGCGACCAAGCTAACGCCGCCGGGCCGGCTGGCAACCCGGCGTTTTCCACTGGCGCTGACCGGTAGGCTGCGCAGGCTGATCACGAGCATGAGGCTCAGGTCAGGCACGGACGCGCCGCAACCGGCGCAGTCGCCCACCACGCAGCAAGAGGGCGAGCGATCTGCACCCGAACCGGCACAGCCGGGGACAAGCAGGCTACGAACGACGCCAACGGAGCGGGCCTCGTCTCTGGAATAGTTGTCCACACCATCGCTTGCTTGACGTAGCAACCTGCCATCCTGTATACTGCCTTCGCACAGACAGCGCATACCAGCCAGACGTTCTGGAGGACAAAACACGGCATGAGTCACAACCTATCCATCCCCTCCCTGGGATCGGCGATCAGCATGCTCAGCGGCAAGTGGCGCTATGGCTACCTGCTTGAGAGCCTGGTCGCGCGAGAGATCAAGGTTCGCTATCGGCGTTCGGTGCTCGGCGTGCTGTGGACCCTGCTCAATCCCATCATGATGATGGCCATCTTCACGGTTGTCTTCTCGACGCTGTTTGCGCGTACGCTCCACGATTTCCCCATCTATTTCCTCTCCGCCAACCTGACCTGGCATTTTTTCGCGGGCGGCACCAACCTGGCCATGACGAGCATGGTGCGCAACTCGGGTCTCTACAAGCGCATCTACGTACCCAAGTACATCTTCGTCCTGGCAGCAGTGCTCAGCGAGACCGTGAACTTCATGATCTCCCTTATCCCCCTGGCTGCGATCATGCTGATCTACGGCCACCCTGTCACTCCGGCCATTCTGTTCGTGCCGGTGGCTTTCGTGATTCTACTCATCCTGTCGACCGGCGTCTCGTTCATTGTGGCAACCATTGCCGTCTTCTTCGACGACATCACCCAGTTCTACCAGGTCATTCTGCAAGCACTCATGTATCTGACGGCGCTCTTCTATCCGATCAGCATCGTCCCCGAGTCATGGCGCGCCGTCATCGAGTTGAACCCACTCTATCATATGGTTCAACTCATTCGCGAACCGATTTACGACGGGAAATTGCCGGCGCCGGAAAGCATTGTTTTTGCATCGGGCACTGCCGTGGTCGCCCTGGTCATTGGCTGGCTTCTCTTTTCGCGTAATTCCGACAGGTTTGTCTACTATGTCTAATCTCGCCAACAACAGAATATGCGGAGAGGTTGTCAGTCTGCGCAACGTCTCTGTGCGCTATCATGCCCACCTGGGAGGCCGGCGCAGCCTCAAGCAGCTCGTCGTCAACTTGAACAAACGCAACCCGCAGCCCGTGCAGGAGTTCTGGGCTTTGCGTGACGTCGACCTGTCGATCGCACACGGCGAGGTACTTGGCGTCATTGGCCGCAATGGAGCGGGCAAGAGTACGCTGCTCTCCGTCGTCAGCCGCGTGTTGAAGCCAACCGACGGGACGGTGAGAATACTGGGATCCATCGCGCCGCTCCTCTCCTTGGGCGCGGGCTTTGACATGGAGTTGTCGGGACGAGAGAACGTCTACCTGCTGGGCGCTCTGCTTGGCTTCAGCAGGAAGTACATCGATGACCGCTACGAAGACATTGTCGCTTTTGCCGAGATTCAGGACTTCATCGAAGCCCC
>CAYOEZ010000265.1:0-6080 GCA_964402955.1 uncultured Ktedonobacterales bacterium | reverse complement strand
ATTATATCTTAATCTCGCCCGTTTTGCTGTCCGAATTATGGGGTCCATTATACAGGAACTGCGCCGCTTGGGCCGGCATATCCCACGAGATGTCATGTTTCGGGTTGTCCGCCGCGACCACAACCAATGCCAGTTGTGCGGCAAGGTGCTTCGCGATAACGAGATCGAATTCGACCACGTTATCCCACTTAGCAAGGGTGGCAGTTCCGAGGAGCACAATCTCCGAGTTGCCTGCTTCGACTGCAACAGGTCAAAATCTGACAACTACATCCCGTGAGAATGCGCTACCCTCAAGGGGCTTGCAGTTGTCGAGAGTTTGGCTGTACACCCGGCTGAGTTAGGCACGCCTGTCAGGCAGTTTTGCTTGACACGGCGCGGCAAGCGTATTATACTCTAGCACACAATGAAGCGCGTTACCCCGCCGTTGCTGGCTGATAGCTTCTACCACATCACGGTAGAAGCTTTTTCCTTAAATGAGAGTGACAGATGCCGCGTGAGAAGACCTATGAGCTGATACGTGAGGCTCTGGCAAAGCCTGGCTGTGCTGTCTGCCGTCTGGGCACGGAGAGTGTGCAGCGCTACCTGGCGGGCTTCATGTATGAGGACGTGACCGACGTTGGCCTGCGCGCCAAAATGCGAATGGCGCAGGGCTTCTGCCGCGAGCACGCTGCGCAAGCCGTCCTGGTGCGCGACTCATTGGGGCTGGCCATCATTTATCAGGATATCCTGTCGAGCGTCGACACAGAGATGCGAGCCGTCATGGCTGCGCCGCGCCTGTCCTCGCGCGGCCTCTTGCGCCGCGAGCAGGCGAAGACAGGCCAGCGCCTGGCGCAGCACATCAAGGCAACCAGCTCATGCCCGGCCTGCGCCGTGCGCGACGAGATGGTGCAAGACAGCCTGCGTCTTCTGCTGGCGAATGTGCTCGATCCCGACCTTGCCCCCCTCTACCGCGCATCGGCTGGCCTGTGCCTGCCGCATTTCCGCCAGGCTCTGGCTCTGAGCGGGGATGCTGTTGTGCTAGACACCATTGTCAGCGTACAGAGCCAGGCGATCAATAGCCTTCTGGACGAGCTGGCAGAGTTCATCCGCAAACATGATCATCGTTTCTACCGCGAGGCTATGGGCAGCGAGGCCGATAGCTGGGCGCGTGCCCTGGCAATGGTTATCGGCGAGACCGTGGAATCAATGACGAAGAGGTGATAGGGTGGCCACAGTTGATCTGGTTCAGGAGCTAGCGCAGCGTGTCAGAGACAATGTTGCTCGTGTCATTGTCGGCAAGGATGGCGTCGTCGATCTGCTGCTGGTGGCGCTGCTTTGCGAAGGCCACGTTCTGCTCGAGGATGTACCGGGCATCGGCAAGACGAAGCTGGCCAAGACGCTGGCCCGCTCGCTCGGTTGCAGCTTCCAGCGCGTGCAGTTCACGCCCGATCTGCTGCCGACCGACATCACCGGCGTGAGCGTGTTCAACCAGAAGAGCGCCGACTTCGAGTACCGCGCCGGGCCAATCGTGACCCAAATCCTGCTGGCCGATGAGATCAACCGCGCCGGGCCGCGCACGCAGTCGGCGTTGCTCGAGGCGATGGAAGAGCGCCAGGTGACGGTTGACGGCGTGACCCGCCCGCTGCCGCGCCCGTTCATTGTCCTCGCCACGCAGAATCCGGTTGAGTTGGAAGGCACCTTTCCATTGCCGGAAGCCCAGATCGACCGCTTCTTGATGCGTGTGGCGCTCGGTTATCCTGAGCGCGAGGAAGAGCGCATCATCCTGCAACGTTTCCGGACAAGCGATCCGGCGCAATGGATCAACGTGGTCGCAACGGCAGATGACGTCGTGCAGGCCGGCCGCCAGTGTCGCGAGGTCTATGTGCACGCTGCGCTGGAAGACTACATGCTCGACCTGGTGGCGGCGTCCCGTTCCCATCCTGCTCTGATGCTGGGCGTCAGCCCGCGCGGCAGCCTTGCCTTGCAGCGATCCAGCCAGGCGCTGGCCGCCCTGAGCGGCCGCGATTATGTGACCCCGGACGACATCAAGCGCGTGGCGCAGCCTGTCCTCGCCCACCGCCTGATTCTCAACCCCAGCGCCCGCTTGCGCAGCGGCACCGCCAAGAGTGTGCTCGAGGATCTGCTCAAGCAGGTCGCTGTTCCGGTTGAAGAAGTGTGGCGAGCGCAGGTGACTGCTTCATGAGGTCCATCTGGTGGTGGCTGATCGGGCTGCTGGTGCTGGTCAGCATCGTCATGCGTTTCAATCTGCTCTTCCTGATGAGCTTGCTCCTGGCTCTGGTCGGGGGGGTGTCTGCACTGTGGGCGCGCTATTGCCTGGCTGAGGTGACCTATCAGCGCAGCTTTGGTGCGACGCGCCTGTTCTATGGCGACGAAACAACCCTGGACATCGGAATCACCAACGCCAAGCCGCTGCCACTGCCCTGGCTGCGCGCCGAAGACGAGTTTCCCGACAAACTCGAGATTGTGAGCACGAAGTTGAGCACGAGTTATCGGCCCAGGCGGCGCGTGCTCACCAATTTGCTTTCTCTGCGCTGCTACGAGCGCGTGACACGCCACTACCGTCTGCGGGCGATTCAGCGTGGCGCGTGGCAGTTCGGCCCGCTGCAGATCTCGGCCGAGGACATCTTCGGCTTCACGATGAGGACTAAGATCATCGAGGCGACGCAGACGGTTCTGGTCTATCCCCGTGTTGTTCCCCTCACCGTCCTGGGCATACCCGCACAGCATCCCTTTGGCGACTTCAAGACGCCCCATCGCGTCATGGAAGATCCTTTGCGTTTGATGGGGGCGCGTGCCTATGCTCCAGGCGATAGCCAGCGCTATATCCACTGGAAAGCGTCGGCCCGGCAGGGAACGTTGCAGACGAAGATGTTTGAGCCGTCGGCCAGCCGGCCCGTGGCCATCTTTCTCAATATCAACACGTTTGAGCATATCTGGGAAGGCATCGACCGCGCTCTGCAAGAGCTGGCCATCACAACGGCAGCGTCGCTGGCGCGTTATTCCTGGGATAACGGGTACAGCATCGGGCTGTACGTCAACTCGATCGCCCATCCCGGCGGCGAGCGCATCCGTATTCGCCCTGGCCGCCATAGCGACCAACTCATCTGGTTGCTGGAGGCGTTGGCCAAGGTTATCGAATACGGACGATGGCCCATCGAAGCAATCCTGCGCACAGAAGCGACCAGTCTGGCCTACGGGACAACCGTGATTGTGGTGACCCCGCGTGTGAGCGACGCCATGCTGCAAGCGCTGACCGATCTGCGCCGGCGCGAGCACGGAGTTGTCCTTGTGACGCTGGGAGCGCAGCCTCTGACAGAGGTTGCGCCGGGTATTATGTACTATCATGTTGGGGGACACGAGGTGTGGAGTGATCTGGAAGCGCTTCAACTGGCTTAGTGACGGCGCCATCCCTTTGCTCGTTGCGCTCTTGCGCGTGCTATGGCTTGCGCCCTGGCTCGAGCTCGTGCGCCAATGGGCCGCGCCCCCTGCGCACGCTCCCATTCTTTCCCTGGGCCTGATGCTGGCGTTCATGGGTTGCAGCATGACTGTGGCGCGCCTGGCCGCGGGGCGTATCGCCAACCTGTCGCTGGGGCGGGGCGTGTTGGTCGTCTGCGGGTTCGCGGCCATCCTTTTTGTGCTGTGGTGGCAGTTCTATCGCGCCAGCTCGCGATTCCTGGACACGCGCTGGCTCAACGCCATGGCCGCCGAGTTTGGCGGATGGGAGGGCAGCCTGCCTGCGCCACTGTTCGCTCTGCCGCTGCTGATGTACTTGTGGCTGCAAGGGACTATCGATGGGCAGCGACCGCTCGATCGAGACGACACCTGGCGCGCCTTCACCGTGGGGTTTCTGGCGCTGGTTCTCTGCGCCATTGTCTCGTTCGCGGCGGGCAAGGGCATTCCGTCAGGGCTGAGCAATCTGGTCTTGCTCTTCTTTGCCACCGGCATGGCCGCGCTGGCGCTTTCAAGCCTGGAGACAACACGCGGCTACGCCTCCGGCAAGGGCGAGGGTCAGATTGCCGTTGATCGCTACTGGCTGGTGAGCGTGGCGTCGGTGATCGTGGTTCTGCTGGCTGTGGGTTTACTATTGAGTATTGTGTTGACGCCCGATGTGGCAGCGCGTATGCTGGCGTGGACATCCGGCGTGATGGATGTGCTGGGCAAGCTGTTGTACTACGTTCTGCTCGTCTTTGCGTATCTGATTTTTGCGCTCCTCCAGCCGCTCATTGATTTCATGCAATCGCAGATGAAAGGCCAGAACGCAGACCAGCAGTTGCAGATTCCCGACTACAAAGAGCAGTTCCAGGAGGTACAGAAGGGCACTGCCACACTGCCGCCTGAGCTGAGCGGGATATTGCGCTGGCTGGGGCTGGCTGTCTTCATTTTGCTTGTCGGATTGGTCTTTGCGCTGGCTTTGCGTCGCTTGCAGCGGCGTAAGGATGAGGTTATCAATGAGACACGCGAGTCGATCTTGACGCGCGACCTGCTGAGCCGCCAACTGCGCGATCTGTTGCGCAACCGTCTGCGGCGCTGGCGCGGCCAGGCGGCGCAGACGCTGAGTCCCTTCCTCTCGCTTGACGGCGAGCCGGAGACACGGCGGCAGATACGTCAGATATATCAGTCGTTCCTGGCGGCGATGAGCGAGCGCGGACGCCCGCGCGGGCGCGGGCAGACAGCGGCAGAGTATGAGCGCACGGTGCAGGGCGACGTGGCGCAGGAGCAGGCGGCGCTTGCAGCGCTGACCGATGGTTATGTGCAAGCGCGCTACGCTGCTCGCCCCCCGCAACAGGGTCGCGTCGAGTCGGTGCGGCAAGCGTGGCGACGCCTGCAAGCGCTCCTGTCGTCCCCAGAAAAATAGTAAGCTACATCGGGCAGATTGTGAAAATCCTCATTTATTCAGACTGTTTTTGGCTTGCGTTTTGCTACAACCTATGCTATCATGTTTTCACATGGTGCGGCTGAGGAAACAAATAGACCATGTGCAGTTGGCGCGTCTGGCTCCACGATCAGGCTTGTGGAGCCTCTTCCTGTGTGTGCCTGCTGAATGCTACGCGACACACACCGCTACACCACATTGCATTCGTAGAGTCAGCCTGTGCGGAGATTGCGATTGCTCTTCCAGTGGCCAGTGCGGGCCACGGCAAAAAACAATGAGGAGGAATGCTGATGGTAGATGTACCCAGTGACCTCGAAATCGCTCAAGCAGCAACGATGAAGCCGATCAAAGAGATTGCCGCGACGCTTGGTCTTCTCGAGGATGAGATCGAGCTTCACGGCAAGTTCAAAGCCAAAGTCCCACTCACCGTTCTGGAACGCCTCAAAGATCGCCCGAGCGGCAAGTACATCGATGTCACCGCCATCACCCCCACGCCCCTCGGCGAAGGCAAAACCACGACCACGGTTGGCTTGACGCAGGGTCTGGGTATCCTGGGCAAAAATGCCGTCTGTTGCATCCGGCAGCCGAGCCAGGGGCCGACGTTCGGCATCAAGGGCGGCGCGGCCGGCGGCGGCTTTAGTCAAGTTGTGCCAATGGAGGACTTCAACCTCCACCTGACGGGCGACATCCATGCCATCACCGCTGCTCACGATCTGATTGCCGCTGCCATCGATGCGCGCATGTTCCACGAGTCGCAAGCATCCGACAAGTCGCTTTTTGAGCGTCTCTGTCCGCCCGACAAGAAGGGCAAGCGCAGTTTCTCCCCCAGCATGCTGCGCCGGCTCAAGAAGCTTGGCATCAGCAAGACGGACCCCGAAACACTGACGACCGAGGAGCGGGCGCGCTTCGCCCGGCTCGACATCGATCCGGCCAGCATTACCTGGAATCGCGTCCTTGACATCAGCGACCGCTTCCTGCGCCGTATCCAGATCGGCATGGGCCCCGACGAAGAAGGACACAGCCGCATGACCGGCTTTGACATCTCGGTTGCGTCTGAGATCATGGCCATCCTGGCCCTCACAACCGGCCTGGAAGATATGCGTGAGCGCATCGGCAACGTGGTCATCGGCACCAACAAAACGGGCGAGGCCATCACTGTCGAAGACCTCGGTGTGGCCGGGGCTGCGACCGTCCTGATGAAGGACGC
>CAYOEZ010000264.1:0-6105 GCA_964402955.1 uncultured Ktedonobacterales bacterium | reverse complement strand
GCCGAGAAGTCGGTCAGGAGGACATCCCAGCCCGGCGGCAGACGATCGCCATTGTCGCGCCAGAGATTGCCCGGGCCACAGCCCAGTTCGAGGACACGGCAGCAAGGCGGCAGATGCAGTTGGTCAAAGAGCCAGCGCTGCCAGCCCTGCATGTTGGTACTGAATTGTGCGTGCAGATAGATCCGTGCATTGAGATTCGACGCGTTGTTGTACTGCTGCGCGCGCAGGTAGGTTGGGTCAGTGAGACCAGGCAAAGACACACCTCCGGTACAAAGTCGTCGCGTGGCGTTCGAGAGTAGTATTTAGCGCGCGGCCGCAGCGTCAAGGGGCATTGCCCACCTGCCTTCCCAATCTGAGTAGTAAGGCGCTCCCTTGCGCCGTCAAGGCGGCAAGACAGCTCTCATCCTGGCGCGGAATAGACCGCGCGCTACACGATCAAGAAAGATGACGCCACCCTGCGCTTCGGCTTTCAATTGACAAAGCCCAGCTATCCTACTATAATAACCCCGGTAGCAGACGGCGACACGCTCTGCTCGCGCAATGGAGGCGCCAATGAAGCGAACTGCACTCTACGATACCCACCTGGCCCTCGGCGCACGCATGATTGAGTTCGGCGGATGGGAAATGCCCGTTCAATACGCAAGTATTCTCGAAGAACATCATGCCGTGCGTCACGCCGCCGGGCTGTTCGATATCGACCACATGGGACAGATCGAAGTCCAGGGACCCGACGCCCTCTCCTATCTCCAGCGCCTTGCCACGAACGACATCGCCCGTATGGACGTCTCTGAGGCGGCCTATGGCCTCTTCTGCTACGCTGACGGCGGCGTTGTCGACGACATTTTCACCTACCGCCTGACCAGCCGCTATTTCCTTGCCGTCAATGCCTCGAACGTTGACAAGGACTATTCCTGGATGCTGCGCCACACCTTCGGCTACGACGTGCAGGTGACCAACCTGTCGGCCCAGTCATGCATGTTGGCCCTGCAAGGTCCCGCGGCAGAAGCCATTCTGCAGCAACTCACCGGCTCAGCGCTGGCAGACCTGCCCAACCACCATTGTCTGGTCGGCGATGTCATTGGCGTGCCCACCCTGATCGGGCGCACCGGCTATACCGGCGAAGATGGCTTCGAGCTTTTCTTCCCGGTCGAGCAGGCGCTGCCGGTGTGGAATGCCATCATGGAGGCAGGGACTCCCTTGGGACTGAAGCCCTGCGGCCTGGGAGCACGCGACAGCTTGCGCTTCGAGGCCAAGATGCCGCTCTACGGCCAGGAGATCGGCCCGGACATCACCCCCATTGCCGCTGCCCTGGGCTGGGCGGTTGCGCTCGACGCCGCGGGCAAGGAAGAAATGATCGGTCGCGACGCCCTGCTGAAAGAGAAGCTCGAAGGGCCGCGCCAGAAGCTGGTTGGACTGGAGATGATCGAGCGCGGCATCGCTCGCTACGGCTACGAGATTGCCGTCAATGGCGCCGTAGTTGGTCACATCACCACCGGCATGTTCTCGCCCACGTTGGGCAAGAACATCGCTCTCGGCTACGTTCCCGCCCAGTATAGCGCCAAGGGCACAGAGCTCGACGTGATTATTCGCGGCAAGAGCGTGAAGGCAGTGGTGCGAGCAACGCCGTTCTACAAACGTAAGGCATAGACAACACAAAGAAGTCAACAAAAGGAGCAGAAGAAATGAGCATTCCAACCGACTGCCGCTACTCCAAGAGCCACGAGTGGGCTAAGCCTGAAGGCGGTCTAGTTGTCATTGGCGTCACTGATTTCGCCCAGCACGAGCTTGGCGATGTTGTCTTCGTTGAGGTGCCGCCCACCGGCTCCAAGTTCAAGGCCGAAGAAGTGTTCGGCGTCATCGAGTCGGTCAAGGCAGCATCCGATCTCATCCTGCCCATCGGCGGAGAGATTGTCGCTATCAACGACGCCCTGACCGCCGACCCCGCGCTCGTCAACAAAGACCCCCACGGCGCGGCCTGGCTGGTCAAGGTCAAGCCCGGCAATCCCGCCGACTTCACGGCCATGATGGACGCCAAAGCCTATGGCGATTTCATCGCCAGCGAGGCTGGCAAGCACTAAAGGGTTGCTCGTTCTCGATTTGGAACGCTGACAAACGTCCCCGCTCCGCGAGAACGTTTGTCAGCGTTCCCAAGACCATCCCGAGTCGTGGAATTCCCCGCTCACTCCCAGAATACAGGCAGATACTTACGGTAGCTGGTCAAGTAGTCATCAAGAATCTGGCGCGCCACGTCCATGTCCGTCACACAGGGATCGAGCAGCAAACATTGCAGCGCGGCGTCACGGTCGCCGTTCACCGCCGCATCCACACACAGCCGCGCGGCTGTGATCTCCCTGCGGCACAGCTCAGCCACGCCGGCAGGTAATTCGCCCACACCCACACCCAGGACGCCAGCGCCGCAGATCAGGCCCGGAACCTCGACGATGGCGCCCTGCGGCAGGTTGCTGATGTAGCCTTCGTTTGGCAGGTTGACGGCCAGTGCATAGTAGTCGCCCGCGCCGGCCACATTTTCCACAACCTCCACTGCCCCCTCGCTGCCAACCTCACGCAGTGCATCGATCGCTGCCTGGCCGTGCGCCAGCGCCGCCAGTTGCTCGTGGCGGGAGTCGCGGCGCGCCGCATAGTACTCCCAATCGTACAGGCTCAGCTCACACTTCTGCCACGGCTTCGTCTGCACATCGCTGCACCAGGGCAGGTACTCGCACAGATGCTCATCGCCTGGAATCGGAAACACGCCGAAAGCATCGTACACACGCCGTGTCAGCGGCTCAAACGCCGCATCATATCTCGCCCATCGTTCGCTGAACAGCGGGTAGAGATCGCGGCCGGTCGTCTTCTCACGCACATCGAGCATCCACGTGAAATGGTTGAGACCCGCAGCCTTGATCGTGATCAGTTTGGCAGCCTGCCGTGCCACGTAGCCGCGCGGCGCGTTGGTGTGCGGCGAGGCGTGGGTATCGGTGAATCCTGGCTGCACATGGATCCCCAGTTCATCGGCCAGCATCAGCCCCACCACCGCGTAGCCGACCATGATCTGGTGACACAGGCCGACGCAACGAATCGAGCTGTAGCGCACAACCGCGTCACAGATGCGCTGCATGGGATTGGTGAAGTTGATCAACAGCGCATCGGGGCAGATGTGCTCCATATCGCGCACGATCTGCATGATGGGCTGGATATTGCGCGCGGCGTGGGCAAAGCCGCCCGGCCCGCCATTCTCGGCGTAGGGCTGGCGCACGCCGTACTTGAGCGAAATCTCCCAGTCCTGCTTCCACAGATCCTCGCGTGGCGGAACTTCAATGGACAGAATGACAAACTGCGCGCCTTCAAGCGCCTGCGCACGCCCGGTATGCGCGCTGATCGTCATGCCCGCGCCCCACTCGCGGTTCATGCGCTGCGCCAGCCGTTCCACCAGCGCCAGCGTCTCGGCATTGGTGTCGACCAGCGCCAGATGGCTGCCCTTCAGCCGCTCGCTGCGCAACAGCGTCGCCAGCGTGTTCAAGCCAAATGCGTCGCTGCCTGCGCCGATAGCCACGATCTTCGTCGGTAACATCATTGTCTCCTCATGCTGGTGATTGGGATCCGCCAGGCGGCCCTCACGGCCAGGTCAGCTTCCGTTCTCTTGCAACATCCCTACAATGGCGCGCACTTGATTCTTCTGTTCGTCGCTGAGCGTGATCTTGCCCGCCTGTGCGTTTGACTCCAATTGCTTCACCGTCGACGCAGAGGGGATCAGCGACCCCATGCCAGGCAACGTCAGCATGTAGGCGAGCGCGAGCTGGCTCAGTTCCATACCCCATTCGTGAGCCAGCGCGGCCAGCGCCTGTTGCCGCGTGATCACGGCCTGTTCAGCCAGCTTGCCCAGCGTGCCTTCATCGAACAGCCGATCGCCTTGCCCCACCTTGCTCAAGTCGAGATAGCGATCACTCAACAATCCACCAGCGAGCGGGCTGTATGGAACAAAGGCCACGCCGTTTGCTGCGCAGAAGCGCAAGACGCCTTGCTTGTCGGGCTGTTCGCCGCGCAGGATGTCGAGCCGATTCTGCACCGCGACGGCGCGGCAGCGCGGCGACAGACGTTTCTCCACAGCCTGGTAGAACTTCAACTGATCGACCGTGAAGTTGGAGACGGCGAAGTAGCGGACGAGGTCACGCTGCACAAGATCCTCAATTGCCGCCAGGCTCTCGTCGATCGGGGTGTCTTTGTCGTAAAGATGGAAGTAGAGCATGTCGACGTAGTCGATCTGCATGCGTCTGAGGCTGGCATAGAGCGAGTCGAGGATGTTTTGCCGCGCAAGGCGGCTGTGATTAGGGCTCGTGTCATCCATCGCGCCATAGACCTTGGTGCAGACGATCACGTTGCGCCGTTGGTCGGGGTTCGCCTGCAGCCAGCGCCCGATGACCCGCTCGGCATTGCCCGAAGCGTCGTTGTAGCGGTTGGCCGTGTCCCAAAAAGTGACGCCCAGCTCGATGGCCCGGTCGAAAATGGCAAACGCAGTCTTCTCATCGACGCGTGCGCCGTCGCCGGTTTCCGGCAGACCGAATTTCCAGGTTCCGATGCCGATCAGCGACGTGCGCAGCCCCGAACAGCCCGTTGTGCGATAGGGCATGCCATGCCATTCGTCAGACGTGAATGGGATGCGGTACAGATCAGGATGCGGAATCTTGTCGTCCAAAGTTGCCTCCCTCTCGTATTCTCATCGTGCCTTTGTTGTGTGACCGTTGTAGCATAGGAAACGGGGTTTGTCAAGTTGCATTCTTGCCACTCTTGCTGTATACTGATGTTGCATTTGTCCTCTTGCGACGCTTCTCGTCTTGCCATGCATCATGGGCTCCACGATCAACAATGACGCCGTGCCCGTCGGCGTGCACGGTTCACACCCACATACAACATAAAGGAGGAAACGATGTCGACGGCAGAGAATCTACAAGCAGCGTTCGCTGGTGAGAGCCAGGCCAACCGCAAGTACACAGCCTTTGCGCGCAAGGCTGATGCGGAAGGCTATCCCCAGATCGCCCGCCTCTTCCGCGCCGCGGCTGAGGCCGAGACCGTCCACGCACTGAATCACTTGCGTGTCATGGGAGGCATCAAGACCACAGTAGAGAATCTGCAAGTAGCCATCGCCGGCGAAGGCTACGAGTGGGAAACGATGTATCCCAAGATGATCGCCGAAGCAAAAGCCGAAGGCAACAAGCCTGCGCAAATCACCTTTGACCACGCCTGGGACGTCGAGAAGATCCACTACGGCCTCTATAAGGGCGCACTCGACAGCCTCAAGGCCGGCAGAGATCTGCCTTCAGCCGTGATCCATATCTGCCCCATCTGCGGCAATACGATCGTGGGCGACATACCCGACGCTTGCCCCGTTTGCAACACGAAGAAAGCAAAGTTCTTTGAGGTCAAGTAGTCCAGTCCGGTAATCGGCGTCCGCGGCATGCGGGCGTTGACGCCCAACACCTTCACAGGAGATGACAAATGTCCACAGCACAGGATTTGCAGGACGCGTTCGCAGGTGAGAGCCAGGCCAACCGCCGCTATCTGGCGTTTGCCAAGAAGGCCGACCTGGATGGTTTCCCCCAGGTCGCCAAGCTGTTCCGCACCGTTGCCGAAGCTGAGACCGTCCACGCCCACAGGCATTTCCGGGTCTGGGGCGGCGTCAAGAGCACAGCCGAGAACTTGCAGGTCGCGATCAACGGCGAAGGGTACGAAGTCAAGACGATGTACCCCACCATGTTGGCCGGAGCCGTCGCCGAGGCGAACAAAGCCGCCCAGGGATCATTTGGCGAAACTCTGTCGGTCGAGAAGGAACACTTCGCGTACTACAGCGCGGCGCTTGAAGCCGTCAAGGCAGGCAAGGACATCGCCGCCACGACCATGCACGTCTGCTCGGTCTGCGGGCACACTGTCATGGGCGACGCGCCCGATCGGTGTCCCATCTGCGACGCCAGAAAAGAAAAGTTCATGGAAGGCAAGTAGTTTGACAATGTTACATTAGGCAGATTACTGTCATTCTGCCTGCCCCCTGGACTGCCCAGGGCAGGCTGGCGCTTTGGCAGGCCAGGGAGGAGCGATGTGTGCGACGAAGAA
>CAYOEZ010000263.1:0-6106 GCA_964402955.1 uncultured Ktedonobacterales bacterium | reverse complement strand
CGCCTATTGTCTTCTCCCGTCAAGACAGCTTACACACAATATGATACACTACCTGGGAAAAATTACGCGTCATTGGGGCGTCAGAAAAAAGACCACTAGAGCGCAATAGCAGCGCGCCCTGGTGGTCTGGCGTCGGCGCATGTCGCGGATGGGTGGGCTTTCCGCAGCAGCGTAGTGATATCTACAGCCCGGCCTGCTTGCGCAGGGTGTCGGCCTTGTCTGTGACTTCCCAGGGAGCGTCGATGTCTGTGCGGCCGAAGTGGCCGTAGGCCGAGGTCGCGCGGTAGATGGGGCGGCGCAGGCGCAGATCGCGGATGATGGCGCCCGGGCGCGGGTCGAAGTTCTTGTTGATCAGCTCAACGATCTTCTCGTCAGCGAAGCGGCCAGTGCCAAACGTCTCGACCATCATGGACAGCGGATGGGCAACGCCAATGGCGTACGAAAGCTGGATCTCGAGCCGATCGGCGATGCCGGCGGCCACCAGGTTCTTGGCGACCCAGCGCGCTGCATACGAAGCGGAGCGGTCAACCTTGGTTGGGTCCTTGCCGGAGAAAGAGCCGCCGCCATGGCGGGCGATGCCGCCATAGGTGTCGACAATGATCTTGCGGCCGGTCAGGCCAGAGTCTCCCATCGGTCCGCCGATGACGAAGCTGCCGGTGGCGTTGATGTAGTACTTGGTCTTGCCGTCGAGCAAGTTGGCGGGGATGACTTTGTCGATCACCTCGTGCTTGATGTCCGCTTCCAGACGGTCGTGCGTGATGGCCTTGTCGTGCTGGGCAGCAACGACAATCGTATCCACGCGCACTGGCTTGCCGAAGCTATACTCCACGGTGACCTGTGCCTTGCCGTCGGGGCGGAGATAGGGGAGGGTTCCGTTCTTGCGCACGAGTGCAAGTTGTTTGCAGAGCTTGTGTGCAAGCATGATGGTGAGCGGCATCAGCTCTGCCGTCTCGTTGCAGGCGAAGCCCACCATCATCCCCTGGTCGCCAGCGCCAATCGCTTCGACTTCAGCGTCTGTCATCTCGTGGCCCCTGGCTTCGAGCGCCGTGTTAACGCCCATGGCAATGTCGGGAGACTGTTCCTTGATCGAAACCATGACGCCGCAGGTCTCGTTGTCGAAACCGTACTTGGCGCGCGTATAGCCGATGTCACGAATTGTGTTGCGCGTGATCTGGCCCATGTCGACATAGCAGGTGGTCGTGATTTCGCCAATGAGAACAACCAGGCCGGTGGTGGCGCATGCCTCGCAGGCAACGCGTGCTTTTGGGTCCTGCGCAAGAATGGCGTCCAGGATGGAATCTGCGACCTGATCGCACAGCTTGTCGGGATGTCCCTCGGTCACCGACTCTGATGTCAGGAAGAGCTGGCGCGAACGCATGAAGGTTGTATCGTTCATGTTACTCCTCTCTCCTTGTTTTGATTGTCCGTTCAACTGACCACTACACACAAGATTTCTGGTCAGTTGCTGTTGAGTTCTTTACGTCCCCTCTTTCCACGACGCCAGGTATTTCTCCTGTTCGGCTGTGAGGGTATCGATGGAGCGGCCCATGCTGTGCAGCTTGAGGCGGGCGATCTCACGGTCGATGTCTTTGGGAATGACGTAGACAGCAGGCGTGAGCGTCTTGCCGCGCGTGATCATGTATTCGCTGCCGAGCGCCTGGTTGGCGAAGCTCATGTCCATGACCGATGCCGGGTGACCTTCAGCGGCAGCCAGGTTGATGAGGCGGCCTTCGCCGAGCAGAAAGACGCGGCGGCCATCGGCGTATTCGTACTCCTCGGCAAATTCGCGCACATGGCGCTTGCTTTTCGCCAGCTTTTCCAGCGCCGGGATGTTGATCTCGACATTGAAGTGGCCGGTGTTGGCGAGGACAGCGCCGTTCTTGAGCAGCTTCAGGTGCGCCTCGTCGATGACGTTGATGTCGCCGGTGGCCGTAACGAAGATGTCGCCGATCTTGGCGGCTTCGCTGATGGGCATGACCAGGTAGCCGTCCATAGCTGCTTCCAGGGCACGGATGGGGTCAACTTCGGTGACGATGACGATGGCGCCGTGGCCACGGGCGCGCATGGCGACGCCGCGGCCACACCAGCCGTAGCCGCAGACGACGACGTTCTTGCCGGCGATCAGAAGATTGGTGGCGCGAATGACGCCATCGAGCGTGCTCTGGCCCGTACCATAGCGGTTATCGAACAGATGTTTGGTGTCGGCCTCGTTGACGGCGAGAATGGGGAACTTGAGAGCTCCATCCTGCGCCATGGCCCGCAGGCGGATGACGCCGGTCGTCGTCTCCTCGGTGCCGGCGAGCACGTTGGGGATCAGGTTGGCGTGGTTCTGGTGCAAGCTGGCGACCAGGTCGGCGCCGTCATCCATCGTCAGGTTGGGCTTGTGAGCGATGGCAGCCTCGAGATGCTTGTAGTAGGTTACGCCGTCTTCGCCTTTGATAGCGTAGGTCGGGATGCCATAGTCTGCGACCAATGATGCGGCCACATCGTCCTGCGTCGAGAGCGGGTTGGAGGCGCAGAGCACCAGATCGGCGCCGCCTGCAACCAGTGTCAACGCCAGGTTTGCCGTTTCGGTGGTCACGTGCAGGCAGGCAGACATGCGCAGCCCCTTGAACGGCTTTTCCTTTTCAAAGCGGGAGCGGATGAGGCGCAAGACCGGCATCTCTGCTTCAGCGTACTCGATGCGCAGCTTGCCTTTGGGCGCCAGGCCCAGGTCTTTCACGTCGTGCTTAACCATTGAGCTTACTCCTTACAGAACGTCGTCTGTTTCCTGTGTTTTCGTCGGGTTCTGTCCAAGTACACGATGGACAATCTGTCCGATTGTGCCCAGTCGTTGCCCGCGTGCTTCAATGTACGGGCAATGGACGGTATAACCGAGCTGCTGGTAGGCTCGTACAGCCGGGGTATTGTTTTGCCGCACGTTTAGCACCACCGTCGCGCAGCCCATATCGAGCAAATCGGCAGTCACTGCGGCGGTGCAGGCCGTCGCAAAGCCACGACCACGGTAGTCCGGGTGGGTGTACACGTTGCCGACGGCGGCAATGCCGTACTCAGGCGCCACTACATGCGTACCGGCAGCGGAGATCAGCTTGCCGTTCTCCAGTGCTCCGTAGTACACGCCCTGTTCAAGCTGATAGGCGGCGAAGTAGCCAGGGCCGCCCCACCTGTAGAGCTCATTCAACGCACTCAGGTCGCTGCTGTGCAGGCGAATCGTCTGTAGTGACGAAGCCTTGAAGCTTTGCCTGTCTACATACATGCGAAACATCTGGCGCACATCGCTCAAACGGTAGACGCTGGCGACGGCCTGCTCGTGTTCCAGGCGTAGGGTTAGATGAGTCTCGTGCACATGGAGCCTGCTGCGCAGAATCGCGCTCACCCCGTCGCTTTGCCCCATGACGAACAGCGACGGCGTCGCCAGCCCATTGAAGGTCATCGCCAGGGCGACGGGCCCGTCTCGTTCTGCAACCACCCACTCGCATTGCTCGAAGAGACCATCCGATAGGTCTGCCAGCGGATAGGCCGCGTACAGACGATCGGCAGCGAGAATGGGAAGGATTTCGGTCTTGCCGGACAGCGTACGAATGTGCATCATGCTCTCACGTATGGGACTGTTGTTGAGGTAGGGGCGCTGCTTGCTGCGCCAGACCCGCGCTATCGAGACGACGCAGACGGGCGCAGCAAGCAGCGCCCCCACGTAGTTGGCATCTATCACATTTCAACCGTGAATGGATGCTGTCAACCCAGCTCTGGCGCCTCGCCAAAGGTTGCTCTGTAGCGAGCCAGGTAGTCAGCATAGGTGTAGCTGTGGTTCTGTGTGCCGTGCTCTTCCAGACAGTAGGCGGCGGCAAGGCTGCCCATGCGTCCCGTCGTGGGCCAGGAATAGCCGTGCAAGATGCCTTTGATGAGACCGGCACGATAGGCATCGCCGACCCCCGTCGGATCAGCGACCTGGCGCGGCTCGACGACCGGGATGTGATAGCGCTCTCCGTTTGTGACGATCGTCGATCCCTCTTTGCCCTGTGTGACAATGACGACAGGCGCCAGCGACTCCAACTGCTGTGTCGAGAGCGCGGTCTTGTTTCTGATCATCTCAAATTCGTAGTCGTTGCAGATCAGGACGTTGGCTCCGCACACGCCGTCGAGCAGATCCTTGCCATCGAGGCGGATGATCTGCTGGCTGGGATCATAGATGTATGGGATGTGGAGTTCCTGGCACTCGCGCGCGTGGCGGCGCATGGCGTCGGGATCGTTGGGCGAAATGACGGCGATGGCGATCTCCCGGTAGGGCAGGTCGTGGAAGGAGAGATCACGCGCCATGCGCATGGCGCCGGTGTAGAAACTGGCGATCTGGCTGTTGTCGCGGTCGGTGTTGACGAAAAACGACGAGGTGAACTCGTCGGCGATTTCGCGAATGGCCGAGGTGTCCACGCCATGCGCGTCGAGCCACGCCCGATAGTCGCCGAAGTCCTGGCCGACAGCGCCCATCACGGTGGCGCGCTCGCCGAGCAGGCCGCAGTTGTAGGCGATGTTGGGAGCGCACCCGCCCCGCTGCCGCTTGAGCGAATCAACCAGGAAGCTGACGCTCAGATTCTGCAGTTGATCGGGCAGGATGTGATCCTTGAAGAAGCCAGGGAAGAACATGATGTAGTCATAGGCGATGGAGCCGCTGATGACAATACGCATGACGGGATTGACCTCCGTTGATTCTCCTGTGTTGGCCTAGCGGCGAACGAGTTTGGCAAGGCTCTCGACAAAGGGCTGGCGGGCGATGCCGTTCTCAGTCACGATGGCGCTGATGTAGCGCTGCGGTGTGACATCGAAGGCAGGATGGGCGGCGTGCACGCCCTCAGGAGCGATGCGTATGCCCTGGATGCTGGCTACCTCATTGGGATCGCGCTCTTCGATGGGAATGGCGTCGCCAGATGGCAAAGATAGGTCAACAGTCGATGTCGGCGCCACGACATAGAATGGTATGCCATGTTCTTTGGCCAGGATGGAGAGTGAGTAGGTGCCGATCTTGTTGGCAGCGTCGCCGTTGGCGGCAATGCGGTCTGCGCCCAATGTGACGAGATTGACCTTGCCGCGCGCCATAAAGTGCCCTGCCATGTTGTCGGTAATGAGGGTCATGGGGATGCCCAGTTGCATGAGCTCCCATGCCGTGAGCCGCGCCCCTTGCAGGAACGGGCGCGTCTCGTCGACGAAGACGTGAATGCGCTTGCCCTGCTCCCAGGCGGCGCGAATCATGCCCAGCGCAGTGCCATAGTCGACCGCAGCCAGCCCACCAGTGTTGCAGTGGGTGAGGATGCTGTCGCCGTCTTTGATCAGCTCTGCGCCAAATGCGCCCATGCGCTTGTTGATGGCAATGTCGTCCTCGGCCATCTGCAGCGCCTCGGCCAGGAGCGCGTCGCGTACAGCTTGCACGCTGCCTGTCGCCTGCGCTGTGGCGGCGGCAACCTTGCACATGCGCTCGATTGCCCAGAATAGATTGACTGCCGTCGGCCGCGTTGTACGCAGCTCGGCGGCGATCCGGTCTATATCAGCAAGGAGTGCGACGGTTTGTGTGGCTTTGCTCTGTTGCGCGCCCAGGGCGATGCCAAAGGCAGCGGTCACGCCGATGGCCGGCGCGCCGCGCACCTGCATGGTGGTGATGGCCTGAGCAACCTGGTGGTAGTCGCGGCACTCGACAACAACGGTCTCATGGGGCAGACGCGTCTGATCAATCAACTTTACTATGCCATTGTCCCAGTAAACCGTGCGCATGATACAAACTCCTCGCAGAAAGGGCCGGCAGGCGCGCCGGTCGCAGTACAAATAGAAAAAGAGACTTCTCGCGCGATGAGAGAAGTCTCAATAGTGACCAGTAGAACTCTCATCTTTCAGGATCGCAGTACGTCCTGACGGAATTGGCACCTGGACTGCAACGCAGTCTGGTTGCCGGGCTTCATCGGGCCAGTCCCTCCACCTCTCGTGATAAGAGCGTCCGCACGCTTATTCAATTGTGGCGAGAATATATCACAAGTGGCGGCGAATTGTCAATATGCCGAAAGCCGTAGGGTGAGCGTCATCTTTTTGGATGAATGTCGTCTCTTGTATTGAGGGCTACTGC
>CAYOEZ010000262.1:0-6115 GCA_964402955.1 uncultured Ktedonobacterales bacterium | reverse complement strand
CCAATCCATGCACCTGCATTTCTTAAGTTAGCGCATATGGGTCTCAGACCTGCCTTCCCAACCACCACACGGGGCAGGCGGGCAGGTCTCAGACCTGCCCCTACGCATCGTTGCGCCTGTCAAGGGACTTTGCACAGGCCGTGGCCCTGAAAGCGACGAAACAGCGCCCGTTGCGCGACGAAGGAAGACGTAGCCATGCGCCAGATCACTCTGCTCGTGACCAGTGTCCTGCTCATTCTTGTCTCCCTCGCAGCGCGGGGAGTTGCAGCCTCTCCCGCCCCGCTGCAAGAGGAGGGACGGGGTGACGGGCAAACAGACGCTGCTCCGACGCCCACTCTCGCCGTCCTGACTGCCATCACGCTCGGCTCTAAGCCACGAGGCGTCGCGGTCGACAGCAGCACAGGGCGCGTCTATGTGGGACTCCACGATGCAGGCAATAGCGCTAATGTGGCGGTTATCGACGGCGAGACGATGACCCAACTGAATTCCCTGGGCAGCCTGGGCAGCCATCCCAACGCTGTCGCCGTCAACAGCACGACCCACCAGGTCTACGTGACCAATCGCGACAGCGGCACACTGTCCATCATTGACCCTGCCACCGGCCTGAGCCGGCTGGTTACCGTCGGCGCCACTCCCTGGGGGCTGGCCGTCCACCCGCAGACCAATCGCGTCTTCGTCGCCAACTTCGGTAGCAACTCCATCACGGTCGTCGACGGAACCGCGGCAAGCGTCTTCAAGACCACTGGCAACATCTACAGGCCAGCATTTGTCTGTGTTGACGCCGTCAATAATAGCGTCTACATCTCAGCCGACAACACCGGATTGTTTCAGGTGAGCGCCGCCACGGGCGATGTCACCTTGGGGCCCACCCCCGTGGGCGCTGCCCCACGCGGCGTAGCCTTCAACCCCGTCACCGGCCTCCTCTATGTTGTCAATAATGACACTGCGCATCCGACGTTGTGGGTGCGCGACCCACTCGGCGGATTGACACACATTGCCCTGCCGCATCCTCCGGTCAACGTTGCCGTCAACCCGACGACCAATCACATCTTCGTCACGCTCGTCAGCCAGGTCGGTCTGTCACTGTTGCTGCTGGACGGAGACACAAATGTACTCGGAACACCATTGTGGCTGTCAGCAGACGATGTCAATCAGGGCGGCCAGGGGCTGGCCGTCGACCCGATGCTCAACCGCATCTATGTGACGGGCTATCAGTCGGGCAAGCTCTTCGTCATCAATGACGCCGTGCCCGCGCCGACCGCGACGCCGACGCGCACCAACTCGCCGACGGCGCTGCCATCGGCAACAGCCACGCGCACGCGCACGCGCACAGCCACTGCGACCAACATTGCGCCGACGGCGACGCCCACTGCCAGCGCATCACCCACCGCCACGGCTACCGTACCGGCCGCCACGCCGACACCCACCCGCACCGCCACGCTCACGCCGTTGCCCATGCCCACCGGCACAGTCGGCATCGTCTTTACCACCACCGTCGGTATCCATCCCCAAAGCCTGGCCGTTGACGCCACCCGCCATCACGTCTACGTCACCATGATCCTGGAAAACATCGTCAAGGTTATCGATGGCGGCAGCGGCGCCCCCATCAAGGACCTGGCCACCGGCGGCAATCAGGCCAATGGCGTCACCGTCAACGAGCAGACAGGCATGGTTTTTGTCACCAATCGTGTCAGCGGCAACATCTCGGTGATCAATCCCGACAGCGGCGCCGCCCAGACCGAGCCATCGGGCTTCTTCCCCTGGGGCATTGCCGTCGACAGCGCCAATAACCGCGTCTACGCCGCCAACTTCGGCACGGACGACGGCGGCTACACTGTCGCCGTGTTCGACGCCACGACTGCGCAGCCCATCACCACAACAGTCATCGGCAAGCATCCGGCGCTGGTGGCCGCCAATCCGACCAGCGGTCGCGCCTACGTGACAATGCTGGACGCCAGTCCGGGAACATTCGTCCTGGACACAGAAGGCAATATCGTTGATTTCCTGAGCACCGGCAGCGGCTCATTCGGAGTGGCCGTCAACGCCACGACTGGTCGCGTCTACGTCACCAACCAGTTTGACCAGAAGCTGCACATGGTTGACCCGGGCAGCAGCCATACAGCCGTTCCCCTGGGCGCCAAGGGCTACGGCGTAGCCGTCAATGCGGCGACCAACCACGTGTTCATTGTCGTGATCAGCGACGGCCAGGCAACACTGCAAGTGCGCGACGGCGCTAGCGGAGCGCTCCTGGCAAGCGTGCCGCTGGGCGCCGAGGATGCGGAGGACGGCGGGCAGGGCATTGCCGTCGACGCCGCCCTGGGACGCGTGTACGTGGTCAGCTATCAGACGGGTGTGCTCACTGCTCTGCGCGATGCCGTGGCGCTGCCGACCCCGACCGCAAGCGTCACCCCATCGCCCAGCATTACGCCGTCGCCCAGCGTCACGCCGCTGCCAACGGATACCCCGACCATCACATCCACACCCACGGAGAGCGCAACGCCGACGCCCGCTAACACTCCTGTGGGTGGCTGGACCTATCGCGCCTATCTGCCCGTCATCGTCGTCGATCCGCCGCCAACGCCCACAGTCACTCCCACAGTGACCAAAACCGCAACCCAGACTGCCATCCCAGCGGCCACGGCGACGCGCACCATCACCGTAACACCCGGGCCGTCGCCCACGTGGACGGGCGTCGACTGGCGCATTCCCGACATTTTGCACATGTCAGTCTCGCCGGCCAACGTGACGAGCGGGCAAGTCTACTGGCGGTTGACGCGGGCGATCTACCAGGACCCGACGGAGTCGGACGGCAACCACAACGTCTATTACCGGCTTGAAGACGAAAATGGCCAGAGCCTGCTCGGCCTGCACGTCTGCCTGGGCTTTTCCTGGTTGCCCTATCAGGATTGCAGCAAAATAACGGAACAGCGAAGCGGTAACCCTGACGGCTACAGCGCGGATTTGCCGATTTGGGCCAGCGTTCCCACCTGGGACCCGCTAAAAGACCATGTGCCGGGACCGTACTCGGGTTGGGCCGGTGGGCTGCCCAGCGATCGCGTCGTGGGCATGGGCCTGCCCCTGAATCAGCACGTCAACTTCCTGCTGACCTTCCGGCGCACCGTTGCGCCGTAGCCTGACGCCACCGATGTCAAAAGCATGGGTGTCACTCGAGTGACACCCATGCTTTTATGTGCTCTGCGTATAATATATTGTATATGCTCATATTGGTTTCTATGTTTTATATGCCCATATCCTTTACAAATGACGCAATTAATGGTACAATATCTACAAAGAGTGACAAAGCAGTATCCGTGGGCCGATAAGCTGCGTCTAAGGAGTGTGACAGATGGAGCGGCAGACCCCCTCGACGAGACGACAAATCCTGGACCTACTGAAGAAAAAGGGCGGCATGACAGCCAAGGACCTTGGCCAAGCCCTTGGCATCACATCGATGGCTGTGCGCAGACACCTTTCGGCCTTAGAGCGCGATGATCTGATCAGGGCAGCCACTGTGCGCCGGCCTATGGGACGACCAACCTACGTCTATTCGCTCACACCTCTGGCAGACGATCTCTTCCCCAAGAACTATCCGCAGTTGATGATTGGCCTCCTTGACGATATCAAGGCGTTGGACGGTGAAGAGAAGATCGATCTTCTCTTTGCGCGACGCGAGGAGCGCCTCTATACGGCATGTTCCCAGCGCATGGAAGGGAAAGACCTGGATACCCGTGTTCAGGAAGTCACCCGCATTTTCGACGAGAACGGCAGCCTGAGCGAATATGATCACTCCAACGGCAGCTACCGTCTGACACTGCACAATTGCCCGATCTACAAGATTTCGCAGCGTTTCCCTCAGCCATGCGCCCATGATGAGAGCCTGCTGCGGCGTCTTCTCGATGCTGAAATAACTCGCACCGATCAGCAGAGCAAGGGCGACATGTGCTGCGCCTTCATCATCAAGGCGCGCACATAACCCCATCGATCGGCTGCGCTGGCGCCACATACGATGTGACACAAACAGAAGGGGCATCCGCCTATTGCGATGCCCCTTTCGTTTGGCAGGACCCGGCCCCAGGTACCTGCTCCATACAGGAGACGTGACCAAGCGATGCACATCTACGAAGCACTCGGCCTCCAGCGCCATGACATCGTTGCCGCCGTGGGGGCTGGCGGCAAGACGGCAGCGCTGCAGCGCCTGGCTGCTGAACTGGCGGCGCAGGGAGCTTGCGTCATCTCAACGACCACAACCTCCATCTGGCAGCCGGAAGGGACGCTGCTGGTCGAGGCCAACGGGGACGCTCTACTCAGCGCCCTGTGCCATTTTGTGGGGCAGGGACAGGTGGTGACCGTTGCCGCCGGGCGCAAAGCAGTGCCCGGCGCGCAGGACAGTTCATCGGCCAGCAAGCTGGTTGGCGTTCATCCAGACGTCGTGCTGCGCATTGCCCAGACGGCGGGTGTCGATTATGTCCTTGTCGAGGCCGATGGGGCGCGCGGCCTGTCGATCAAAGCGCCCGCAGCCCACGAGCCGGTGATTCCACCATCGACGACACACGTGCTGGCGATCGCCGGCATCGAAGCACTGGGCGAGCCGCTCACAGCCGAGATTGCCCACCGGCCCGCACAGATCGCCGCTCTGCTGGGCATCGCCGAAGGGACTCCGCTTAATCCGGGCCACATCGCGCTCCTGCTGGCCGATCCACGCGCCGGGCGCAAGGGCGTGCCGGCGAGCGCACGCTTCTATCCCTTCATCAATAAGGTAGAGGACGAGATCGCCCTGCGCGGCGCGCGCGCCATTGCCGGGCGCCTGCGCAAGCTGCCAGGCGTCACACACGTGCTCATCGGCGCTGCTCTGGCCGAGCAACCAGTGTTGGAGAAATGGTAACATGACTGTCAGCGCTGTAGTTCTGGCCGGAGGCGCATCGCAGCGCATGGGACGCCCCAAGCAACTCCTGCCTGTCGACGGCCAGCCCATGCTGCTGCACGTCGTTGACGCCGTCCTGGCAGCCGGACTGACAGATGTGATCGTGGTACTGGGTGCGTCCGCCGGTGCGATCGCTCCTTTCCTGACAGGCCGTCCGGTGCAGATAGTCGCCAACCAGGAATGGCAAGAAGGCATTGCGTCGTCGCTGCGCTGCGGGCTGACGTGTGTGTCATCCGCTGCTCAGGCGGCGCTTTTCGTGCCTGCCGATCTGCCCCGCCTCAACGCAGCAGCGATCGAAGCGGTCGTTGACCACTTCACACGAACGGGCCACGCCATCGTGGCCCCCACCTGCAACGGTCAGCGCGGCAATCCCGTCCTCTTTGCCCGTCCCCTCTTTGGCGAGCTGATGGCGTTGCGCGGCGACCGCGGCGGCAGCATGCTCTTCGCCGCCCATCAGGCCGACATATCGTATGTGGAAACAGGCGACAGGGGCATCTTGCTTGACATCGACACGATGGACGACTACACGCAGGCAACTGGCTGAGAATCACCGTTTCTGCGCATACAGCGCGGCATTGGCTGTGGTATAATGACGGCAACCGGCCAATTGAGGATAGAACATATGAATGCTGCTGCACAAGTCATCTTCAGTCTCGGCTTTGGCGCGCTCTACTGGGAAATGGCATCGGGCCTGGGCAAAGGCGAAAACGCCCCGCTGGCTGCCGCGCTGGGGTGCATCGCCTATCTCGTGGCCTTCTTCGTGCCGCAGGCGCTGTTCCGCTTCAGGCTTGAGGACGTCGCGAGCACCGTTCTGGGGCAGCTTTCACGGCGCATTGCCATTGCCGCCGCCGTCACCCTCCTCCTCAATGTGATCATCGCGGCCATTCTCGTGCGGGGAACAGATCAGCCGGTGCCGATCGTGATGGAGATATATAGCGCGACTGTCCTGGGGCTGATCGTCTTCCATGCCATGGGTGGGCTGATGGCAGAGCAAGGCAACTACTTGCAGCGCACCAGGCAATACAACACCAACCAGCTTTTCAGTGTTGTCGTCGCTCTTTCCGTTCTCTTCGTCATCCTGACCATGTATTTTCTCTCGTTCGACCTGGCCGTGGCGCGCGCTCCCCGCATCTATGTGCGCGACATGGTGTTCAGCACACTGTCCATCACGGGCTTCGGCTGGTTCGTCTATCG
>CAYOEZ010000261.1:0-6134 GCA_964402955.1 uncultured Ktedonobacterales bacterium | reverse complement strand
GCGGCGCGGGGCACTACGTCAAGATGGTGCACAACGGCATCGAGTACGGCGACATGCAGCTTATCGCCGAATCGTATGACCTGCTGCAGCGCGGCCTGGGCCTGTCGGCGCGCGAGCTACGCAGCGTCTTCTCGGAATGGAACAAAGGTGAGCTGAAGTCGTACCTGATCGAGATCACCGCCAATATCTTCGAGAAAGTCGACCCCGACACGGGCAAGCCGATTGTGGATGTTATTCTGGACGAGGCGCAGCAGAAAGGCACCGGCAAATGGGCCAGCCAGAATGCCCTCGATGTCGGCGCGCCGATCCCGACGATCAATGCCGCCGTCGAGAGCCGCATCATCTCAGCGCTCAAACCGCAGCGCGTGCAGGCCGCCAAAGTGTTGCACGGCCCCACCATCCGCTACGCCGGCGACCGGCAAAAGCTAGTCAACGCCGCCCGCGATGCTCTCTACGTCAGCAAGATCATGTCCTATGCCCAGGGCCTGGCGCTGCTCAAGATGGCCTCTGAGGAATACAAGTATGATCTGAAGCCGGGCGAGATCGCCCGTGTCTGGCGCGCCGGCTGTGTTATTCGCGCCACACTGCTCAGCGATATCACCAACGCCTATAAACGCAACGCCAACCTGGTCAACCTGCTGCTGGACGCTGCCTTCCGCAGCGCTGTGGAAAGCCGGCAGGACTCGTTGCGCTTCGTCGTGCAGACAGCGGTGGGCATGGGCATCCCCATGCTGGCGCACTGCGCATCGCTGGCCTACTACGACGCCTATCGCAGCGCGCGCCTGCCCGCTAATCTCACGCAGGCGCAGCGCGATTACTTCGGCGCTCACACCTACCGTCGTGTCGACAAAGAGGGCGCGTTCCACACGGAGTGGGTGTCTGAGTAGAGAGTGCTGAGTACGGAGTGCTAAGTGGTGAGTACAGAATGCTGAAAGTGGGCTAGGACAGGGAGTGGGCAGTATGGCAACCAGAGTTCAGGAGATTGTAAGTGACGTTCTACATGACAGAACGCGGCTGCTTGACATCCCTGTGCAAACAGATTATGATTGGAATCGTTGGAGGGAGCAGCAGCCGGCCGCCAAATATGATAGGGAGGGCGCATGCCAGAAGTGAGCCGCTTCTTCGGTATCGTCATCCGCATGTACTTCGACGAACATATGCCGCCGCACTTCCACGCTATCTATGCCGGTGCTGAGATAGAAGTCGGCATTGATCCGATCGCTGTCCGCCAGGGAGGCCTACCGCAGCGCGCTCTTTCTATGGTTGTTGAATGGGCCGCCCTCCACCAGCGCGAGTTGCTGGCCAATTGGGAACGATTGCGCCATGACCAGCCGACCGTGAAAATCGCTCCTCTTGAGTAAGGAGGGAGAAATGCTACCACGAATCACGCACGTCCGATACATGGGTGACTATCGCCTTGAACTGCGCTTCAGTGATGGCAGACATGGCGAGATTGACTTTCGAGGGCGCGTCGTTGGCCGGGGCGGCGTGTTTGCGCCACTGGAAGATGTGAGGTTTTTCCGACAGGTCAGGGTGGATTCAGAAGCCGGAACGATCATCTGGCCAAACGATGTGGATCTGTGCCCTGACGTGTTGTACAGCCTGGTCTCTGGCGAACCCATCCCCGACCGGCGGCGAGTAGAGTGAGCATCATCGACACCTCTGACCTACCCCACCGTGGTTACAACGAACGGCAGCAGAGTTTGTGCAGGATGCGAGACCTCCGAGGTCCGATGGACAACCATTCCCGGCTAAGCCTGACCTCGGCGGCGAAAACAATACGGGAGTGAGACATGCCAAAAGCAAAGAACGTGATCGTGGCCCAATCGGGCGGGCCGTCGCCGGTGATCAACAACACCCTGCGCGGCATCCTGGACCTATGCAAATCCATGCCGGAGACCTTCGGCGCCGTGTTTGCCGGCTGGCACGGCATCGAGGGCGTGCTGAAAGAAGAGTTGCTCAACCTTTCGCAGCAACCTGAGGATGAGATCGCCCTCCTGGGCGTGACCCCGGCCGCCGGCAGCATCGGCACATGCCGCTACAAGCTCAAGGGCAGCCAGAAGGAAGACTTCGACCGCGTCATGGCCGTCCTCAAGACGCACGACATCGGCTACTTCTTCTACATCGGCGGCAACGACTCGATGGACACGGCGCACAAAGTCGCCAAGATGGCCAACGAGCGCGGCATGGACCTGGTCGCGACCGGCGGGCCCAAGACCATTGACAATGACGTGGGCGACAGCGAGTTCAAGCTGATTGACCACACCCCCGGCTATGCCAGCACTGCCCGCTACTGGGCGCTGAACATCCAGGGCGCCAACGAAGAAAACAACGGCTCCTCGCCTGCCGACCCTGTGCTTGTCTTGCAGACGATGGGGCGCAAGATTGGCTTTATCCCGGCCGCCGCCCGCCTGGGCGACCCGCTGCGCCAGTTACCGCTGCAAATCTACCTGCCCGAATCGGGCGTCAAGCTGCCTGAGATGGCCGACTTCGTCAACGACGAGCTCACGCGCAGCGGGCGCTGCATCGTTGTCATCAGCGAGGGCTTCGACGTGGGCGACATTGGCGAGAGCAAGGACAGCTTCGGCCACACCCAGTTCTCGGCCAGCCAGACGACCGTCGAGCAGACCGTGGTCAACTACCTGAACAAGGTGGGGCTGAAGGCGAAAGGCTCGGCGCGCGGCAATGTCATGGGCACCGACCAGCGCCACAGCATGATTTATGCCTCGACCGTCGACCTGGACGAGGCGTATAAGCTGGGCCAGAAGGCCGCACTGATCGCCGCCCGCGACGGCAACGGCTACATGAGCACCATCCTGCGCGAGCCGGGCGAGGTCTACAACGTACGCTACGACAAGGTGTCTCTCGAGCTGGTCGCCAACTCGGAGCGCAACTTCCCGGCCAAGTGGATCGCTCCCAGCCGCATCGACGTAACGGACGACTTCATCAAGTATTGCCGACCGCTGATCGGTGACACCTGGCCGACGATTCCGCTTGTCAACGGCATCCAGCGCTTCGCCCGTTTGCAGAAGATCTTCGCCGCCCAGAAGCTGCCGGCATACACACCGCAGGCGTACCGGTAGGCAACGTCGCAGGGGACGCGGATTGGCGCGGAAAGGGCCGCGGAAGAGTCGCTGGTGAGAGTGTAAGACATCCGCGTCCTTTCCGCGGCCCTTTCAGCGTGCATCAGCGTCCCATTTTACCCTGGAGAAACAGAAATGTCCGAACCGCCAATGGTTTCACGTCGGGAAGCAGCCGCTAACGTCCGCCTGATGGCGCGGCGGACGGCCCTGCTCTACTACTACTTCGGCAAAACGTTGCTGGACGAACTGGGCGAGGAAGAGGGCAAACGGCTGATCGCCAAAGCAGTGTGGGCCTATGGTGAACACTGCGGCAAGGCTGTGCGCGAGGGCGTGCAGGCGATGGGGCTGCCGCTGACCGATGAGAACTTCAACAAGGTCGCCGATTTGCCGAGCGTGGGCTGGGATATAAGCAGCGTGACGCTGGAGAGCGGCGAAGAGCATCCCATCGCTACCTATTGCCCGCTGGCCGCCGTCTGGCAGGAGTTGGGAGCGGAGGAATTGGGCCGCATGTACTGCATGGTCGACCAGGCCAAGTACCACGCCTACAATCCCGACTATGAGTATATCCACGCCCACAATGTGCTCGATGGTGATGCCTACTGCGAGTTTGTGGTGAAGCGACAGAGCTCCCTCACGTGAGACAGATCGAGCCTGGCTTTGATATGAAGCCAGGCTCAATCATTGAAAATCCATCGCTGATCGGCATGGTTTGTCCAGACCGACGCTATCCCAGCACCACCGTCGCCGCTTTCCCCTTCCCGTAGCGTAGGACCGCCGCTTTCTGGCCGTCAAAGTCGCGCAGGTCGGCCAGGCCGATTACGCGGTCGCGGTCGGCTTTGCTCAGGCGCTGGTCGTTGAGCGTCACGCCGCCCTGCTCGATCAAGCGGCGCGCCTGCGACTTCGACTCGACGCCGACAGCCGCCAGGATCGTGAGGATCGAGACGCCCGCCTCGGCGTCGGCTGCGCTCATGGTGTACGTCGGCACGTCGGTGGGCAGGCCGCCGCTGCCAAAGGCGCGGCCGGAATCATCGCGCAGGCGGCGCGCCGTCTCCTCGCCGTGGACGATTTTGGTGACTTCATAGGCCAGGCGGTGCTGCGCCGCGCGCGGGTGCCCGGCCAGAATCTCGTCGATCTCGTCCAGCGAGAGGAAGGTGAAGAGGCACAAGTTACGTCCCAAGTCCTGGTCAGGGCAGTTCACCCAGAACTGGTAAAAGTCAAAGGGTGTGGTGCTGGATGCGCCCTCGCCAGCCAGCCAGATCGTCTGGCCGACGGTAGTTTTGCCCATCTTCTGGCCGGTGGGGTCCATCAACAGTGGGAAGGTCATCGAGTAGGCATCGCCGCCGTTAGCCAGGCGCGTCTTCTCCAGATCGGTCAACTCGACGTCGTTCTCCTGGCGCGCTTTGGCCTCGTTGTACTTGCTGCGGATCAGATCGGCGCCCTCGCGGATGTTCAGCCACTGGTCGTTGCCGCCCATCTGCACACGGCAGGCATACTCGTCATTCAAGTGCAGGTAGTCGAAGCCCTGCAGCGCCGTATAAAGGAACTCGAACAGAGAGAGTGACTGGCTGGTAGCCAGACGCTTCTCAAAATCCTCGCGCTTGACCAACCGATTGACGCTGTAGTGCGGAGTCACCTCGCGCGCAAACTCCAGCAGGTCCATGTGCAGCCAGTTGACATTGTCGAGCATGATGGCAGCGGGCTTGTCCGGCGCAGCTTTCGCCTGCTCGAAATTGACCAGATTCATCCCCTGCACCTGAGCCTTCATGGCCAGTGCGTTCTGGGCCACTTCCTCGGAGCTCAACATCTTGCGCGACTGGCTGCGCAGCGACGGATCGCCGATCTGCGCCGTGCCGCCGCCCAGGATGAAGATCAGGCGGCTGCGGGCCTCTTGCAGGTAGTGGAAGACCATCAGCGACATCAGGCTGCCGACGTGCAATGACGGCTTGGTGGGGTCGAAGCCCTCATAGACGGTGGTGCCGGCGTCGAGCAGGCTGCGCACAGCGGCGCGGTTGTCGGTCTGCTCGATGTAGCCGCGCAGCTCGAGCGTATCGTAGACTGTTTCCTTGAATGTGAAGGGCGGCGTGGCAAACTCGATCTCGGGATGCTGTGCGTCGAGGACGAAGATGCTCACCTCGCCGCCGCAGAAACGGCGAATCAGCCCAGCCAGTTCATCGGCGATCGCCTGCCCGTCCAGGCGTGTGAGCGGAGGCAGAATGTCGATATTGACCGTGACATCCTGAGCGCCGGCCGTGACCATGGTATGTGCGCCCTGCTGCCAGACCCAGCGGCGGCACATCACCTTGCGTTTGTCGGCGAAGATAACCTCACCAGCCAGGGGCCGCTCAACGCGGTTGCGGGCAAAACCAACGTAGATCTCGTTACCCTTTGCCAGGCGCAAACCGATATCGCCATGCGCCAGGCCCAGGTCGTCTGTTCCGCTGGGAATCAGGTGCTTGAGCGATATGTAGTTGGACAGGGCAACCATACTGTTATGATAGGCAAAGAGCGGCTCGCCCGCATCCAGGCCGGGCCGCTGCGCTCGCACAAGCAATGACTGCACCGATGGCAACGTCTCGTCGGGATTAGCGCCAAAGCTGCGCATGGCCGCACGCCAGGGAGCGATGCGGGGATGGTCACCGCTGTTGGCCAGCGCGGCATCGTTGCGGACGGAAAGCGCCGCCTCGTTGAGCATCTGCTTAAGCTCGTCGCTCTCGCCCTGGTTGTTGACGCCGCGGGCAATGACGACGAAGCGGATGAAGGTGGGGAACCTGGCCGCGAAATCGGGAGAGAATGTGTATTTCATGTGGCTCCTTCTGGCGTCTCAGAGTCTGGAGTTCCGATCTTTCCAAAAGATCGGAACTCCAGGCCAGGAAACACATAGAAAAAGAACCTTTCACGCGGCTGCGCGAAAGGTCCAGATGACCGGAAAATGGTGGGCGGGGTAGGATTCGAACCCACGTAGCTCAGTCAAGAGCGACAAGTTTACAGCCTGTTGCCATTAGCCACTCGGCCACCCGCCCACAGCGCAACGGATTATAGACGATACGGAAT
>CAYOEZ010000260.1:0-6145 GCA_964402955.1 uncultured Ktedonobacterales bacterium | reverse complement strand
TGAACCGCTTTCGCCGCATCCTTGTTCGCTGGGAGAAGAAGCCTGAGAACTACATTGCTTTTCTGCATTTCGCCTGTGCCTTGATCGCCTTTCGTGCCTCAGGATTATTCGGAAAGGCTCTTGGTGTTCGGTGACGTCAACAGGCGCCGGTGGCGGGAGCTCAATCACCTGGCGACTGTAGTCCAGACTCTCACCCGTCAGGTGATACGCACACACGGGGCACTGATCCAAGGCATGCCGATCAAAACGGGGCGGCCTCTCACGACGACGAGACGTGTTGTGCGTCTTGTCTCGCTTCTGCCGCTTGCCGTCTGGTGTGTCTCGCTTGGGGCGCTTGGCCTTCACGAACGATGGCGGGGACTTGGCAGACGGTGGCTTCTGTTGTTGCTCCAACTCGGCAATGCGCGCCTCGGCCGCGGTCAGTTGACCGCGCAGTTCCAGATTCACAGATTGCAGATGGGCCACTTCGTCTCGCAAGGAGACGACTTCTTCTTGTAGCGTCATGGCGGGCAGTATGCCACATTCCCAGGGTAAAGGTGAACAGCTACGGTACAGCCAGTTGCAGCGCCGTGGGCAGGTTCATATCGTGCGCTGAAGCGCTGGGCGTCGAGGTCGTGCGCGGCGAGTGGAGCGCAGCAGAGGAAGCAGTAGCGACTGACATCGATAAGCGCTTGGCATCGGACGAGTGGTTGCACGAGAAGGGCGGGCTGCGCCAGACAGGCGTCAAGATTCACGAGGATGTGCGCGTGGTCGAGTCTGCGTTCAAGGCGCCTGGCGGTCTGATCCGCGTCACAGCGCGGCTGCGCAACGAGCGCATCGATGACGTGCCGATCTCAGGCGACTTCACCATGTTGCCCACTGTCGCTGTGGGCGGCATCGAGCAGGCGCTGCGCGGCCAGGCGATGTCGCCCGCTACCCTGACCGCGCGTGTCCAGGATGCCTACCGGACGCTCCATATCCACTCACCGGGCCTGACGCCGGAGCACATTGTCCAGGCTCTCACAGTGGCCGGCGACAGTACACAAGGATAGCCGTCCACGGCGCAAGGAGATGCTCCATGCCAAGGCCAGCACAAAATGTCTACTACAGCCTGCCTGATGCATGCATTATCCAGGCGCTGGATTTGATGCGCGCCGTCTTGAGCGGAATCCTGACGCGACGGCAGAGCCTGCCGCAGGAAATGCTGGAGAACCAGGCATGATATCCAGGACGCGTATCGAGCCAAGAACAGATAACCAAACACGAATGCCAGGGCGGGCCCAATCAAGGGCGATCTTGTTGCTCGCTCTTACCCTGTTGCTCACCTCGGCCTGCACGGCTGCCCCGCGTGGTACGCCCACGGCAGGCGGGCCGCAGGGTGCAACACCTGCACCTCAGAGCATGACAACACCCACCCCGGCAAGGTTAGGCTCTGCACCCGCCGCCCCCAGTGTGCCGGCAGGCGCGCCGCCTATCTCTCAGAATAAAGCAACACCTACGCCGGCGAATCCAGCTCCAACCGTTGTACCCAGCCCCATACAGACATCGGCACCCTTTCCAAGCGCGACGCGGGCAGCGAGCGCAACAGCCGTGGCCAGACACACATCCGAGTTTGCCGAACGACCTCTGGCTGAGTTGGCTCCGGAAGCGGCGGCGTTTCTGGAGACAAGAGAAGAACCGCGCGGCGCTGCCGTCATCGTACCGGGCCGCGCTACTATCTACACCCATAATGGTGACGAGCTGACGCCGATGGCCAGCGTCGCCAAGGTTGCCATCATGGTCACCGTCATGGATCAGGCTATGCGCGCCAATCGCCCGCTGACTGAATGGGAGATGAGCATGCTCCGGCCGATGATCACTGTGAGTGACAACGACTCTGCGTCGGCGCTGTGGGAATACATCGGTGGCGGTGCGGCGGTCGCGGAAACTCTGCGGTCCATGGGGCTCGTGAACACTGTGCCAAACCCGATGGAGGCTTGGGGCGCAAGCCGCTCCACGCCCAAAGAGGTTGCTCTGTTGCTATCGAAGATTGCACTGGGCGAGATCCTCGACAAGCCCAATCGTGAACTCGCACTCAGCCTGATGGGGCAGGTCGACCCAAACCAGACGTGGGGCATCAGCGCTGGTGTGCCGACAAATCAGCTCTTGCACGCCGATGTTGCCATCAAAGACGGTTGGAACCCAACCCAGGGTGGCTGGTGGGTGAATAGCGCCGGGCTGGTAATGCCGCTTGGCAGCCAGCCGATGTATGCACTGGCCATATTGACGCGGCAGCAACCGAGCATGGAGTACGGTATTGCCACCATCGAGGGCGTGGCCAGCCGGGTTCATGCCGCTCTGCATCCTCAGCCGACGCCCACGCCAGGAGGATAGGGTATCGCCCTCGGCTAGAGTGGCACACCGTCGCCGGCTGCAGCAGCCACCCGCTGCAGGTCGGCTCCGATTTGGCAACGCTGGCTGTGAGCAGTGCCGGAGGTTGCTCTCCACTCCGATTGACGGCATCTGGATAGCCCTGGCCGGTTTCTATCGCTCAGATGCGGGTGCGGGAGCGCGTGGATGGTTTTCTGTGCTCTTTCTCGGCGATGCCCGATACAGCGGGGCAGGCTCTCTCTGCGAAGCTCACCCCGCTCTATCGGGTGTCTCTGCGGTAGAAATGACCTCCGGCATTGGCTCACCGACAGGCTGTAGAGACGCAGCCTGGATGCCTCCCGTGGACACGCGACCTTCTGCAAGCCGGCGACCCCGCTGGTCGAACCATCCGATCTGCGTCCTGCACCACTGTGTGGTCAACGAGACTCAAACGTGAATACTAGCGACTCACCTCAATTGCCTGGCCCTTCCACCCGGCAGCCTGCGCTGTAACGTCCAAACTCACCGTCAGTATCCTTTCCACGGGCAAAAGCCGCTGGCCGGCCACGTCCCTCAAGTCGATTGTCTTGACGTACCGCTTGCACGCGTCGCAGGTATAGAGACGATACCCCGGCTTGGCGGCATAGTAGCCGACATGCGAATCATCACCGCAAAAAGGACAGACGGTGCGGAAGAACGGCCACTCCGAGTCACACTGCGAGCACAGCAGGCGCCGGCCGCCGCCGTCGCGCTCTAAGGCTGCCATATCCGGCTCCCCGCCACAGATTGGACATATCCCTCTGAACCAGCCACGCATGTCGATCAGAGGCGTCAGCTTGTCGGCCTCTACACGCAGGAACGGGTGTATGCCATGGGCGAGGACGAAGCGGTGGAGACCTGCATCCAGGCCTGCATCCAGTGCGTCCTGGCAGTAACCTCTGTTGAGGTAGTCGATGACGGCGCGCTCGAGTGAATCGCTGTGAGCGGTGAACCAGGCAGAGATGCTTACGAGGGACCTGGTTAGCTCGCGGCGATGCTGAGCCGTCTTTTGCGCCACTTGCACGCAGAGCGGCGCCAAACTCCTGCTCTCTACAATCCATGCACCAGGCGCCAAGAGCGGCTGCCCGGTCTGCAGACGTCCTGCGACATCGGTCACGCTCAACTGGGATCGGGACGGCCCGGCGTCCACGCCAGATTGCAGCTCCAGCAGGTCGATGTAGAGGCTGACACTGTCACGCAGGTCGGGATCGCTCCCACCCGCATCCTTCAGCGCCAGGATAATTGCCGAGTAGCTGAACAACTGCTCCGCCTCCATGCTTTGTTGAAAACTGTGGCGGGTCCAGCGGACCCGCCACGCAGTGCGCTTACTCGCTAACCCTATGTGTCCGACGTGCCGTGACCGCGTGACTCAGGGGTGAAGAGCGGGAAGAAGCGGGCCACCACCCAGTAGGCTATGATACCGGCTGACACGATTCCGGCGGTAACTGCGATCTCCATCCAGTGCGGAATGTAGGTGGCGCCCGCCGTGTGCGTGAAAGCCAGCAGACTGACGTTGAAGCGGTTCAGCACAACGCCAGCGATCAGCAGCAGTGCTGCTGCCAACAAGCGCGAGGCGCTGCGCCGGGTGGCAGGCGTCAAGAACAGGATCAGCGGTGTGACAATGCCAACCAGGATCTCTATCCAGAACAGGAGCGTCTCCACGCGCGGGACAAAGAGCAGTCCGACCTCGCCCACCACAACCAACTCGACAAGCTTGAGCGCCAGGTAGAGACCCAGGACAAAGGGGATGAAGCGGGACAATCCGGCGAGAAGCTCGAACTTCGGTTCGCGCTTGAACGCCCGCGCACTGATCGTTGCCTCGAGGATCACCATGCTTGGGCCCACGGCAACTGCCGACAGAAAGAAGAGAACGGGCAGCAGCGGCGAGTACCACAGTGGATACACCTTGTCCGGCATGGCAAGGAACATCGACCCAAGTGATGATTGGTGCAGTGTGGACAGCAGCACACCTGCGATGATGAGTGGGATTGTGATGGCGTGGATGATGCGCAGCGGAGTCTTCAGCCTGAGGCGTTCGAAGAAGACGGGGCTGAGCTCTAACGCCAGCACGGTGGTGTACAGCATGACACACCAGCCGACCTCAAAAAGAACCGAGTGCGTGTTCCAGTAGAAGATCAGGTGCCAGATGCGTTCTGGCCGCCCCAGGTCGACAAGCAATGCAACCACAACCATCACGTAGCCCAGGAAGCCGGTGAGGATCGCCGGGCGCAGCAGTGGGCGGTAGCGCTCGATGCCGAGGATATACACCATGAATGCCGTCGTGAAGGCGCCGGCCCCGAGCGCTACGCCACAGAGCAGATCAAAGCTGATCCACAGCCCCCAGGGAAAGGCATCCGACAGGTTGCTCATCGCTCCCAGGCCTCTCAGGTAACGGTAGAGCGTAACCAGCACACCCAGTGTCAGTATCCCACCCAGAACGACTGCTGGGAGCGGGACACGCGTCCGGACAGCACGAAGTTGGTTCACGTGAGAGCCTCCTTGCCATCGTCATCAGAGTCAACAGACGAAGGCGCGGCCTCGACCACCGCCGCTGCCTCGGCGCTTGCCGTGCGCTTGCCGCGCTCGCGCAACCGGACAATGCCATAGATACCAGCCAGCAAGGCAGTCCAGCCGATGGCAAATGGTACGGTTTGGCTCATCACGTTCTCGCTCAAGCGCGTGACAGGCTCTGACCCGAGCGTGGGCAGGCCCAGCAGATTGAAAGGCACGGACGCCAGGTAGAGAATCGATGTGCCACCCGCTTCATTCAGCCCGTAGACATGGTTGACGTATCTGCCCGGGTTCTTGGCGATGCGTGCTTGCGCCTCGGCAACGAGATCGCTCCGATCGCCGAAGGTGATGACCGTAGCTGGACACGCTTTGGCGCATGATGGCGTCAATCCATTTCTCACCCGGTCGATGCAGAAGGTGCACTTGCGAATGACCGGCTGCCCGAGCAGCCCTTTATCCCATTCGAAAGTCGGGATGCCAAACGGGCAGGCAGCCATACAGTAGCGGCAGCCGATGCACTTCTTGTCGTCGTACGCCACGGGACCGTCCGACGTCTTCTTCAGAGCCGCAACCGGGCAGACGGAGACGCACGCCGGGTGGGAGCAGTGCATACAGGCCCTCTTCGTGAAGTGAAACCCGACGTTATCACCGTTCTCTATCTCACGGAACTCGATCAAGTTCCAGGTGCTGGCCGACAGGTTGGGCGGATTCTGGTAACTGCCACGGTTGAATGTCTTCTCGCCGGGCAAGTCATTCCACTGTTTGCATGCTACCTGGCAGGCGCGGCAGCCTGTGCATCTCGTTTCATCGATCAGCATTCCATACGGGGCCATGCTTGCTTACCTCCTCTGTGCCTTATGGATATCGACGAGGAATGCCTTGTACTCAGGTATCATCACGTTGGCATCGCCAACATGCGGGGTAATATCGTTGACAACGTCGCCCGTGGCCAGCCCCTGCCAGCCCCAATGCCAGGGCAGCCGTACCATATGCACTTTCTTCCCTGCCACGGTCAGCGGTTTCATGCGCGGCGTGACAATCGCCACGGCGCTAATGGCGCCGCGCGCCGATGTGATCGTCACGATGTCTCCCTTCTTGATGCCGCGGTCCTCTGCCAACTCCTTGCCGAGCATGACAAAGAGATCAGGTTGCATCTCGACCAGCCAGGGCAGCGTGCGTGACATGGCGCCGGCTTGCCAGTGCTCTCCAAGCCGGAAGGTGGTGCAGATGATCGGGAATTGCTCCACGGCGCCGATCTTGTCTCCAA
>CAYOEZ010000259.1:0-6150 GCA_964402955.1 uncultured Ktedonobacterales bacterium | reverse complement strand
TTCTTAAAGTACGGTAGTAGTATTAGAAGCGGAATTCATTCCCGCGCTCCCCCACAACCGCGCCGCCCCGTCGCCAAAGACAGCACCTACGGAGCGATACATCGTCGCTCATGAATCTGGCTTCCGGGCTGGTTGCTGCTTGGGCGTGCTCGAATAAATTCGGCTCCTAAGCCGCCCCCCGCCCTTCACAACCACGCCGCGATCATCGAGCGCGACGGCACACTCCACACCCGCGCCACCGGCTCGCACTTGATCGTGAAGAGACCAAACACCTGCCCCGCCACCTGAGCGCGGTAGGCCGAGAAGACGTAGTAGTTGGCCTGCCCCTTCGTGATCACGAGATCAGCCGAGTCCAGCGCCTGGCGTAGCTCCGGTGACATCTCGGCGAACGACACGCCCAGCGTGTCCGGCCCGGCCAGGATCAGCTCGTCCACGTCGCGTTCGAGCCCCACCGCCAGCGCGTCGTCGCACGTCGCATCGCTGGTAATCGGCCCCCCGCGCAGCGCGCTCGTCACGTGCGCGCCCAGCCGGCGCAACTCGCCGATGAACAGACCGTCGAGCACAATCTCGCCGACGTTGTCGTGGATGTAAAGCAGGCGCAGGCCGGGCCTGAGCGCCGCATACAACTGGTCAAGCTGATCGACGGCCAGGCCGCGCTGGATGTAGGCCGCGATGTAGTCGTAGGCGGTGGCGGGGTCGAAGGCATAGCCGTGGCCGGCGGTGCGCGAGTCGAGGCTGTTCGACGCCAGCGCCCACATGGCCAGGAAGCGGAAGCGCTCGCGCTCATCGGCCACGGCGGCAGCCTGCACGGCCAGCCGCGCCCGCATCGCCAGGCCGGCGCGGTTGGCCGCTTCCCTACGTTCGGCGAAGGGCAGCGGGTTGCCGGTCACCTGCTTGAGGATGCGATGCACGGCGGTGATGTGCGTCGAGGGCGGCTGCGTGAAGTCGAAGTGCTCAGCCAGGTAGGCGAGCGAGCCGCGCACCACGGCCAGGCGCAGTGCGGGGTCGGGCGTGACCAGGTCGGCGGCGCTCTGGATGTCGCCCAGGATGCAGGTCAGGCAGGCGGATTCGGTCAGCATGATTGTCCTCATTCGTGCAAAAACCCCCGGCAGCAAGCGCCGCCGGGGGTTACGATGCTGTGTGCGTGGCGTTACTCGATCACGCGCACGTTGACGGCTGCGGGGCCTTTGGGGCTCTGTTCCACGTCGTAGCTGACGCGCTGGCCTTCCTGCAAGCTGCGATAGCCGTCGGCCTGGATGGCTGTGTGATGGACAAACACGTCCTTCTCGCCATTGTCCTGCACGATGAAGCCATAGCCCTTGGTGTTGTTGAACCACTTAACGGTTCCGCTAAGCATGTCCTGTTCACCTCCTTGTGAGAGATTTGGGGCTGAACAGGACAAACAGAACAAGCGAGACCGCCGCTGAGGGCGGCCGTTGTACTTTGGAACCTGTCACACCCTACTATGGAAAATAGTAGCACACACACATGCGAAAGTCAATGCCATTATGTTAACACAACTTTCAAGACGGTTGATGCACCGCTCCCAGTGCTCGCAGTGACCGTGCGACGTTCCTGGCAGACGCTCGTCAGCAATTCCCAATGTGGAGAGAGGCGTCGTCACGCAGCACACTGAAACGGCCATCAGGCCATCTGGGCAATGGTGCAGACCGTCCAGCTTCGCTCCACCAGGTACTGCTTGGGGATGCGCGGGAATGAATTCCGCTCCTAATACTACTACCGTACTTGGAGAGCGTTGTCATGTGCCCACCGCAAGAAGGTGTGGACGGCCCCGTCATTGCGAGCGGAGCGAAGCAATCTCCCCCGTTTCGCGCCACAACGGAGATTGCTTCGTCGCAAAGGGCGCTCCTCGCAAGGACGGCTGGGCGAACACAACCTTTTTGCAGTGGACACATGACAGCCGGGCTATGTACGGTAGTAGTACTAAGCGGCCGCGCGGTCTCATGGCGCAGTCGCTTAGAAGCCGATCTTCTCCGAAGGAGTCCGGAGTCCTTCGGACAGTCGAGCGCATTCCGCCGCGCGTGCTGCCGCGCAAAGACGGGCCAATCAGGCTCCTTTGTGACCTCCGCGTAGCATAGCCGGCGCCTGCCACATCACACTCCTGCCCACATTGGACATTGCTGGACGCTCGTCATCGACATTGACGCTATCCCGCCGCTATGGTATGATTCAACTGCACCGCCATCACCGAGATGGAGAATCAACGATGAACTCCTACCAGCGTGTCCTCAAGCGTTTGCACGGTGAGCCGGTCGACCGCATCCCGAACTTCGACATCATGATGCAGTTCGCCGCCCACTACGTTCACGAACCATTGTCACACTACTACCAGGACCATCGCGTCCTCTGCGCCGCCAACCTGGCTGTGCAGCAGGCGTTTGATCTCGACATCGTGCAGGCCATCTCTGACCCGTACCGCGAAGCCGCCGACATGGGACTCGACGTCGAATTCCCGCCCGACGGGCTGCCCCTGCGCAAGGCGCCACTGATTATCGAATTCGACGACATACGCAAGGCGACGCTTCCGCCAGGCGGCGCGGGGCCGCGCATGACCGACCGCCTCGCCGCCGTCAGCCTGTTGCGCAGCCAGGTGGGCGGGCAAGTCCCGATCATGGGCTGGGTCGAAGGAGCGTTTGCCGAGGCAGCGGACATACGCGGCGTCAGCGAGGTGCTGATGGACATCGGCGACGCGCCCGACTGGCTCACCGATTTGCTCGAGCGCTGCGCCGAGGTGGAGATTGCTTTTGCCCGCGCCCAGGTGGCAGCAGGGGCCGACATTATCGGCCTGGGCGACGCTATCGCCTCTCAGGTTAGCCCGTCCGCCTACCGCGCCTTTGCCCTGCCCTACGAGCAGCGTATCTTCGCCGCCGTGCACGATATGGGCGCCATCGCCCGCCTGCACATCTGCGGCAACACCACCCACTTGCTGCGCGACATGATGAAGAGCGGCGCCGACATCATTGACCTCGATTGGATGGTCGACATTGGCCAGGCTGCCGCCCTCTTTGGCGACAACCTGCCTATCTGCGGCAACTTCGACCCGGTGGCGGTGATGCTGCAAGGAACGCCCGACGCCGTGCGCCAGGCGACTCTGGATTGCGCCAAACGCGGCGGCCCGCGCAGCATCAGCGGGGCAGGCTGCGAGATCGTTGACGGCTCACCCGTGGCCAATCTGCAAGCTCAGGCGCAGACGCTACGCGACTACGGCATGGCGGCATAGCCGCATTGCCCCGATAGGAGAAAACAGGATGGCTCTAACCGCAGAGTGGAAGCATCGCATCGAGCGCTGGCAAAAGGTTTTGTGGGAAGCGTTCTACCGTCCGCTGGGATCGATCGAGCTTAGTGGCTTCGTGACCCGAGAGCATCTGTCCGCTGGCCAGGCTGCCACGCACACTTTCTCGCCCATGCCCGGCGGCACGCGCTGGGGCGCCAAATGGGAATACGCCTGGCTGAAGGGCCAGGTGACGCTGCCCCGCGCAGCAGCAGGCCAACGCATCATGCTGGTGGTCGATCCTGGCAAAGAAAGCCTGATCTGGATCAACGGCCACATCGCCGGATCGAAGAGCACCGTGCGGCGCGAGGTTGTGCTGTCGCACAAGGGTGTCGCCGGCGCGCGCTTTGAGATTCTCATGGAAGCCTACGCCGGGCACGGCCCGCAGACGGGCGGCGGCGGCCCGCAGCGCTACGGAACGGAGAGCATTCCCGAACCCGGGCCGACCCAGGCCGTCATTGGCGACAACACCTTCGGCGTCTGGCTGGACGACGTCTACCAGTTGGCTGTTGACTTCACCACGCTTTTCGAACTGCGCAACCGGCTCGACCCGTTGTCACTGCGCGTCGCTGAGATCGACCAGGCGCTGATGGATGCGACCATGCTCGTCGATCTGGAGCTGCCTGAGGACGAGATGTTGGCGTCGGCCCGCGCTGCCCGCGCCTGCCTCAAGCCCGCTCTCGCTTGCATCAACGGCTCGACCGCGCCTGAGCTGTTTGCCTTCGGCCACGCCCACATCGACGTGGCCTGGCTGTGGCCGCTGGCCGAAACGCGGCGCAAGATGGCCCGCACCGTCGCCAACCAACTGGCGCTGATCGACGAGTACCCGGAATACCGCTTCCTGCAGAGCCAGCCCCACCTCTACACCATGTTGCGTGAGGACTACCCTGAGCTTTATGAGCGCTTCGTCGCGGCCGTGAAGGCCGGCAGCGTCATCGCCGACGGGGCCATGTGGGTCGAAGCCGACACCAACATCACCAGCGGCGAGAGCCTGATCCGTCAGGTCATGCACGGCCAGCGCTTCTTCCGCGACGAGTTCGGCATCGAGAGCAAAGTCCTGTGGCTACCTGATGTCTTCGGCTACTCCGGCGCCTTGCCCCAGATCCTGCGCGGGTGCGGCGTCGAGGGCTTCTCCACCCAGAAAATCGCCTGGACCTACAACGGCGGCGACCCTTTCCCCTACAATACCTTCCTCTGGGAAGGTATCGACGGCACAGCTATCCCGGCGCATATCTTCACCGACTACAACAGCCACACTCATCCCGGCAACCTGCTCGACCGCTGGGAGACGCGCCTGCAGAAAAACGGCATCAGCACGATGGTATTCTCCTTTGGCCACGGCGACGGCGGGGGCGGGCCAACCCGCGACCATCTCGAGTTCCTGCGTCGCGAGGGCAACCTCGAAGGGTTGCCGCGTGTGCGCATGTCGTCGCCTGCCGAGTTCTTCGCCGATCTAAAGCAGCGGGGCTTTCCCAGAGAGCGCTATGTTGGCGAGCTCTACTTCCAGGCCCACCGCGGCACCTATACGTCGCAGGCGAAGACCAAGAAAGGCAACCGCAGCAGCGAGTTTGCGCTGCGCGAGGCCGAAATGTGGGGTACGCTGGCGCACGCGCTCACCGGCTTCGCTTTCTCCGCCCGCACGTTGGATGGCACGTGGCGCAACCTGATGCTCAACCAGTTCCACGATATCCTGCCCGGCTCATCCATCCATCGCGTCTACGAGGAAGCCGAGGCGCTGTTTGACGCTATCATCCACGACGCGAACAAGAGCGCCGGCGACGCCCTCTCGACACTGACCAGGGCACAGGACGGCTCCGTGACCATCTTCAACTCGCTCTCCTGGCCGCGCACGGCGTTGGTTGAGCTTCCGACCGGTGCTGTGGCAGCGACCGTACCCGCATGCGGCTGGACAACCGTCGCCCCCGGCTACACAAGTCCGGCGACGCCCGCCGTAACCGCCACGGCCCGCATGCTCGAAAACGAGTACCTGCGCGCCGAGTTCAACCTGCGTGGCGAGCTTGTCAGTCTGATGGACAAAGAGTGCGGGCGCGAGGTCATGGCAGAAGCAGGCAACCGCTTCAAGCTCTACAAGGACGTTCCAACCACCTGCGACGCCTGGGACATCGACAGCATGGTCGAACACATGCCGGTGGCAATCGACGAGCCGGTCAAGCTGGAGGTTGTCGCCAGCGGCCCACTCGTCGCCAAGCTACGTCTCACCCGCCGCCTGCACGAGTCCACCCTGGCGCAGGTCATCACCTTGCGCCGCGGCAGCCGCCGTCTGGAGTTCTCCACTACAGTTGACTGGCAGGAAAGCCACAAACTGCTCAAGGTTGCTTTCCCGGTGACCATTCACGCTAACGAGGCCATTCACGAAATTCAGTTCGGCCACCTGCGCCGGCCCAACCACCATTCGCGGCCATTCGACGCCGATCGCTGGGAGGTTTCGAACCACAAGTGGTCTGCGCTGGCAGAAGAAAAGCGCGGCGTTGCCATTCTCAACGACTGCAAGTATGGTCTGAGCGTGACCGGCAACAGCCTGAACCTTACCCTGCTCAAGTCGGCTCTTTCCCCCGACATGACCGCCGATAAAGGCACCCAGACATTCACGTATGCGCTGTACCCGTGGAATGGCAGCCTGGCCGAAAGCAACGTCGTGTGCGAGGCCTACGATCTAAATTGCCCGCTGGTCGTCGTTGCCGGCGCGGCCTCCCAGCCCGAGGCGTCCATCTTCAGTCTCGATGCAACAAACATCATCATCGATACCGTCAAACCTGCCGAAGACGGTTCGCCGGATGTCATCATCCGCCTGTACGAGGCGATGCGCAGCGCCACGCGCTGCCCGCCCCCGACGGCGC
>CAYOEZ010000258.1:0-6209 GCA_964402955.1 uncultured Ktedonobacterales bacterium | reverse complement strand
CGTGCAGGAGTTGACTGCAATAGCGTGTTTGGCGCCAACGGCGACAGCGAACTCCGCGTGCAACTGGTTGGTCTTGGTCCCGGTGGTTCTCCAGCCCGTCTCTAGTACCTCTTTCACCGCAGCGAACTCTGAGTCGTCAATATCCGGAAGGGCAAAGGGCAAGAATCTCACCTATTCCTCCATAATGCATCAGATGATTCCTCTTCAGGCTCTCTCAGAATCTCCGGCCACGTCTGGTCCTTCAGGGGTAGCTTGCCTTCCAGATAGAAACGCACAAGGCCTTCAGCCTTCGTCACCGTGTGACTTCCCGGCACCCACTCCTTGATGCACCTGATGACGTGATAACCTGCCTGGTTCACAACCGGAGCAATCCAGGGATGGAACACCACACGTTGGCGAACAGGCTTGGCCGTGTAGCCCATGCGGAACTTGAACTCATCCACACTTGCGGGAGCGTCGAGAGAGTGAAGCCCGTAGAAAATTTGCGTGATGCCCGGACGGCGTAAGGCTTCCAGCGTGAACACGTGCGCCAGGGCATTGTTAACCCCGTGCCGCAGGTGTGCACTGAGACTCTGTTGGTAGAAAATACCGCAGCAGTCGCCTGTTGTACAGGCAAGGAGGGTTGCCACGAGTTGTCCGTCATGCAAGGCGCCCCATGCTTCAAGTCCAGGCAGCCCTTCGGCACTGAGGCAAACGCGACGCCACCATCCTGGGCTTTCGGCTCCGCTTCGGCCCTGACGAGCCAGGGTTTCGGCCCTTAATGCCCATCCCTCCTCAGCCATCCTAGGCAAGGGGATGGGCTCAACAGTTGCGTATTTCAATCCCTGTTTCACGTCATAGCGGGCCTTCTTGGGCAGGCTAGGGCCGCTCACCTGGGACAATTGCGAACATACGACATGATAGCTGACGTGGCCCATGGGCGCGGCAAGTGGGGTCGAAAAACGTAGAGCAATCGATCGCTCCCGCTTCAGCAAATCGTGCAATTCATTGTCTGTCGGCTGAATAACCCAGTGGTAGGGAAACGCTTGGTAGACACGCGGGCCCATCTCACACCAATAACTGCTGGCAGTGCGAATCACCCGGTATCCTTGGCGCTGCAGCCATTCGGCAAGTACTTCGGCGTTCATATGGTTTTCGATATCTGTCGCTTACATAGCACATAGCGTATGCCGGAGCGATTGATCACCGCTGTGGGCAGGAAACCAACTTTGGCATAGAATGCTCGAGCACGCGCGTTGTCCATGTCCACCACAAGACGCACTTGCTGAGAACCTCGGCGCTCAGCATCGGCCACAAGTGCCTCAACGAGTTGGGACGCTGCCCCTGAACCTTGTGCAGAAGGGGCAACAACGATCGGCCTAAGCTCATAATCGATCGTGGCATTCTCCTCAGTTCTTGCAGGCGATCGAACCCGGCCGATGACGTCGAAGATCATGGCCGGCTTGAGAAGCATCTGGGCAATCGCCCAGAACAACAACGGCTGCCAATGTTGCTTGAGCATTATCGCACGCAGGACCGAGGGATTCCAGATGCCACACACGTAGCCGATAACTTGCCCTCCAACCTCAGCCACATACCCACACCCTCCCTTACCCCCAATAACAGTGCTATAGTAGAGCGTCAGTAACTCTAGACCAGGCCTCCCTAAGAGGCGGGACCGCAGGTTGCCTAAGTGAAGGCGAGCAACATCGCGACAATGGCGACGCCCCATAGCTACAATCGCAGTCATCTGGCAGCCTGCGCCAGGGTTTGCTCAAAGAGATCGACACAATGCTGTAGGCTGAACTGCGACTCGAGGAGGTTCCGGCTCCTCTGTCCCATGTCCGCCAGCCGTTGGCTGTCACCCTTCAATTCCAGAATCGCATTGGCAATTTGCTCAGGCTGCCCCGGGGACACCGCCAGGCCGCAGGCCGCTGTCACGACTATCTCTGCGACATCACTTTCCGATGCTGCAACAGCCAGAATCGGCCGACCGCTGGCCATATAGGCGAAAGTCTTTGAAGGTAAGGAAGTCGAAGAGGAAGCCGCGTTCAACGTGACGATGGCCACATCCGCACTGGCAAGCACCTCTGACAGCCTTTCCCTGGGCTGGTATGGCAACAGGGTCACATTCTCCAAGTGCTCGTCTCGTACGGTCTGCTCAAAATCTGCTTTCTTGACGCCTTCGCCGATCAAGACGAAATGAATGTCCTTCTGCTCCTTCAACAAGACTGCAGCGGCCAATACCTCTTCCAGAGCGCTGGCGAAGCCCATGTTGCCTGCGTAAAGCATCACGAACTTGTCTTGCCAGCCATATTCACGCCGGAAGCCAGTCTGCTTAGCCATCGGTTTCACCTCATCCGGATCTGCCCAGGCAGGAATCACAGACATCTTTTCAGTCGGTACCCCCCTGCTCAGCAATTTGCCGCGAATGCCGCTAGAGATCAAGGAGATGTGAGTCGCCCGTCGATAGAGAAAGCGCTCAAGCATCTCTAGGATCCGGATTACTCGCCTGGATCGAATGGCCCCGGCAGCGATCGCGGCCTCAGGGAACAGGTCCTCCACTCGCAAGACCCATGGCACCTGCCAAAGGCAACTGAGAAACCATGCCGTCAGGCCAAGAGGGAGAGGAGGAGAGTAGCTCAAGATCACGTCGGGACGTCCACCTGCCAGCCCTGCCAGAAGCACTGCGGCGGAGAATGTACCCTGGTTGATCAACCGGCGCGCGTTCGTTTTCAGGGGCGACGTGTAGCTCCATGTCCTGATGACGTTGACACCCGACAGGGTTTCCCGAGCGAAGAACTTTCCCCGGTACCCGTCGAATACCACACCCTTAGGATAACTTGGAAAGCACGTAGCGAAAGCAACGCTGTGGCCACGTCGCACGAGATCCACGGCGAGCTGCGTCGCGAGGGCAGCCCCACTCACATCCTCTGGAGCAAAATGCTGTGCCAGGACAAGAATGCGCATCCTTATGCTCTTCTACCCTTCACTGCGAGCAGCCTCTCATGCTCAACGATCTCATCAGGCGTGAATCTCATCTTGAGAACCCTCGCCGGCACGCCACCCACGATCGCATATGGAGGGACATTCTCGACAACAACACTTCCTGCACCAACAATAGCGCCACGACCAATTTCTGCCGGAGCCACTATTGTCGCACCATGGCATATCCACACATCATCGTGGATAATGAGCTTGTATTTGTCTCCCCGGCCTGACTCCCAGATTGTTTTCCTGACAGTATTGTGCAAATGGTCATCGCGATTCACAAGACCGCAAGCGGTGGCAATCAGCACACTGCTGCCGATCCGTATATCGCTGAGGAATACGCAATGAGATGCAGCGGATCACAGGAAAACTAGCAGGCGACGTCTCTCGTTGGAACAGCTTTCGCTGGTGTTCCTCCAATATGCTTTCGATGGGCGGATCGGAAAGGCTGTGTCACGGTCACTGTGTCGCCGCGGCGAGGCAGGTACTCGCAAATGCGCGCACTGGTTTGTGCTGAGACGACTGGTTCGGGCGGGAAGACAGCGCTGACAATCAGGATTCGCACGTACCTTGTCCTTCATACAAGGCGGGCAATCGCCACGGCGGTCTCATACCAATCGCGCGGGAATTCGGCCAAACGCTCTTGAGCGCGCACGCGATAGTCATCGATATTCCTTCCTGCACATGTGGTAACGCTGTCGACGATCGAAACTGGGTCAAGTGGGTCGAAGTATACGGCAAGATTACCGCACATCCAGCGGGCGAAGTCGCGATCCGAGGTTAGTATCGGCGTTCCACATGCCATGGCCTCGAGATAGATCAGCCCGAAACTCTCCGCTAAGCTTGGAAGGAAAAGGGCGGTGGAAGCACGCAGTGCGCCCATAACCTCAGAGGAGGGCAACGGACCCAAGTTGGTGATGATATCCGGGTAGGTGGCAGACTCCTGTAGCAATCTCCTGGCATAGGGCAATTCCCCGTTTATAGTGAGGAAGATGTGTACCCGCTCCGCAAGTCCGCGCCGGCGCAACTCGGCAGCAACTTTTGGCACAATTGCGTGGTTTTTGTGCGGATAACAGGCAGCCAAGAAGAGCAACCTGACGGGCTTGCGACAAGAGCTGATGCCGGTGTTGAGTTGGCCAGAATTGGCCCGCGACACAACATGATCTGGAACTGGCTGAGGAATCACCGTCACTTTCTCTCGCTGAAGACCATAGCGCTCAGATACCCGTGTTGCCATGACAGGTGTCTGTACAATCAAACATGTATTTGAGTGTAGCGTCCAGCCGAAATACTTCGTCAGGAAAAACCATTTTAGCGGCGACCATCCTCTTAGCCCGGCTAGCTCGGCTTCACTGTAAATAAGCAGTGGCTGCTGCAGAAATATGACGCTCTGACAAGGCAACATCATGGGGGCGTAGTCGCCAAGCGTGAGGCACACATCAGCATGGAAACGGCGCGCCAGCAGAGGGATGAATACTGATAGCTCTAGCAGTCGGGCAAATTGCCTTAACCACCCTGACCGTCTCTTGAAAAATACTGCCTCTGCATGGCCAGGCAGCGCCAGGCTGCGGAACGCTTCGCTATCTGGCAGTAGAACCAGGAGCTTGCTGTCTGTCATGACATTCAACAGCGCCGGCAGCAGGTTCAGTCCTATCGCTTGTGCTCCTGAGCCAGTGAGATTGATCGCGTTGATCAGGATGCACTTAGTCATCATCGCACCCGGGAACCACATGCTGATCGACCAAAATCAAGAAACGCGCAACATTGTGCGCCAAGACCTGCCAGTTCTTTTCAGTTAGGATGAAATCTCGACCTCGCATTCCCATGGCGTCCAACTTCTCCCATCCCTCGGCAACCACAGCTTCTATCGTCCGGGCAAGAGATTGCAGAGTTCCTTCCTTGACCAAGAACAAGAACCCACCCCAGCGTATTCTTGTTCAACATCAGCAATTGCCGTGCTGATGATCGGTCGCCTAAGCTAGATTCTGGTGCGAAACTCGGCAATGAGGTATGATACCCCTCTGTTGCCCTGTCTGTACATTGACAACATGTTTTCAGTTGCCCGTTGCTCTGACGATGACCCGTAGGTCATGAGCGATGACGCCCCACCCGACCCAGCGTTCCATGCCAGCATCACCGTGATACAGACAACGGGCCAGTCCGAAGCACCGCTTGAGCAAACTGATACGCCCTTCGCTCCCTGACCGCCAGGCGTATCCCCGACGGAACCAACCTTGTTTCTCGTGGGCTTCCCGTTCAGCGGACTTGGCGCCGGGCTTCGGTAGGGCGACGTGCTTGACACCCTGCGCAAGGCAATACTCCTCATTTGCGGATGAGTAGACGCCCCGATCCGCCGTCACGAGGCCGGGCGGCTTGCCGAACACAGCAACATGATGATCCAGGCTGGGCTTGAGTTGCTCCGCATCGCCAGGGTTGCCGTCCAGGACATCATAGCGACTGACCAGGCCACCCTCAACCTCATCTAGCCAGATCATGCGACCAAACTCTGTCGGACGCTGGATCTTGCCCTTGCGGATGATCGCTGTCTCGGGCTCAAACAGGCTGACCAGTTTCTCCGTTGCCGGGACCTTCTGGTCCTGCAGGACACGGCGGGACGCTTGGTCGATAACGCGTTCCACCAACACGACCATGTCACCAAGTCTCTTGGCCAGCTTCTGGGATGTGTGTGTGCCAGCTTCTTTCAGTGCCGTCTCCGCGTGCCGGGCTTGGCGCACCGTGGCCTGGGTCACGGCGAGTAAGCGACGGTAGGTGGCCTTGCGGGTCTGGTCAGTCTCCTCGCCCTGCCGGCGCACAGCATCCATAATGGATTTGACACAGCGCTTGGCCGTGCGGGTACGGTCACGAAAGACCTCGTCGCTGATCGAGGTCACATCCTTGAGCACGGTTTGAGCCTTCTTGAGCGTGCGGCTGAGCACACGGACACCATCATTGAGCAACGTGCTATCTGTCGGGTGGTGAATGTTGCTCTCGACTACGGTCCCGTCCATGCGCAGCTTGCGGCCGCGTGTCACCTTCAGGCTCTGTGCAAGATGAAGCACGTGATCGAGCAGGGCATGCAGGGCATGCAGGGTCTCTGGCCGGATCAGGTTAGCCCACCGCAGAAGAGTCGTGTCATCCGGTATCGCCTCCAGATAGACACGGCAGAATTGGCGCAGGCTGAGACTATGGTGGACCCCTTTGTCAAGACAGTTATTGGGGCATGTTTAAGATAGAGTCCT
>CAYOEZ010000257.1:0-6227 GCA_964402955.1 uncultured Ktedonobacterales bacterium | reverse complement strand
CCTGGCTCGCCGATCGCGCCTATAGCGCCGCCAACACCTACGGCTATACATTGCCCGCCAACGCCTTCACGTATGCTACTGGCTCACCCATCGCAGCGACAGTCGACGACACTCTCTACCAGTCCGAGCGCTGGTGGAACGCCAGCGGCGGCGGCTATCGCTTCGACGTCGCCAACGGCGACTATCAGGTCGATCTCAAGTTCGCCGAGATCTACCAGACGCAAGCGGGGATGCGCACCTTCGATATCCTGATCAACGGAACGGTGCGGCGCAGCAACTTCGACATCATCGCCGCCGCTGGCGCACCCCACAAGGCCTTTGACCTCTCCTACACCGTGACGGTCAGCAACGGCCGGCTGGACGTGACCTTCACCAAGAGATTGGACAACCCCAAGCTGAGCGCCATCCACATCAAATCGCTGGGCGGGGTGGTTCCGGCGACCGCAACGCCGACGCCCACCGCCACCACCCCCGGCCTGGCTCCAGCTTTCGAAGCCTGGCTCAACGCCGGCGGCGCACAATACACCGATAGCAACGGCAAGACCTGGCTCGCCGATCGCGCCTATAGCGCCGCCAACACCTACGGCTATACATTGCCTGCCAATGCCTTCACGTATGCCACTGGCTCAGCCATTGCCGCAACAGTCGACGATACACTCTACCAATCTGAGCGCTGGTGGAACGCCAGCGGCGGCGGTTATCGCTTCGATGTCGCCAACGGCAACTATCAAGTCGATCTCAAGTTCGCCGAGATCTACCTTACCGCAGCGGGGATGCGCACATTCGATATCCTGATCAACGGAACGGTGCGGCGCAGCAACTTCGACATCATCGCCGCCGGCGCACCCAAGACAGCCTTTGACCTCTCCTACACCGTCACGGTCAGCAATGGCCGGCTCGACGTGACCTTCACCATGAAATCGGACGGCCCCAAGCTGAACGCCATTCACGTCAAATCTCAGTAGCAGCGGGTATGCTGTTACAGCAACGGCCAGTATGTTGATCGCGTCGTCACGACCATGGTCAACGACGGCGTGCTCACCATCGGCTTCGCCGCCAATGTGTCGAAACCAAAGATCAGCGCCATCCGGATCGAGCAAATCAACTAGCTGAGCACACTGAGATCACATCGTCATCAGGAGTTCCCGCGCCCGCACCAAAGCCGGAACTCCTGACAACGATGTGTTTTGCTATCTATTGCATCACCATGCCATTTGTGGCATACTATACGTATGGAACGGACGCAGTCGCCGCTGATTGTCGTTGCTACGCCAGCCTGCGGGAGGCTGCTCTTGCAGATCTTCGCTGCTTACTCACGCATTGGGCAGAGGCAACAGTGTGTACAAAATCGTATTGGGGCGAGGTGACGCATGACCACGACAACGAACTTCCTGGCTGTTGACCTGGGCGCATCGAATGGGCGCGTGCTGCTAGGCCGTTGGATTAGGGCCGAAGGAAGCGACATATGCGTCAAAGCGTCAAGGACGGTTCGCAAGCGATCGTGATGCTCTGGCGCCCGTTTCGTGCGGGTCGGAGGGTGGGGAACGCGGGGAGCTGGTGCAACACTCAAAGGTCATCGGATTATCTACGTCTAGTCTACTGGCTTATATGGTACCAACCTTTGCAGACGCGCCGGCATTTTCTGCACTTCCGGCACATGTAGCAGTCCATAGCTACTTGACACTGGTTTAGAAGGGTCAAAGAAGTGCAAGAAGAAGGTCACTCGGAAGGTTCCTGTCTCCGGCTGATCAAATCGAGACGCCACCGATGTCCCATCAGCCGTGAGGTATGCCTCATCGTAGGCTGCTTGGTCGGAGTCCGGTTGTGCAAAATCACCGACGCTGAACCGCTTGTCAGGGTTACTGACAACAAGTTCAAGCAGAACAACCGATGAGAGTTCTTCCCGAACATCTGCCTCAGCTCTTCGCCTTTGCGCGTCAGAGATCTGTGTGCCCCCATACTTTGACTCCATCGCCTTCTTGACGAGATCGTCGGTCAATTGGACCTTGTAAGCCCCTAGAAGTTGGATTGTCGGCTGTTGCATTACTATCCTCCCATCAGGTGACTATCATGGAGACACCCAAGCCCGACTATTGCATATTGCCCAAGGCGATTCCAGATCGCACCGGCCAGGGCTTGGCGCACCGGTCAGCCGCCCCGCTGTGCGGTCGCCCTGCGCACAAATCCTGTCTCCCCCCACGCCTACGCGTACTCGTACACAGGGACTTGCATCACGCGCTTGGGCTTGCCTTGTCGCCGAATCATCTGCTGCAGACGCTCAACGGTGTCGGGCGCAAATAGCTGCTCGCCTGTTTCCTCATTGACCCGCGCCGGAACATTCTCGATGACAAAAAACTGTCCATCCATGTCCAGGGTGTATGTGACGTTTCGCTCTACTAGCCTTTCCTTCCATTGGTATGCGTTCATCTCACGGTCTCCTGAGTCTGCTATCGATCCACTGTGACGGATCTGGTTCATACAGTGTAATGATCTTCACCAACTCGCGCGCCGGATAACTACACTGAACGTGCAACGGTCTACCCATTCGAGTGAATCCTAACAACAGACAACTGGGACCATACTTGTCTGTTGGATAGTCTTCGATGATCACGCTGCTGTCAATGGCCTCACGCAGTTCTCTCATGTTGATGTGGCGGATGATGCTCTGGTCAACAGCGTGCTTTGTCAACTCGAATTGCCCGGTCTGGATCTTGCTACGTATTCCGTCAATCATCTGCATCTCACAGTGCTGAGAGTGACGAGTCCCTGACAGATGTCGGTCTTTCGCTCCACGATCATTGTACCACTCGCACGGTTGGCGGTCAACAGTCGTTGCTGTTTCAGGCGGGCGACGGCGGCCGCAGCGAAGTGGATGGCAGACGAGACGCGTTGCGCTGCCGACAGCCTGCCACAACCGTTCTATTGCAATTGGCTGCCATTTATGGCATATTATGCACACGGAACTCGCGTAGCCCGTGCGTTGTGTGGGGAATGGGCTCGCCCTCGCGGTCCGACTGTCTGACACCGTGACGCCTTGCCACCCTGACACTCTGATACCTTCCTGTGAGGTGACACATGACCGCAACCACCAACTTCCTGGCTGTCGATCTCGGCGCATCGAATGGGCGCGTGCTGCTGGGCCGCTGGGACGGCAACCGCTTCGCACTGCAGGAACTGCATCGCTTTGCCAACGGCCCGGTCAACGTGGCGGGCCACATTCACTGGGACGTTCTGCGCGTGTGGGATGAGATCAAGACCGGCCTGTGCAAGTACACCTCGCAGATTGGCGGCCCCCTGGCCGGCATCGGCGTCGACGCCTGGGGGGTGGATTTCGGCCTGCTCGACAAGAATGGCCGCTTGCTGGGCAACCCCTATCACTACCGCGACGCGCGCACCGACGGCGTCCCCGACGTCATGCACAAGAAGGTTTCCTTCAGCCGCATGTTCCACAAGACGGGCATCCAGTTCATGTCGATCAACACGGTTTACCAATTGTACAGCATGACGCTCAGCCACGAGCCCCAGTTGGCTGCCGCCGACCTGATGCTCATGATGCCCGATCTCTTCCACTACTGGCTGACCGGACGCAAGGTGGGCGAATATACCATTGCCTCGACCAGCGAAATGCTGGACAGCCGCACCCGGCAATGGGCCAGTGATCTGATCTCCGAGCTCGGCATCCCCACCCATATCCTGCCGCCGCTCGTTTCCCCGGGCACAATCCTGGACAACTTGCGGCCCGACATCATGGCCGAGGCAGGCTTCCAACAGGCCGTGCCCGTCATCGCCACCGGCAGCCACGATACGGCCAACGCCGTGGCGGCGGTTCCCGACCTGGACGCAGAAAGCGTCTACCTCAGCAGCGGCACATGGAGCCTCATGGGCGTCGAGATCCCCGAGCCCATCATCAACGACGCGTCGCTCGCCTTTAACGTGACCAACGAGGGTGGCGTCGCCAAGACCATCCGCCTGCTCAAGAACATCTCCGGACTGTGGATGCTCCAGGAATGTCGCCGCCAGTGGCAGCACGAGGGACACGACTTCTCCTGGGACGATCTTCTGGCGCTGGCCGGCCAGGCCAGTCCCTTCCGCAGCCTGGTTGACCCCGACGCGCCCGACTTCCTGAATCCCGGCAATATGGTAGCCGCCATCCGTTCCTATTGCCAGCGCAGCGGCCAGGCGCAGCCGGAGAGCACCGGCGAGGTCGTGCGCTGTTGTCTGGAAAGCCTGGCCTTGCGCTACCGCGGGGTGATCAAAGGCCTGGAGACGCTGACCAGCCGCCGCTTCCAGAAGATCCTCATCGTTGGCGGGGGCAGCCAGAATCGCATGCTCAGCCAGTTTGCCGCCAATGCCTGCGCAATCCCCGTCGTCGCCGGGCCAGTCGAGGCGACGGCGTTGGGCAACATCATGGTCCAGGCTGTTGCCAGCGGCCATCTGGCCGATATTGCCACCGGCCGCAAAGCTATCGCCGCCTCCTTCCAGCGCCAGACCTATGAGCCGCAGCCGGGCGACGCATGGCGCGAGGCATATGGCCGCTTCTGCACGCTGCTGGGCAGCTAGCACACAGCAACACGGGGCAAGCGATGACGCCGCACACGAAGAAACTGAGGATTGCCGTCTGGCACAATCTGCCAGCCGGTGGGGGCAAGCGCGCCCTTTACTATCATGTCAAAGGTCTGATCGAGCGGGGGCATACCGTGGAAGCATGGTGTCCGCCTAGCGCTGATCAGACACATCTCCCGCTCAGCCCACTCATCCAGGAGCACATCGTTCCCCTCGACTGGCACGCACAACGATCGCGCCACCCGCTCGCCCGCGCCCGCGAGGTCGTGGATATGATTCGAGCGATGGAGCGGCACTGTCAGCAGTGCGCGGCGCAGATCAATCGCGGCGAGTACGATCTCCTCTTCGCCAACTCCTGCCGGCTCTTGCGCGTGACCTCCATAGCGCGCGAGGTGACCATCCCCACGGTTCTCTATCTGCATGAGCCATACCGGACGCTCTACGAAGCGTCGCCCCGCTTGCCCTGGGCCGCGCTGCCCTGGCCCGGCTCGCCGCTCGCCATGATCAAGGATTTCGTCAAAGTGCAGGGGCTGCGCATCCAGGTGCGCGAGGAAGTGCGCAATGCGCAGGCATTCGACGCCATTTTCACCAACTCGTTTTTCAGCCGCGAGAGCATCTTGCGCGCCTATGGCTGCAACGCCCGCGTCTGCTACCTGGGCATAGATAGCGCCGTCTTCGTCAACCAGCATGCCGCGCGCGAGAACTTTGTCATCGGGCTGGGCGCCTTTGCGCCGGAGAAAAACATCGAGCAGGTCATTGCTGCCATCGCAGCGTTGCCGGCCGCGCGCCCCCGGCTTGTCTGGGTGGGTAACGTCGCTAACAAACGCTACTTTGCCGCCGTGCAGGCCCGCGCGCTGCAGAGTGACGTTCTGCTCGAGCCAATGACGGGCATTGGCGACAGCAAGCTCGTTGATCTGCTCAACCGCGCCGCGCTGATGGTCTATGCGCCACACCTGGAACCCTTTGGCCTGGCGCCGCTAGAAGCCAATGCCTGCGGCGCGCCCGTTGTTGCCGTGGCCGAAGGCGGCGTGCGCGAAACCATCATCGATGGCGTCAACGGCTTGCTGGTTGAGCACCCACGCGCCCTGCCAGCGGCCATTGCGCGCTTGCTGGGCGACCCGGTCTACGCCCGGCAACTCGGCGAAAACGGATCGGCGCTGGTCAAAGAGCGGTGGTCGCTCAGCGCCGCCATCGACCGCCTGGAAGAGCGGTTGTTTCAGGCTGCCGGCGGCAAAGGCGCTTGACGTAGTGGCCATTGTCAGCTATACTTGCAATCAGAGATCGATTGTCTTGTGACTCTGGTATTCCCGCACAAGGTCTGGGAATGTAGCAGCACAAGAGGAGCGAACACGAGATGTCCCAGCGACGTCGATGCAGAACTCTCCGACGCAGACGACAAAAGCCACGCACCCCCGCGCCGGACAGTGTGGCGCAGGCTGCTGCCGCCAACGCCCAAGACAACCCACACGCAGACCTGCTTACGCCTGAAGACGAGCTCGTGCAACTGCGACCGGCCTTGGCAGCAGCCCGGCACGCATGCTGCGAGCAGGATGGCGAGCTACAACGTATGCGCGAAGCAGCCAACGAGGGCGACGCCTATGCCAAGAGCATCCAGGCCGCGCTCACTGCACAGAAGCAGTATGCCGACGCGCTCGCCGCGCTCG
>CAYOEZ010000256.1:0-6235 GCA_964402955.1 uncultured Ktedonobacterales bacterium | reverse complement strand
ATATGGGTCTGAGACCTGCCCCTACGCACAGACGGGCGACTTTGCACAAGCCCTGCTTTCATGGGGCGCGTTCCTATTGACAAGCCGTGCTAAAAATCGTATAATGGCGATGTCGTGCGGAAGTGGCGGAATTGGCATACGCGCATGCTTGAGGTGCATGTCCGAGAGGGTGGGGGTTCGAGTCCCCCCTTCCGCACCATACAACGTAGAGAAAGGGCGATTGGGTGCGCTATCCCAATCGCCTTGCCGATCTCACGTCTGTCTCCCGGCATGTCGCCCTAGCTCAATCGGCAGAGCAGTTGGCTTACATCCAACAGGTTAGAGGTTCGAGTCCTCTGGGCGACACCAGATGACGATGAAAGGCAAACGTCCGGCGTCTCGTTGACGCCGGACGTTTTTTGCGTCTAGCTGGTCGCCAGGTCCGCCTCTTCATCCGTTGCGGCGGCCTCGATCTGCACGGCCGTGGCGCAGGTAGGGCACAGATTCCAGCTCAGGTTGAGCAGGCGGCCACACGACGTACATTGCTGTTTCAGTTGTTCGCCGCAATGGGGGCAGACTGCGAAGTCGGACTGAGCTGCCTTGTGGCACTTGGGGCACACTGCTTTCTCGTCCATGCCCTGCATGAGCGCCTCTTCCTCGAGGGTGCGGCCATAGACGGAGGCGATGGTCTCTTGAGGACGCAAGACCAGGTAGATGACCAAGCCGGCCACGTGGAAGACGGTCACGAGCAGGACGTAGATGATCCGTAGCAGCCAATCGCTGCTACGGCGGCGAATATCCTGAAAGGTCCAGGCAATAATCCCGAACCAGAAGAGGACGAAGTACGCGCCCAGGACGATGAGTGTTCCTTCGAGAATGGTGATCACGATCGGCGGAATGGTGAACATCGTGTCGCTTGATCTCCTTGTGACGGCAAGTGTGACGGCAAGAGGAACGAGGCCATTATACCACGGTCTGTGCCTGCTTGTCTATCGCATCGCTACTGCCGATGGGCTGACGGGGACGCGGATTTTCGCGGAAACTCACGCGGATCGACGCAGATGCAGCTAGAAGAATCAGAGGGCATCCGCGGCGTCTTCCGTGTGAATCCGCGTCCCCGTTTACCCCTTCGCCTCGCCGGCGCGTTTTTCGAGAAAACGGCGCACGCGGCGAAAGACGCGCTCTGCGCTCAGGTCGTCGGTTTTGACATAGAGATCGCAGGCGCGACGAGCTTCGGCCAGACGTTGGTATTCTGCGGCGAGCTGCTCTTCGCCCCAATCGATCTTGCGCCGCCTCTTGATGGCTGCAAGTGAGGCGTCCAGGAAGATGAGAACGTCGTGTGGGGTGTGGCGGTAGAGGGCGGCGATGTAGGAGTGTTCCTGGGCGACGGTTTCAGCGTCGTAGCCATCCTGTTGCAGTTTCTGCGCCAGGGTTGTTTTACCTGCGGCGCAGACGCCAACAATCGTGATATGCATAGGCAAGATAACCCAACCACACGTGAACGCCGCCCGGCGCATAGGACGTGATGTGTGACGGCGTGCAGGCGGGCGTGCACTGATGAACCTCCTACACGGGATACGAAACGTGCAGGCGCCGGGTGTTGTCCGCGCTCTCTCCGGGCCTGGTCGTCAAGACGAGCACGCTTGAGTCATCCTCTGGTCTGGTCTTGTCCAGAGCCACGGCCAGCGCCAGCAACGTGTCGGCGATGTCTTGCGCCGACGCCGTGGAGGTGACGAGCGCCTGGACGGTGGACGCAAGCTCGAGGCGCTGGCCATAGCGCGCCCCTGCTTCGACAACGCCGTCGCTGAGGACAACGATCGTCAGGTCGCTTTCCAGCGGCAACTCCACGACAACCGGTTTGGTGCGGGCGTAGATGCCGATCGGCTGAGATGGTTCGTTGACCAGGCGTAGATTGCTGCCGGAGAAGATGAGCAGTGGGCAGGTGCTGTTGCGGGAGAGCACGATGGTCTTGCTCGCCAGATCAACGGAGACGATCGTTAGATCGGCCGACACCTTGCCTTCGCGATAGGCATAGAGGAAGTCGTGGGTTGCTCTGGCCGCCGCCCCGTCGCGCACGCCATCGGCGAGCAGTGAGACGGCTTTGGTCGCCACCAGGTGCGAAAGATAGTTGGCAGCCGGACCGTGACCCTGGCCGTCGGCGAGGACAAACGAGATCCCGCCATGGGGCCGCTCGATCATTTCCAGCGTGTCGCCGCTAACGCTGAAGGGGTATTTAGGGGCCTTGGCAACCGCAACATCGATCTGCATGGTGGAGGGGCAGGGTTCAGGGTTCAGGGATCAGGGTTCAGCGGTCAGAGATATGCAACCGGACCTGCTGAACCCTATACCCTGACCCCTGAACCCTGTGCTTGACTACTTGACTTCGACGACAGCGCCGGCGGCCTCGAGCTTGTCTTTCATAGTCTGAGCATCGGCCTTGGCCACGTTCTCTTTGACAGCCTTGGGAGCAGCCTCAACCAGGTCCTTGGCTTCCTTCAGACCCAGTGCGGTGAGCTCGCGCACGACTTTGATGACGTTGATCTTGTTAGGGCCGATTTCCTTCAGGGTGACGGTGAACTCGGTCTGCTCCTCAACGGGGGCGGCAGCCGGTGCAGCAGCGCCAGCGGCGCCGGCGGCGGGTGCGGCGACAGCAACGGCCGCGCTCACGCCCCAGTGCTCCTGGAGCTCCTTAACGAACTGTGACAGCTCGAGGGCCGGCATGACATCCAATGCCGCGATGATCTCTTCCTTCGTCATTTCTAACTATTCTCCTTGTTATGATTGAACCTGATGACCGTGCCTGCAAGCATGGGCCGCAGACCTACGCAGCACTCGTTCTTTCCATCTGGTCAACACGAGCCTGCAACACACCCACCATGGACTGCAGTGGGCCGTTCAGAATGCGGACCATATTGGCGCACGGGCCTTGCAGAGCACCCAAAAACTGCGCCTGCAGCACGGGTCGCGCTGGCAGACTGGCGATGGCGAGCAGTTGATCAGCCCCAACCAGTTTCCCGGACAAAAGGGCTGCCTTGATCTTGAGCGTCTTCGATGTGCGGGTGAAGTCGGTCAGCAGCTTGGCAGGCGCAGCGATATCGCCGAAACAGAAAGCGATAGCAGTTGTACCGGCCAGGACTGGCGCGAGCGCGCTCAAGCCGGCGTCGCCGCCTGCAATGCGCAGCAAGGTGTTCTTGGTAACGTGGAACTCGCTATCAACCTTGCGCAACTGGGCGCGCAGAGCGGAAATCTCGACCATTTTCATGCCGCGATAATCCGTGACGACGGCCAACTGCGATCGCTTGAGCAATTCACTCAGCGAGCTAACTCTCTTCTGCTTGAGCGGAGTGCCTTTGCGTCCTTCCTTTGACTTGGCCAAATTTTCTCACCTCCTTGCTAAGTAGATAGAACGATGACATACGACAACGGCAAACAAAAAACGGTCTTTGCGCCTGGTCGACGCAAAGACCGTTACGTGACTGTTCCAGGCTCGCACCTGGTCGTCTGTGACGTGTCATTTGCCTCGGCAGGCATCGATTAAGCCCACACAGTGGGCGCCTGCTGTCTGCGGCGCTATTGGATTGGCGCCGCTGAGATCGTGAGAAGACTGCGGCCGAGAAAAGAGGCCTCTGCGCGATCTCTGCGGTGACGGACTGGCTATGCTGTGGTCATGGCCTGGGCGCTGTTGACGTCGATCGGGACGCCAGGGCCCATGGTTGTGGCGATCGTCACTGACTTGATATACTGGCCCTTGGCTCCGGCCGGCTTGGCTTTGATGATGGCTTCGATCAGGGTGGCCAGGTTCTCGGTCAAACTCTCATCGCTAAAGCTCGCCTTGCCGATGACGGTGTGCAGATTGGATGTCTTGTCGACCTTGAATTCAACGCGCCCCTTGCGCGCTTCCTTGATCAGGCGAGGCAGGTCGGCGGCCGGCGCGATGGTGCCCGACTTGGGATTGGGCATCAAGCCTCTGCGGCCGAGGACTTTGCCGAGGCGGCTGACCTTGGGCATCAGATCGGGCGTGGCGATGGCGACTTCAAAGTCGACCCAGCCTTCTTCGATCTTCTTCATGATCTCGTCGCTGCCCACGAAATCGGCGCCGGCTTCTTCGGCGATGCGCACGCCGTCGCCCTGGGCGAAGACGAGAACACGCACTGTCTGGCCAGTGCCGTTGGGCAGAACGGCGAGACCACGAACCTGTTGATCGGCATACTTGGGATCGACGCCGAGGCGAAAGTGCACTTCGACCGTGGCATCGAACTTGGTGACCGAGGTCTTCTTGACAAGGGCAACGGCCTCTTGCGGGTTGTAGGCCTTGCCGCTCTCAATCAGTTTTGCTGCTGCGTTGTACTTCTTGCCGTGCTTGGTTGCCATGTGTGGCTCCTTGTGGTGCGAGCGCCCTGGTTAGAGGCTCCCACTGAATGTGTGATGCACGGGCAGGTCTGTGACCTGCCTTTAGGCGACGACGTCGATGCCCATGCTGCGGCATGTACCCTCGATGATTTTCATCGCCGAGTCAACGTCATAGGCGTTGAGATCCTTGAGCTTCATGTTGGCAATATCGCGCACCTGAGACTTGGTGATCTTGCCCGCCGAGGCGCGCAACGGGGTGGCGCCGCCCTTCTGGATGTTGAGCGCCTTCTTGATCAGGTCAACAGCCGGCGGTGTCTTGATGATGAAGGTGAACGACCGGTCTTCGAAGACGGTGATTTCGACAGGGACGACCATGCCGGCCTGCCCTGCTGTCCTCTCGTTGTATTCCTTGCAGAAGGCCATGGTGTTGACGCCATGCTGGCCCAGAGCCGGGCCAACCGGCGGGGCAGGGGTGGCCTTGCCGGCCACGATCTGCAACTTGACCACTGCCTTGACTTTCTTTGCCATTCTAATTCCTCACAATGCCTGCGTTTTGCCTATACGGTCAGGCAGTTTTGACCTGCCGTGTTACCATTTGTAGGGCAGGTTTCCATACCTGCCGTGTCACCATTTGTAGGGCAGGTTTCCATACCTGCCGTGGGATCATGTTGGCAGGTATGGAAACCTGCCCTACATCTTGCCTGCCGTGGGATCATGTTGGCAGGTATGGAAACCTGCCCTACATATTGACCCGCTGCACCTGCGTCTTAGAGCCGGGCAATCTGAGTGAAATCCAGTTCGACCGGCGTCTCACGACCGAAGAAAGAGACGAGCACCTTCAACTTGCCCCGCTCAGGGTTGAGTTCGTCAACCACACCCATGAACTCGGCAAATGGGCCATCGATGATCTTGACGCTCTGGCCAACGCTAAAGCCGACCTTGACCTTGGGCGTCTCGACTTTCATCTGCTTGATGATGGCTTTGACTTCATGGTCTTGCAGTGGCACGGGTTTGTTGCCTGTGCCGACAAACCCGGTGACGCCGGGCGTATTGCGCACGACATACCAGGGTTCTTCACCCATGATCATCTCGACGAGCACATAGCCAGGGAAGATCTTCCGCTTCGTCGTGACCTTCTTGCCTTCCTTGAGCTCAACTTCCTCTTCGGTCGGCACGACGATCTGGAAAATCTTGTCCTTCATGGCCATGGAATCGATGCGATGTTCCAGGTTGACTTTGACTTTATTCTCGTACCCGGAGTAGGTGTGGACAACGTACCACCGTTTCTCCGTGTCTTTGAGATCTTCGCGCGTTTGCTCGTCCATTCAGGCTCTTTTTGGTGCTCACTGTATGAAGCGTATTCTTTTGCGCACTGATCGGGCGCAAAAGCCCTGCAACGGCGGGACCGGTCGGCCGGCCTGCGCACTCATGTGACAACAAGCGCCCTCTGACCGAGGGCCATTCTCTTGCTCAAGCACGTGACCTCAGTCAGAGGGCATTGTCACCGAATATACATGGGCGGTGCTATCGAATCAGCAAGATAAGTCGTTCAAAGATGAAATCGGTGATGCCCAGGAACAGGGCTGCCACGACTGTGACTGCACAAACAATCAAGGTCAGGTTGGTCCACTCTTTACGTGTCGGCCAGACAACTTTTTTCAGTTCCGACTCTGTTTCGCGGTACCAGCGCACCAGCCGGTTGTCTTTGGCGGGGCTAGCGACCTTTGTCTCTTTGCGGGCTGGCTTTTCGGCCACGTTCTCTTTGCGAACGGGCTTTGTTGCCTTGTCATCACGTTTTGGAAGCAGATTTGTAAGTGACGGGCTCAATGCTTTACTCTCCCTTACAAGTAGTGTCTGGCACGCCCCGAGTGACTCGAACACTCAACCTGCGGTTTTGGAGACCGCT
>CAYOEZ010000255.1:0-6320 GCA_964402955.1 uncultured Ktedonobacterales bacterium | reverse complement strand
GGTTCAACCTGGGTCCACAGGCCATTTTTGGGGAAGTGGGCCCACAGCTCCCATGTCTGGCGCTGGCGCGTCTCGCGGAGCCACTCCTCAGCCTTAGCCGACGGTGACATAATGCCGCCTTGGACTGTGACGAGACTGAGCATTTGTGCAAGGTGATGGATGAAGGCAATCCAGTGCGCGTCTTCTTCGGTACGTGCGGCGGTCAGAATCTGTGGCAGCGACATCTCTTGATTGAGACGCACCACATCCCGTTTTGCAAGGCGATCGACCCGTACCGTGCGCACGGTTTCGCGCTGTACATAACAGAGTAGGATGCCGATATCGCGGATTGCATCGCCGCAGGCAGAGACATAGAGTGGATCTGCTGACGCCACGAGAATGTCAGCAAATGACTGCTTGTGGACCAAAGGCAAAAACGCCAAGATCTCGTCGGGAATGACCATTTCGCGCGAGCGCATGCCGTTGGCATCGACGCCGTAATAAACCAGGCCTTCCGTGAAGAGCGCCTCAGACGGGTTGCGCATCTGCACGTTTCCCCCGGGGCGCAGACCGATCATGTCCTCGAAGCGCAGCGCGCCATAGTCGTGCTCAAAGACATCGCGTGGCATATGCCCGCCTTCGCCGATCAGTCTGTCCAAGGCGCTGCGCTGCTCCGCCGTCAGTCTTGTCAGAATGCTGTTGACGTTGTCACGATTGTTGAGATGGCGAAGGAGAGCGTCGAGCATTTCATAGCGCATGGGGGGGGTGGACAGCTTGAGGCTATGGTGTTCGGCGATCGCTTGAAGCTCGGCTGTCGCAATCTTCGTCAACGCATCGCGCAGTCTCATGGAAGGTTGCCTCCCGTACCGTAGCCCCACGAGGCGATGATGCGCTGGCCTTGCCTGCCCCGCACATACGTTAGAAACGCCGCTAGATTGGGGGTCGGCCGGGCTGGCGACACGAGGATGATGGGATGCCAGAGCAGATAATAGCGACCGCGTGCCAGGCCGGACGGCTGTTCGCCGGCAATGCTCACCGTCTTGACGCTGTTGTTGGGCGCGGCGCCGATAATGTAGCCGATGGCTTCGGGGCGGCGTGCAACGGTGACGATCATGGCTTCGTCGCTTGGCAGGAGGAGAGCATTGGGAGTCAGTCTGGAATCGGCGCCGATGAGGGCGGCGTCAATTCTCTGACGCACCGTCGCCCCTGCTTCGCGACCAAGAGTCATGATGGGCATGGCCGGCCCTCCCACGTCCTTCCATTCGGAAACGCGACCGGTGTAGATGTTGCCGAGGTCGTCGAGTGTGAGATTCTTGATGGGGTTGTCCGGGTGCACGATGACGCCGATCGGCTGACGCGCAATCTCAGTTTGCAGCCAGCCGCTGTGCTCACCGTCCAACGGCATCGCCGTGACAGCCAACGTAGCCGCTCCCTGACGAAGCGTCGCCAGCGCCTCGCTGCCCGCCATCTGGTTCACGATGATCGTCAGTCCCGCGCGCCCACGTGCAAACGAATCAGCCATCTCCTTGATAAATGGCACAGACTCTGGCGGCGCAGCGATGGTGACTGTTTCCGCGACGGTTGCTGTCTGGCTCGCGGTTGCGCCGCACGCGGCTACGCCACAGAGACAGGCCGCGACCAGGCTCGCGACAAGAAAGCGGCGCCGGTGCGCGCCTGTCTCACGCTGCGGCTTGACGCTCTCAGTGCACGGCAGGTTCACGTTCATCGACCGAACCCTGCTGCGACCAGAACGAGAATCAACACGCCGAGCAACACGCGATAGTAGACAAAGACGAGTGTTGAATTGCTCTGCAGAAAGCGCAGAAGGTATTTGATGCAGAAGTAGCCAACCAGTGTAGCCGCCAGGAAACCTGACACGAAGATAGCCAGTTCGCTGCCAGGCATGCCTGCGCTGAACGCATCGAGTAACTTCTTGCCCGCAGCCCCGGCGATAATGGGGGCGCCGAGCAAGAATGAAAACCTTGCCGCAGCCTCGCGGTTGAGGCCAAGCGCCAATCCCATTGTGATCGTGCTGCCCGAACGAGAGACTCCCGGCAGGAAAGCCAGCGCCTGGGCTAAACCGATCAAGAGCGCGTCCTTGGTTGTGATCGATTCCAGGGAGCGCACATGACTGGCCATTCGTTCGGCCATCCAGAGAGCAAAGGCAAGCGCCAAAATGAGAACGGCAAGAACGACCATAGCAAGCGGTTGGTGCGGCGCATTGGAGGAATGAAAGAAGTCTTCGATGTACTTGTCGCCGACAACGCCGGCAATGGCGGCTGGTATGCAGCCCACCACGATCAGCCATGCCAGAAGGCGGTCATGATTGCCGGCAAGGCTACGGTCGCGCAGGCTGGCGAAAAATGCGCCGATATAGCGCAGCCAGTCGCTCCGGAAGTAGGCGAGGACGGCAATCAGTGTGCCAAGGTGAAGTGCGAGGTCGAATGTCAGGCCGAAATCCCCGATGCCGGTGAAGGGTTTGAGCAGCCAGGGGACAACAATGAGATGCGCAGAGCTTGAGACGGGGATGAATTCAGTCAGCCCTTGAATGACACCCAGGAGGATGGCTTGCAGGACTTCCAGCATGTTTGCTCCTCGAATGTGAAAGTGCGACGAGCTCGTCGTTGAGACACCACAACGACGCCCGTCGCACGTCACATCGTTTGCGGCCAGGATTACTGTGAATTGGCCGTTAGTTCTCTGCTCTAACCGTTGTTCTCGATCTTGAACGACTCTTTGCGGCTGAACGTGATGGCCCACCACATAATGCCAATACCGACGATAGCAACGGCGAGATAGGGCAGAGACTGCGCCGACAGCCAGCCGCTGTCTTTGATAGATTCAGCCACCTGGACAACAAGCGGGACGATCAGCAGGGACACCATGTTGATGACCTTGATCATTGGGTTTAGAGCTGGGCCAGACGTGTCCTTGAGAGGATCGCCAACCGTGTCGCCGACGACCGACGCCTTGTGGCGCTCCGAGCCTTTGCCCGTGTTGGCAGCCAGGTTGCGCGGTTCGTCTTCGATCAGTTTCTTGGCATTGTCCCAGGCGCCGCCGGCATTGGCCATGAAGACGGCCATGAGCTGACCGCTCAGGATAACGCCAGCCAGGAAGCCGCCCAGGGCCTCTTGGTGCAGGAGGAAGCCAACCACCAGGGGAGCGACAACAGCCAGTGCGCCGACGCTGAGCAGCTCACGCTGGGCAGCATTGGTGCAGATGGTCACGGCCTGACCGTAGTCTGGCTTGACGGTGCCTTCCATGATGCCGGGCAGACGGAACTGACGGCGTACCTCATCCACGATCAAGTTGGCCGAGCGGCCGACCGCACGAATCAACATCGAGCTGAAAAGGAAGGGCAGTGCGCCGCCGATCAACAGGCCGACAAAGACCTGCGGGTTGGCCATGTTGATCGAGAACTCAACAACGGTCTTGCCCATGGCAATGAGTGTCTGATTGATCGTGTCGCCGAAGCTACCGAACAGGGAGACGGCAGCAATGACGGCCGACGCGATAGCGATGCCCTTGGTCACGGCCTTGGTCGTGTTGCCAACGGCGTCCAGGTCAGCCATGATCTGGCGGGCCTTTGGTTCGAGTCCGGCCATTTCGCCGATACCGTTGGCATTGTCAGCGATGGGGCCAAAGGCGTCCATCGCGATGTTGTTGCCGGTGAGGGTAAGCTGGCCGATACCACAGAGAGCAACACCGTAGAGAATCATGGTGAAGGATTCGCCAGCGAACAGGAGCACCGAGACGAAGATGGCGGCGGCAACCGCGAGCACGGCCCACACGCTCGATTCCATGCCGACAAAGAGGCCGGTCAGAATGGTCGTCGCTGGTCCGCCGGATGTCGAGCGCGCAATCTCTTGCACGGGGGCTCTGTCTGTCGCTGTGAAGTATTCGGTGAGGATGTTGGTAATCACAGCCAGGGCGATGCCGGTTGCCGTGGCAGCCGCGACGCGCCAGTCTTGCACGTAGACCAGGGCCAGCACGACGAAGCCGACGGTCGAAAGGAGGGCAGCCATGCGGAAGCCCCGGTCGATGGCCTTGAACGCGCTTTCCGTTTCACTGGACGATTTGACGGAGTAGGTGCTGATAATTGATGCGAGCACACCAATGGCGCGCACCATGAGCGGGAAGAGAATCCACTTGAACTCAAAGGTAGGGGCAGAGGTCGCCAGCGAAATGCCCAGAATCATGGCCGCCACAATGGTGACTTCGTAGGACTCGAAGATGTCGGCAGCCATGCCGGCGCAGTCGCCGACGTTATCGCCAACAAGGTCGGCGATGACGGCAGCGTTGCGCGGATCGTCTTCGGGCAGGTCTTTCTCGACCTTGCCGACGAGATCAGCGCCCACGTCGGCGGCCTTGGTGTAGATGCCGCCGCCGACGCGCATGAACAGAGCGATCAGCGTGCCGCCGAAGCCAAAGCCCAGCAGCACTTCGGGCGCAGCCTGGCCGAACACGATGAAGATGACGGTGCCGCCGAACAGGCCCAGGCCATCAGTCAACATGCCGGTGATGGTGCCCGTGCGGTAGCCGATGCGCAGCGCTTCGCCGAAACTGCGACGAGCTGCTGACGCGACGCGCACGTTACCCAGGACGGCCATGCGCATGCCGATCTGGCCGACTGACAGGGAGAAAATCGATCCCATGAGGAAGGCCGCAGCTCGTCCCAAGGCGATGGCCAGGCTGTCAAAGCCGGCCTCAGTGACGTACTTGGGGAGGTGAGTTACGAGTGCTGCGCTGCCGAAGAGGGCGACGGTAAGAATGGCGATAAAGACGATAATCGTACGGAGCTGACGATTGAGGTAGGCGACTGCACCCTCGCGGATAGCGCGGGAGATCTCCTGCATCTTCTCGTTACCCTGGTCCTCGCCAAGGATCTGACGGGTCAGGTAGACCGCGTACAGCAAACCGATAATCGCCACACCCAGGATGGCCCATACTGCCCAGATTTCTTGTGACGAAGCATGTTGCATTGCGATTCGTCCTCCTGATTTGATGTGTGGTATCCCAAGCGATGCATTCAACTCACCGGGGGTGTCGCCCAGATTCGCTGATGTCGCCAATCTTTGCGAGTGTACCAGATTTACTAACACCGGTCAAGAGGTTTTGGTACGCCATCTTGTGTATTCTTGCACAGCCGAACGGCGTGGCTGGATCAGGAACGGGACGAGAGACGATGACCAAGATAGAGGCTGCACGCGCTTATCACGAGCGCTGCGCCAATCAGCACGGCGAGAGCACAGACGATCATGAAGGCGACGCCAAGAATCACGCCCGGTAATGTCCACACGGCGGCAACTCCTGAAACGATAGAAACCCGAGCCTTCCGGCTCGGGCTCGATGATGTCTGGTGGAGATGGGGGGAGTTGAACCCCCGTCCGAAGAATTGGGCGAGCAAGCAGCTACAAGCTTAGTCGACTTTTTGTGTCTCACTTCTGGTCGACCCTGTCGGCCGGGTGATCAGAAGCCAGCCGAAAACCCTGGTTCTACAGGGCCTTTGGCGCCCCTTATCGGCGATCTGGGGCTCCGCATCCCGACTATTCGGCGTCCTGTCCGCTCCCATCGGGATGGGGAGCGGCAGAACGCTAGCCGTCTAAGCGGCTAGGCGTCTGCGTTAGCAGTTGTTAGGCTGCGTAGGCATAAGCGTAGTTGTTGTTGCCAGTTACGGCTTGCCGGTTGTTTAACGAGATCACGACCGGCACCTCGGCTTGCTCCTGCTCTCCGTCCTTCCCCGTCGAATCCCGACATCCCCACGATTAGGTGACGCTACTGGGTGACGCTACTCGGCCATTTCCCGTTCCATTGCCCGCTCGGCGTCACGCTCGGCAATGGCTTCACGCTTGTCGTACTGCCGCTTACCCTTGGCCATGCCGATCTCAACCTTGGCGCGGCCATCGCGCAAGTAGATGCGCAACGGGATCAGCGTGAACCCCTTCGTCTGGATTTTTGATTCCAGGCGCAGGATCTCTCCCCTGTGCAGCAGCAGCTTACGGTCGCGGTCCGGGTCTGGATCACCATACCCGCTGTGCTCATACGGCGTAATGTGAACGTTGCTCAGCCACATTTCCCGTTTGACGATGCGAGCGTATCCTTCGCGCAGGTTGACGCGCCCGTCCCGTACCGATTTGATCTCGTTTCCTGTCAGGACCAACCCGGCTTCGATGGTATCCTCGATGAAGTACTCATGATACGCCTTACGGTTGGTCGCTACGATTTTCTCTGCCACAGGTGTGATTATATCATAGCAGCGGCGCAGAGTCAAACGGAAATGCAATGAGGCAGGAGTATCGTTTTTAGCACCAGGCCGTCCAGCAAGGCCGAAATCTGCCGTG
>CAYOEZ010000254.1:0-6363 GCA_964402955.1 uncultured Ktedonobacterales bacterium | reverse complement strand
ACGTCGTCGCCAGTGGTGATCGGCGTCGGCGCCGGTGTTGGCGTGGGTGATGGTTCTGGCGTCGGCGCTGGAGCAACATCTGGAGCGGCGAGGGGCAAGATGACAAGGGGATCACGTAGATGGTCGAGGTCCGTCTGCCCCTGCGCGGTCAACTCCTGCTGGGGTACTGGTGCAGCGGGAGCAGTTGCCGGGAGAGATATGGGCGCGAGAGAGGGTGATTGCAGTGGCATAGAGATCACGGGGCGAGCTTGCAGCGGGGCGGCTGCCCAGACGGAACTGGGCGCCAGGCTCAGAATGAGGGAGAGAACCGTCAACACGTGGAGCAAACGCACGAACATAACTCGACTCCGCTTCATCGCTTTCATCCATGCAAACATATGTGCGCACCGGTGTGCTATGCCTGGTAAGTATAGGGCGATCAATGACAGAACAGACGAAACAACAGAGCGCCACGGCACGAAGACCTAAGGAAACAGCGCGAGCGGGGGCGCCAGAACAAGCCCCTGAACGGTCAGATGCTTTCCACAACACTATAACGCAGAAAGGTCTGTCCCGGTTACGAGCGAATTGTGGCGCTCCATATAGATGCATGTTACCAGCCGCCCGTAGCGGTTTGTGCCTACACGCGTGGCGGCGCACCGCGCGACATTGACACCGCTCCGATCTTCCTGTATCATGTATCGCGACAGCACCCGGAGTCTGAATCTGACGTCTGACGACTTACGTCCTGACTTGTGACCGGAGGTATTGGCATGGGCGAGGCATACGACATCATCATCATCGGCTCGGGGCCGGGCGGCTACGTCGCGGCAATTCGCGCCGGACAGCTCGGCCTCAAGACAGCCATCATCGAAAAGGAACATCTGGGCGGCGCCTGCCTCAATGTCGGCTGCATCCCGACCAAAGTTCTCTTGCGCAGCGCCGAGGTACTGACGCTGGCGCGCGAGGGCAAAGAATTCGGTGTGCTGGCCGACAACGTGCGCCTCGACCTGCCCGCCGTGATCGCGCGCAAGGAGAAGATCGTTCTTGAGCGCCGCAAGGGCGTCGAGTCACTGATGGCCAAGAACAAGGCCACCGTGTTCGTGGGCACAGGGAGTTTCGTCGCGCCAGGCAGAGTGCGCATCACCGGCGCGGGCGACACGCAGGAGATCGAGGGCCGCAACATCATCATTGCCAGCGGCGCCGCTCCCAAGAGCCTGCCCTTCGTCAAGATTGACGAAGAAACGATTATCTCCAGCACCGGCGCGCTGTCGCTCAGCGAATTGCCCGGTCATGTCGCCATCATCGGCGCCGGGGCCATTGGCGTCGAGTTTGCCTCCATGCTGCAAGAGTTCGGCAGCAAAGTGACTCTCATCGAGGCGTTGCCGCAGATTCTGCCCCTCGAAGACAAAGACAGCGCAGCCGAGCTGGCGCGTTCCTTCCGCTCGCCCGGCATCCGCATGCTGACCAACGCCAAGGTCGGCGCCGTCACGCAGACCGCGACAGGCGTCACGCTGCACGTCACCAGCGCCGATGGCGTGGCCGAGGACATCACCGCCGACAAGCTGCTGATGGCCGTTGGCCGCCAGCCCGTTACCGAGGGGCTCAACCTCGAAGCCGTGGGCGTCAAGCTAGACCGGGGTTTCGTGGTCGTGGACGGCAATATGCGCGCCAACGTCAGCGGTGTCTATGCCATTGGCGACTGCATCACGCTCGCCGGCCAGGGGGCGCACCTGCAACTGGCGCATGTTGCATCCGCTGAGGGGATTGTCGCCGTCGAGACAATCGCCGGCCAAAATGTGCATCCTCTCAATTATAACGCCATACCGCGCGCTGTCTACTCGCATCCCGAGGTCGCCAGCATCGGTCTCAGCGAGGAGCAAGCCGTGGCCCAGGGGTACGAGGTCAAGATCGGCAAGTTCCCCATGCGCGCCAGCTCAAAGAGCGGCATCCTGGGCGAGCGCGGCGGCATGGTCAAGCTGGTGGCCGAGAGCAAGTACGGCGAGATTCTCGGTATGCACATGGTCGGCCCCATGGCCACCGAAATCATCGCCGAACTTGCCCTGGCCATCCGCCTAGAGGCGACGGTCGAGGAGCTCGCCCACACGGTCCATGCGCATCCCACGGTGGCCGAAGCCGTAATGGAAGCTGCGCACGCCGCGCTGGGGGGCGCTATCCACTTGTAGGCGCAGCACACGAGATCCGGGCGCAGCACACGAGCGCCGTTGGCATAGCAGTCTGGTGCGTTTGAACGGGAGGGTCCCATGCCAGATAGCAACATCACCACCCTGTTCGATCAGGCCATGGCGGCTAACAAGGCCAACAGGCCGGAGGAGGCCGAGGCTCTGCTACGCCGCGTTGTCCAAGCAGACCCCCGGCACGAGCAGGCCTGGTTCTGGCTGTCAGGAATCGTCGCTTCCCTCGACGATTCCATTGCCTGCCTGCGTCAAGTCCTAGTCCTGAACCCGGACAACGTGCAGGCCAAGGAGTGGCTGGCCATCGCTGAACACGAGAAGGTGGGGCAGCCGATCATAGAGACCTCCGACGGCGATGTGACCGACCGTCCCGTGGCGCCGTTGGGAGACTATCTGCTCACGCACTGCTACATCACCCGCCAGCAGTTGGACGCTGCCGCGCAGGCCCAAAGCGACGCGGCGAGCGCGGGGGTGCGCAAGAAATTCGGCGAGATCCTGATTGAGCAGGGTGCCATCACGCAAAACCAACTGAGCCACGCCATCAGAGAGCAGCAGATTGATGTGCAGCAGTTGTTTCGCGATTAGGGCCAGGGCAGCCGCCAGGGAAAACAGGAAAGGGCGCAGAGGAATTCCTCCGCACCCTTCCCTGCGTCCCCAGTAGACTGCCCCCCGTCATTCTAAAGAGCGGCGCCTCAGGCGTCGCCGATGAAGACAGGCGCGGGCGACTTGCCTCCGGTAATGCGATGTTTGGCCTTAGCCAGCTTAAGCAGAGCGTATTCCCTGAGGATCTGCGGATACATCATCGGGTTGAAAAGGATATTGACGGTATACTGGCACTCGTAGGTGCAGAAGCACTTCTCGTCGCGAATCCAGTGCCGTGCTTCCTCGCCCTTCTCCGAGAACCACACCTTCTTGAAGTCGTAGTCATAGTCGCGCACGTTACCCAGAATGCGCTCGGTCTGCAGCTCGCACGCCAGCACCTCACCGTCGGCGAACATGGCGCCGCCCAACGTGCCGGCGTAGCAGGGAATCTGGTACTTGCGCGTGCGCACTGTCTTGGCGATCAGCTTGGGGCGAATGATGCGCTTGGCATTGATGATATCGCCGAAGGGCAGCTTGTAGTAGCCGGTCAGCTCCTGCTTGAAGTTCTCCTACTCAAGCATCTGGTGGAACGCCTCGTAGTTGGCGATGTCGAAGTCGGCAGCGTGCGGGTCAATCGGCGCGCTGTATGTTCCCCCGGGATCCTTGGGCCCGCCGCGGAAGAGCAGGGTGAACACGGTGTTGACGCCGACCTTCTCCTTGAGCTCGCGGTAGATGTCCTTCAGGATGGTGTGGTTGTATCCGCTGACGGCGATCTGGATACAGACGCTGAAGTTGTGGTAGTGCTTCTCCAACTGCCGCGCCTCTTTGTAGGTGTGGATCGCCCGCTCGTAGAGCGTGGGGAAGCCACGGAACTTGTCGTGGTCGTCGCCGATGCCGTCAATCGAAATGTCCAGGTGCAGGTCCATGCCCGGGCACTCATCAAGGATCTGTTTGCAGATCTCGACGTTGCGAGCCGTGAGACTCCCGTTCGATGGAATGCCGCAATTGAGGACATGATTGTTGCGGTGGAAGACCTTGACGATTTCGCCCAGGTCCTTGCGCAGGAACGGCTCGCCGCCGGTTGGGGTGAAGAAGATCATGTCGTCCATGCTGGCTGACACCTTCTCGAGCTCGTCAATCGTGAGCTCACCTGTATGGCGGATGTGGCTGCCGAGCAAGCAGTGGCCGCAGCGCGCGTTGCAGTTCTTGGTGACGAACAAAATGAAGTACAGGGGCAAGGAGCCCTTCTTCCAAAACATGCGCGGAGCGTATTTCGCGTAGCTCAGATACGTGCCCAAAGACATTCTATCCTCTCCTACCGAGCAAACGATTCTTGAGGCGGCGCGCCGCGTTGAGGTGTCGGCGCAGTCGCGGCGTGTCGTCCCTGTACAGTCGGCGCAAGGCCGAGTACACCTTATGTCGAGCCGAGCTGCGCCGCTTGAGGTTCAGCTCCCACTTCAGCTCGCTGAACTTGTCGTGATAGTAGACGATCTGCTCCTGCGTCAACGTCGGCAGCGTCAGCACCGACTTCTTGTCGTAGTAGCTCGTCGTGTGATCGCCCTCTTTGTAGTACCCCTTCTCGATGACGATGTCGTGCAGCTCGGTCATCGGGTACGGGTAAAAGACGGAGAACTGGAACTGGGTGGGCGCCAGCTCGCGATTGAAGTCAATCGTCTCTTGCACCATCTCAGGCGTCTCACCGGGCAGGCCCAGCATGTTGCACGTATACGTGTCCATGCCGTACTTCTGCACCAGGCGGAACGTCTTGCGGATCGTATCGTTCGACATCTTGCGCTTGAGGACGTCGCGGCGCAGGTCTTCGTTGCCCGACTCCAGCCCCACGCGAATGCCACGGCAGCCGGCAGCGGCCAACTCCTTGACAACGGCCTCTTCCTCGACGCGCTCAACACGCGTATTCACCCAGAAGGGGTACTTGAAGCCGTGCCCCGTGTAGGACGTGCAGAACTCGTGCGTCCAATCGTGCTTGAGCGTGAAAACGTCGTCCTGGAAATTGAGAGTCTTGAAGCGGTAGCGCTTCTCAAGCTCGGCGACCTCAGCCATGACGTTCTCGACCGGCCGGTAGCGCGTGTACTTGCCCAGGCCATGGAACGTATCCTTGAGGCCCGGATTGCAGCAGTACGAGCAATCGTACGGGCAGCCGCGCCCGGCCATCATGTCCACCCAGCCGTTGTCCTGCTTGAGGATTGCATCGAAGTCAAACAGCTCGCGATCGGCAAACGGCACCGACTCCAGGTTCTGGATGAGCGGGCGCATGGGGTTGCGCACTACCTTGCCGTCGCGTCGCAGCCAGATGTTCTTGATCTTGGAGGTCTCGCCGCCGGCTTGCAGCGCGTTACAAAGGTCAAGCAAGGCATACTCGCCCTCGCCGACGCAGATGTAGTCGATATCGGGTACGAGCACGCTTTCCTCAGGCGTCAAGGTCGGGTGCGTACCGCCAACGATGATCGGCAGGCGCGGGCTTTGCGACTTGATATGCTGCGCATAGAGCCGGGCGTACGGGAACTGATTGGTGGTCGAAGAGAAAGCCACCAGGTCGGGCGAGCGCTCGGCCACGGCGCGCAGGAAATCGTCCTTGCTCATCATTCCCGCCAGATAGATCAGGCTTGTCTGATGGCCATTGGCCTTGAGCACGCTCGAAAGGTAGCCGATGCCGTGGTAGTACTTCTTGGCGCCGTAGTGCTGTGCGCCCTCAATATCAGGGTAGATGAACAAGACACGCATTAGGTCGCCTTTCGATCGCTGTGGCCGGTAACGACGCGACAACTATCGCAACAGGAGAATGCACAAGGTACTTGGTACGGCGCAGTCGCTGCGATCCATGTTCGTACCCGCTTTGCGTGAGCAGCAATTTCGGCAGACCGCTCGCGCCCGCCGCCGCACTCCGACGCAAAGACACCGCGCCTATCGCGACGCCACGCCCCCCGAAGATTCCCGCAGAGCATCGTCGGCGTGCATGTGTTTGCAGCCGTAGATCACACTTTACGCCATGACTCCAGACGTGACTTGATACTCCACAGGCAACAGCCTCTCAAGGCGAAGATGCTTGGAAGCGTCCATGATCTCGATACCTACGATTCTGTCTCCCTCGCCAATGTCCAACACAACATCCTCCGAGAGGCGCCTGTTTATTACTGCCTGCTTCTGGTCGTCCAGCCGGACGTAAAGCAGGTCTTTCTTGACATCATAAAGAATCTGCACTTTCGCCCTCCCACTCTCCGTAAAACACGTAGACCGTTACCGTGACGATGACATCTTTGGCAGATCACTGGCTGCTGACATCCAATGGCGCTCCCGCTTCCGTGGGACGGTTGCCCTGCGACGAGTACGGGGTCGGTTTCCACCACGCCCACTCGCTGCACGTGTCGCACGGAGAGACGCCGTTGTAGTCGTTCTTGACGTGCCTGCGGCGCAGATCGCGCATCAGTGCACCGTTCCACGCCTTCATCACGCCGTCCTTGACGTTGCCGAGATCATGCAGCCCGTCAAAGTCGCGATCGCACATGACCAGGCTGCCCTCCCAGTAGAATTGCACATGATACCAGAGATTGGGGCATGAATTGCCCCTGGGCAGCTTGGGGCCATCCTT
>CAYOEZ010000253.1:0-6381 GCA_964402955.1 uncultured Ktedonobacterales bacterium | reverse complement strand
CTATAAGGCCCCCAACACGCCGGCCAAACGCGACCTGCTGCGCCCGTGGGTCGACGCCTTCCGCGCCGAAGGGCTGAAAATCGGCTTCTACTACTCGCTCATCGACTGGCATCACCCGGACTTCCCCATCGACATCCATCATCCCCTGCGCAACCACCCTGATGCGCTGGAGATGAACAAGACGCGCGATATCAGCAAGTATGCCGCGTATATGCGCGGCCAGGTGCGCGAGTTACTCACCGGATTCGGCAAGATCGACATCCTGTGGTTCGACTTCTCCTATCCCGGACGCGACTACAAAGGCATGCCGGGCAAAGGCCACAACGACTGGCAGAGCGAGAAGCTGCTGGCGATGGTGCGCGAGCTGCAACCGGGCGTCATCGTCGACAACCGCCTCGATCTGCCGGCTGAGAATGCCGACATTCACACCCCGGAACAGTTCCAGCCGCGCGGCTGGGTGCATATCAACGGTAAGCCGGTGGTATGGGAAACTTGCCAGACCTTTAGCGGCTCGTGGGGCTACTACCGCGACGAGTACACCTGGAAAAGCCCCGAACAACTAATCCAGATGCTCATCAACAGCGTCGCATGCGGCGGCAACCTGCTGATGAACGTCGGTCCGACGGCACGCGGCACATTCGATAGCCGCGCCATCGACGCGCTGGGCGTCTACCACGACTGGATGCGCCTCAACGCGCGCTCCATCTATGGCTGCACACAGAGCGAGTTCAGCGCGCCGCCCGACTGCCGCTTCACGCAGAACGGCAAGCGACTCTATCTGCACGTGTTCAACTGGCCGTTCCGTCACATTCACATCGATGGGCTGGCCGGCAAAGTCGAGTATGCGCAGCTTCTGCACGACGCCAGCGAGATCAAGGTCGCCAGAAGCGACTGGGACGTGGAGACGAGCGCCAATACGCTGACGCTCGAGCTACCTGTGCGCAAGCCCGATGTCGTGGTGCCCGTCATCGAGTTGTTTCTCGAGTAGGTCTGAAATGAGCCGCGGATAAACACAGATGAACACAGATCAGTCTCGGGGTGAGCGGGCTGCGTATCACTCATTCGGATACCAATCTGTGTTCATTCGCGTTTATCCGCGGCTCGTTTGCTACTTCTTTGCGTTCATGCGTGGCTCGTTTCCTACCTCTTCGCGTCTATTTCGCGCAGGGCGTCGCGGATCTGAGCGGCGCGCTCGTAGGCCTCTTCCTGGATCGCCGCTTTCAGCTCGCGTTGCAGTTTCTCACGCGGCGACAACGGCTTGCGCTGGTGCACCTTCTCCTGCCAGTCGCGCAGGAATTGCAGTTCCTGGCTCTCGGACACCAATTCTGGCCGGCCACTGTGCTCATAGTGCGCCTCGATGGCGGCGATTCCCCCTTCCAACTGCTTGAAGGCCAGATCGTAGTCACGCTCTTGCAGGCTGAGCGACACCCGCCCGCGCGTGTTCATCATCAGCACATAGGGCCGGTATTGCTCAGACGACCACTGCTCGTCATCTGGCCCATACTTGAACAGCAGGTCGAACACATCGAGATTGCGCTGCGTATCGCGCACCAGGCTGACCCAGTCTTCGAGGAAAAAGAAGCTCAGGTATCGATGGTAGTACTGCAACGCTTCAAGGCGCAGACGGTTGGCATTCTCCACCGACAACTGCCAGCCTTCGTCTGAGCCGGTGCGATCGTGGTGCCGGTGCAGAGCGTCCCGGTGATAGTCTAAGTATGACTCGAAGCCATGCGGCCGCTTACCGTCGGGCCGTCCACTCACTTCCATCTGCAGCAGCCCAAGATCGAGCCGCATCTGTATCTTCTCTCGCTTATCGTCGCCCATGATAAGGCGCACATTCATCTCATCCGGTTTGTAGTCCCATCCTTGCAGAACATGCGATACATCCACACTTTTCTCAGCCATGATCGTTCTCCCTGGATTGAAAGCCCCCTGCTCCCTGCTCCCTACTCCCTACTCCCTGCCGCTCGCAGCACGTGCTGCGCATCATCAACCATCCGCTCCAGCAATTCTCGAACGGTTGGAATGTCGCTGATCAAACCCATCACCTGTCCGGCCCAAACGAAGCCGTGCTCCAGATCGCCGTCTATGGCCGCCGTACAATTGACCGCGCCGCTGACAAGCGCCAGAAGCTCCTCCGCCGGCCGGCCCTCGCTCTCAGCGCGCACAATGGCATCGGCAAAGACGTTGTGCAGGGCCCTCCCCGGCCTACCCAGGCTGCGTTCGATCAGTATCGTGTCAGTTTCCTTGCCGCTAATCAATGCCTGCTTGTACGCCTCGTGCGCAATGCACTCACGGGTCGCCACAAAGCGCGTCCCCATCTCGATTCCCTCGGCGCCCAGGCACAGCGCCGCCGCCAAACCGCGCCCATCACCAATACCGCCGCTGGCGACGACAGGGATGCGCACGCTGTCGACGACACGCGGAATCAACACCATGCTGCCGATGTCATCTCGCCCCAGGTGCCCGCCGCCCTCAAAACCCACCGCAATCACGGCGCTGGCGCCCAAGGCCTCGGCTTTCTGCGCCTGGCGTGTGCCTGCCACCAGCGCCAGCTTGTGCGTCTTCACCCCGCTGGCATCGGCCCGCTTGAACAGCGCTTCCGGGTTTCCACCTGTGACGCTGATGATCGAGACGCCTTCCTCAAGCGTTATGTCGAGATAGGCTTCCAGCGGGCGGTGGCCGATGGCAAAATTGACCGCAAATGGCCGGCGCGTCAGGCTGCGCAACAGGCGAATCTCGCTGCGCAGCGCCTCGGCGTCGGGCAGCGACGACGCGGTGATCTGCCCCAGCCCACCGGCCTCACTGACAGCTCCGGCCAGCCCGGCAAAGGCCAGGTGCGCAAGTCCACCCTGGATCACCGGCGTGTCGATGCCGAGCAAAGCGGTCAGTCGCGTCTGCATGGTCGTCACATGATACCCCGATAGGCCCCGCCGTCCACCTGGATGGTCGCGCCGGTCGTGAAGCCGGAATGGCTGGAGCAAAGAAAGACGACCAGCGCCGCCAGCTCAGCCGGGTCGCCCCGCCGCCCCAACGGAATGCTCTTGATGCCATCAGCCGCCACCTCGGCCAGCGTGCGCCCCTCGCGTGCTGCCCGGGCGGCGTCCAATTCGTGAATACGGTCGGTCTCGTGTGCTCCTGGACAAACGTTGTTAATCAGGATGTTCTCTTTCGCCAGATCGAACGACAGCGTCTTCGCCAGACCGATGATGGCGGGGCGAATGCTATTGGAGAACAGCAGACCATCGGCCGGCTGCTTCACCGATGAGGAAGCAATGTTGACAATCCGGCCGGCGCCCGTCTTGCGCATATGCGGCAGGGCGGCGCGGATCAGACGCACGACGCTCATGAGCGTGAGGTTGAAAGCCGCCTGCCAGTCTGCGTCGCTGAACATGTCGAATGTGCCCGACGGCGGCCCACCAGCGTTGGTCACCAGAATGTCGACGCGCCCGAAGTGCTCGGCTGCCTTGTTGACGAAGTTGGTTATGTCCTCTGCCTTGCTCACGTCAGCCGGGATGGCAAGCACCTCTACCCCCGTCATCCGGTGTATGTCGCTGGCGGTAGCATTCAGAACAGCGGCGTTGCGCGAGCAGATTGCCAGGCTCGCGCCCTCCCGCGCCAGAGCCAACGCCGTCGCCCGACCAAGACCTTTGCTCGCCGCAGACACCAGTGCAACCTTCCCGCCCAGTCCCATATCCATTGTCTCAGCCCTCCAGCCATTGTAGACCAAGCTCGGCCAGCTTTGCGCGTGTGGGAACGCCTTCCTTGTCCCAACCCGCCATCTCATAGTACAGGGTGATGGCGTTTTCGACCTCGGGCGCCTCAATCACCCAGCCGTCACTGGCGCCACCCTTGAGCGCTTGATACAGGCGTTTGGGAAGACGGTCCTGCTCGCGCCGCGCACCTTCGCGTGCATTGTACGCCCGCATCATGTTCAGACGGCGCTCGCCGATCGTCATGAGATCAGCGAGCGAGACGTCCCAGCCGGTCACCGCCCGCAGCAAATTGCAGGCATCGTCTGGACCATAGAGCGCATCCCCTACTCCCCAGTCAAACTGACACAGGCAGGCGCTGTCCAGAAAGCTGTAGAACAACTCGGTCGCGTAGGCAAAGTGCACCTTCTCGGCATTGAGCACACGATCAGGCTGCGGCGTGCGCAACCCCAGCAGAGCCAGACGCTGCTTCTTTCTCTCTCCCATGCCAGCACGGTACGACGGGTCATGCTCGCTCGACATATGATCGGCGCCGAAAGGATTGACCGCGTACATCAGCGCCAGCGAGCGCTTGCCCTGGGGCATGTGCGCCGGCATTTCCTGCCCCTTGACGGTCATCAGCCAGTCGCCAGATGAGCGCCCCACCTGTGCCGCTGCCCGCGCCGATCCCTCGGCCAATAGACCTCCCAGCTTGCCCTCTCGTCTGCCCATCGCCCGCAGCGCCGCCAGCATCGCTGCGCTGTTGCCGAAGCGCAGATCCAGTCCATCACTGTCAGCAGGCGTGAGCACCCCCTTGTCGAAGCATTCCATCGCCCAGGCTACCGTCGCTCCGGCGCTGATCGTGTCCATGCCCATAGCATTGCAGATCTGGTTGCCTTCGCTCACGGCCGCGAGATCGCTCACCCCGCACAATGAGCCAAGTGTTGCGATCGTCTCATACTCCGGTCCGCCATACTCAGGCAGAACACGGCCCTCGACGCTGACCACGCGCTTGCACTGCACGGCGCAGGCATAGCAGGTATCGCGACTCTTGAGGATTGTCTCTGCCATGTACTCGCCCTCAAGCTTCGCCGCGCCGTCAAAAAAGCCGCTGGTATAGTTGTGCGCCGGCAGTCCGCCAACCTCATTCTGGCTGCTCACCGCCCCGGCCGTGCCATAGCGGGCCAGCATGTCCATGTCGGCGAGGTGCTCGTCGCCCCATTGCCGGATTGCAGCCACCGCCGGCTCGTCGGCGACGTCTGGGTGACCGTCGCCGCGCACCGCAATTGCCTTCAGCCGCTTGCTACCCATGACAGCGCCCATACCGGTGCGGCCATGAGCACGGTTGGCCTTGCTGATAATGCTGGCAAAACGCACCAGGTTTTCGCCTGCCGGGCCGATGCCGGTGACCTCAATCCTGCTGTCGCCCAGCTCGGCGCAGATCTGGCGCATGGTCTCCAGATTTTCCAGGCCCCACAGATGCCCGGCATCGCGCAACTCAGCCATGCCGTTGTGCAGCCACAAATAGACCGGTCTGGGGCTCTGTCCCTCGATCACAACCGCATCGAACCCCGAGAACTTGAGCTCTGCCGGCCAGCAACCGCCAGCCTGACCGTCCCCGATCAAACCCGTCAGCGGAGAGCGGGCGCTGGCGACCGAGCGCGAGAGTCCATGTACGGGCACGCCGGTCAGCACGCTGGTGGAGAGCACCAGGACGTTCTGCGGGCCCAGAGGTTCAGCGCCCCGCGCGACATGCTTCAGGACATAATAGAGGCCAAGAGCAGAGCCGCCGAGGTACATGCGGTAGAACGCCTCGGGGGGATGCTCAACCTCGATGGCTCCTGTAGTCAGGTTCACGTGCAGAATCTTTCCATTGTAGCCAAAGGGCATGACCTTCTCCTCGCCCGCCGTCCAACGTAGCATGGCTATCATAGCGCCAAGCATGTTTCCTGTCAAGCCCAAAATGGAATCCCCCGCCAGCTCGATGCTGGCGGGGGACTTGTCGCTCAAGGTCCCGGGCAACCTATCCTTTAGGGTATGACATAGGTGATGTACAGAGCCGGTCTGCGGCGCATCTCGCTGTACTCGGCGGCCGCAAAGTCACGTCCCCCGCCCACGCCCAGCAGCAGCGGATTCTGCGTGAGTGTCACGTCCGGCGAGTCGAGATTGTTGGCCGCTCGCGTGATCTGGCTGCCATAACTCCAACTCTTGACAATGACGCCGTAATTCGTGCTGGGATCTCTTACCCAGTTTTGCGCCATCTTTGTCACGTCCCATGTGTACCAGGTAAACGGCGCCTTCACTGTTTCCGTGTACGTCGGCTGGTCCAGACGATCGATGTTGAGATCGTTGGCGCCCGGCACGTACCAGGTGATGCCTTGCGTCGCCGTGATCCAGGTGGCGCTCGCCGCATCCCAGGGCCGCAGCAATTGATAGCTTGACGCCACCATGTTGGTGCACGGCTCGGCATCCATAGAGTACAGGCCAAGCTTGGCCATCACGATCCTGGCATTTGATGGGATGCCGCTCAGGTCAAAGCGGGCCAGCGGATTCGTGGCATCTTCTGAACGCACTGAGACGGTCACGCCCTGCCCGGCAACGACACCCGGCGCACTCTGACTGATGTACGTATCGTCGGTTCCAGAGTACCCCTGATAGCCAGCACGGTAGACGCCTTGCTGCAACGCTG
>CAYOEZ010000252.1:0-6431 GCA_964402955.1 uncultured Ktedonobacterales bacterium | reverse complement strand
AGGCCGCGCCGCTGGTGGTACATGCCGTGCTTGAGCACGCCTTCCCAGCCGGGCGTCTCGTTGGCCAGGAACTCCGGCGTCGTCAGCGTGTCGAGGATGCGCAGAGCATAGTCCTGATAGAGGCGAGCGCGCGCAACGTCGCCGCTGAGCCGCGCCAGGCTGAGCATGCCGCTGGCAGCGATCGCCGCCGCTGAGCTTTCGTAGGGCAGGGCCGCGTTGGCAGCCTCGTCCCAATCGTTGGGTGGAACGCCGTGGGCGGGCGTGCGCTCGATGTAGAAATTGGCGCAGGCTTGCGCCGTCTGCAGGAAGCGCGCGTCACGGGTGAAGCTATAGACGGTGCCGAAGCCGTACAGCGCCCAGGCCAGGCCACGCGCCCACGAGGAATCATCGCGCCAGCCCTGGTGGGTGCTCTGGCGCAGGAACTCGCCCGTGCCAAGATCGAAGATACCTTCGTGCGCCGTGCTGCCGTCGCCACGCACGAGGAAGCGGCGCGAGGTCAGGCTGTGCTCGGTGGCTAGACGCAGCAGGTTGGCATCCTTTGTCTGCTGGGCAGCGTAGAAGATGATGCCGACGTTCATCATGATGTCGATGAACAGGCTCTCGTCGGAGACAAACGAGCGCAGGTAGCGGCCCTTCTCCTTGAAGCGCAGGCTCAGCGTCTGCCCGGCTTCGATCACGACTTTGTTGATGGCCTCGTCACCGGTCAGGTTATACCAGCGCTTCCAGGTTGACCAGAAGAGAAATCCCAGGTCGTGCACGTTGCGATCGCTCTTGCGCTGTTCGAGAACGTGCGAGTAATGCTCAGCTTTGGCGCGCCAGTAGGGGTCGCCGCTGTGGCGGTGCAGCAGCCACATTTGTCCGCCCAGGAAGCCCTCACACCAGTTGGTCCAGGCTTCGCCGCTGTGCTTCCACTTGCCATTCACCGTATACATCGGGAAGAAGTCGGGGTATGTTTCGATGAGCTTGCGCACCTGGCTACCGGCGAAATCCAGCGCAGCGCCGAAGCGGGCGGCACGCTCAGTCTCCTGTGTCATGGCGTCTCCTTCAATCATGCGGTTGTTAGCATATTACGATGATGGTAGAGATTTGTCAACGACCATGCCCCCCTACCCCCCAACTTTGGGGGGAACAGTGCCTGCGATACCGGCGCCGGGTAGTTCCCCCCAAAGTTGGGGGGTAGGAGGGCCGCACCCGGTTGCACGCGCGCAACGGGCAGGGTATAATGGTTGTGCAACGTGATACCCACACCAAGGAGACAATTGAATGACGGAGCCAAGCAAAGGCATAACGATTGAGCTGACCGGCAGGACTGCGCTGGTCACCGGCGCAAGCATTGGCATCGGCCGGGCGACAGCCCTGGCGCTGGCACGCTGCGGCGCAGATGTCGTCATCACCTATCTCACGCGGCCCGGCGAGGCCGAGGAGACGGTGCGCGCCATGCGCGAGACAGGCAGCAAGGCCTGGGCTGTGCAACTCGACGCCTCGGACCCGCAGCAGGTGGACACGGTGGTCAAGCAGGCGGCTGAGAACCTGGGCGGATACATCGATATTCTGGTCAACAACGCCGGCAGCTTGATCAAGCGCGTACCCATTGCTGAAATGAGCGCCGAGCACTGGCGCAAGGTCATGGCGGTCAACCTCGATAGCGCCTTCTATGTGACGCATGCGGTGATACCGTACATGAACAAGGGCTGGGGGCGCATTGTCAACATGTCCTCGGTGGCGGGGCGCAACGGCGGCGGCAAGGGCGCGGCGGCGTATGCGGCAGCCAAGGGCGGCCTGCTCTCGCTCACCTGGGGCCTGGCCAAGGAGTTAGGGCCGCGCGGCATCACGGTCAACGCCATCACGCCGGGCCTGATTCTGGGCACGGCCTTTCACCCGCAGTTCTCGACGCCGGAGGTCATCGCTGGCACGATCGCCGGCACTCCGCTGGCGCGTGGCGGCACTCCTGATGACGTGGCGGGCGCAGTTCTCTTCTACGTTTCTGAGCTTGGCGCCTTTGCCAATGGCGACGTCGCCGAGATCAACGGCGGCGCGTGGTTTGTGTAGGTGAAATTCGTGGGTGGGTAGGAGGACGGGTGGGCAGGTCTGAGACCTGCCCCTACCGATCTGCCCCTACCGCCCTGCTCCTATTCAACGAGGAGGGTCATAACTGATGAATAACCGCGAACGAGTCCTGGCCATCATGGACGGCAAGTCACCCGACCGCATCCCCTGGATTCCCCGTCTCCTGCTCTGGTATAACGCCCACAAGAAAGCCGGCACATTGCCTGCCCGCTACCGCAACATGACCCTGCGCGAGATCGAGCGCGACCTGGGGCTGGGCGCGCCGGCCCGCGATGCCCGTGTCGTGCGCACCACGCTGCACGGCGTCGAGGTCAAGGAACACTGGCTGAACAACCTGGAGAAGCTGACCGAGTATGTGACGCCGGTCGGCACGGTCACTACGCTCTTCCGCGGCAGCGACTACCTGCGCGAGCGCGACATCCAGGACTTGCAGGTCGAGTGCATGCTCAAGCGGCGCGAGGATTACGCGGTCGTCGAGTACATCATCGAGCACACGAGCTATACCCCAACCTACGAGGCCTACGAGGCTTACGAGCGCGAGATCGGCGGGGATGGCTATCCCATGGTGCAGGAAGGCGACTGCCCCTTCCACAAGTTTCTGCGTGAGTTGTGCGGCTATAACGAGGGCTATTTCCACCTCAACGACTACACCAAGGAAGTTGAGCATCTGCTCACGGTCATGACGCAGGTGGACAAAGACAACGTCTGGAACCTCATCGCCGCCTCACCGGCCCGGCTGATCCTGCATGGAATGCACCTCTCCAGCCAGATGACCCCTCCCTCCGTCTTTGCCCAGTACATCGAGCCCTACTACCGCGACTTCTCAGCTCTGCTGCACGCGCACGGCAAAAAGTTGAGCCTGCACGCCGACAATGACTCCCGCCACATCCTGAAAAATATCGAGCGAGCCGGCTATGACATGGTCGAGTGCTTCGCCACCTTCCCCATGGTGCCGACGACGCTGGCCGAGGCGCGCGCCGCCTGGGGCAAGCGCATCATCATCTGGGGCGGCGTGCCGTCCTACATCCTCGAAGACAACTATAGCGAGGCCGACTTCGAAGCCTACATGGACAGCCTGTTCAGAACGATCGCGCCCGGAGATGCTTTCATCCTGGGCATTGCCGACAACGCGCTGCCCGGCGCCAAGATCGAACGCATCCGGCGCATCACGCAAATGGTGCAAGAACGCGGCACATACCCGATCAAAGCGTCGTGAGGGGGAGTGGTTGAATCAGAACGACGAGACGAACAAGCAGGTCGAAAAGGATCTGCCCTGGAACTTCAGCGTCAACCTGCTCGATGTGAGTTTCTACGAGTTGGGCCTGCGCATGGTGGCGCGGCAGACCATCTTGCCCGTGCTGGTGAGTATGCTCACGACGTCCAAGCTGGCCCTGGGCATGATTCCCGCCATCGACAGCCTGGGCTTTCTGCTGCCCCAACTGCTGGCGGCCAACTACACCGAAGGCCTGCGTCGCAAGCTCCCCTTCGTCCTTGCGATCGGCGCCATAGGTGAGCGGCTGCCGTATCTGCTGATGGCTTTGACGGTGTGGTGGTTCGCTGTACCCAACCCCACCCTGACGGTAGTGGCGCTCTTCGTGCTTCTGACCATCCACACGTGCTCCGGCGGCTTCATCACACCGGCATGGTTCGATATTGTCGCCAAGGTCATCCCGGCCAATCGGCGCGGTATCTGGTTCGGGCTGGCGCTTGGCCTGGGCGCGCTGCTGGGTGTGGCGGGGGCGGCGCTGGCCGGGCGCGTCCTCGTCGAGTGGCCCTACCCGCAGAACTACGCTATCTGCTTCTTTTTGGCTTTCCTGATATTTATGATGTCCTTGCTGTCACTTTCCCTCAACCGGGAGCCGGATAGCCCGAACGTCAAGACGGGCACGCCGCTTGTGGCCTACTTGAAGCTGCTGCCCGCCATCGTACGGCGCGACGACAACTACGTTCATTACCTGCTCACGCGTGCGGTAGGCAGCCTGGGCACAATGGCCAGCGGCTTCTTTGCCGTCTACAGCGTTGAGCGCTGGAGCATCGGCGGAGAGGGCATCGCCATCCTGACAGCCATCCTGACCGGCAGCCAGGCCATCATGAACGTCGTCCTTGGTCTCATCGGCGACCGCAAGGGGCACAAGCTGGTTCTCGCGGCGGGATCGAGTGCGCTCTCGCTGGCGGCGCTGGTTGCCGCGCTGGCTAGCTCACCAGAGTGGCTATGGGTGACCTTTGCGCTGCTTGGTATATCCACTGCCGCAAGCTCCGTGTCCAATCTCAACATCGTGCTCGAGTTCTGCGCGCCCGAAGATCGCCCCACCTACGTCGGCCTGACCAATACCCTGGTGGCGCCGGTGTCGATCGCCGCTCCGCTGATCGGCGGCGTCCTGGCGACGCTGGCAGGGTATCGCAGCCTGTTCGTTGTGGCGGCAGTGTGCGCAGCCGTGGGGGCGGCGTTGATGGCGCTCTGGGTGCGCGAGCCGCGCCGGCAAGCCACTACACAAGCCTGACTGAAACGCGCGCAAGACCCCCGAGGTCTTCTTGAGACCTCGGGGGTCTTGTTCTCTTGCCGATTATGTGCCGAAGCTCTTGGTCATGTCGACCGGAGCGCTGGCGGCAACGACCTTCTTCTCCAGTTTGGAGTTGCGGATCAGGCCTTTCAGGAACTTCTCGTAGGCCGGGCCATCGAGCGGCAGGCTGACTGCTTTGCCCAGGGCCGACGAATAGAGCATGGCATTGGCCAGCTCGACCGAGCGAATGCCGTCTTCAGCGGGGGCAATCAGCGGCGTGCCATCGAGAATGGCGTTGACGAAGTTCTGGGTGACCTCGGCATGCTGGCCGCCCCGGCCCTGGACGGGCAACTCGATGACGGTCATGGGAGGCCGGGCAAAGCGCTCAGGCGACGTCTCACGGAACGTGCGCATCGACACGTCGTTGCGCACGAAGGTCACTTTGTCCCCTTCAACGACAATCTTGCCACGGTCGCCGCAGATCTCCAGGCGATTGGTTCCCGGCGCCTCACCGGTCGAGGTGATGAAGACGCCCGTTGCGCCGTTGGCATACTCGAAGTAGGCGGTCACCTCGTCGTCAACCTCGATGTTGTGGTACTTGCCCAGGTTGCAGTAGCCGCGCACGCTCACGGGCAGTCCGGTCATCCACTGCAGCAGGTCCAGGTTGTGTGGGCACTGGTTGAGCAGGACGCCGCCGCCCTCGCCCTTCCAGGTGGCGCGCCACGAGCCGGAGGCGTAGTAGGCTTCGGCGCGGAACCAGTCGGTGATGATCCAGTTGACGCGGGCGATCGGGCCAAGCTCGCCGTCATCGATCATTTTCTTGATCGCCTTGAAGCGCGGGTCGGTGCGCTGATTGAACATGGCAGCGAAGACCTGCTTCTTGTTGGTGTGCGCGGCGATCAGCCGTTCGCAGTCGGCCTTATGGACGGAAATTGGTTTTTCGACCAGAAGGTGCAGCCCATTTTGCAGCGCGTCGATGCCGATGGTGGTATGGAAATAGTGCGGCGTAGCGACGATGACGGCATCCACAGCGCCCGAACGAATCATACCGCGTGCAGTCTTGAAACGGCGTAGCTGCGGAAAACGAGCAAGCGCGGCCGGGTCAATATCGGCGACGGCAACCAGATTAACCCGCTCGATCTTCCCGGCGAGCAGATACTGGGCGTGCATGCTGCCCATGGTGCCAACGCCGACAATACCAAGTCTCACACGATCCATGATGTGACCTCCTCAAGGAATGAAAGTGAACCATCTGCCATGTATGATACACCAATGGGGTGGGAATGTCTACAGACGCGAGACTGCCCATCCACGAATACCGCACGAATGCACGAATCAGGCGGCGCATACCCTGCGCTTGTGCACAAAGCATTGACAGTGGTGGATGCGTACACTATACTGTGAGCCAGACAGAAAGACACCGGCCAGCGACAATGGCTGTCGGGCCCGCCAACGAGGACAGCCCATGCCGGGCAACCACAACGAGATCGAAAGACGCCTCTGGGACGCCGCCGATGAGTTGCGAGCCAACTCAAAGCTAAAGTCATCGGAATACTCCGGGCCCGTCCCGGGCTGGATCTTCCTGCGCTATGCCCACAACACGTTCAGCACTGCCGCGCGAAAGCGTGCGGGGACATCCTCTGGCCGCCGCACGATCGGCAGGATAGAGTGCCAGGCGCTCCTGCGTTGCATCCCGCGCCTCGATGAGATCGGTCAGTCCCGGCTGGCACAAATCACCGGCTTTGTTCCGGACACGCATGCCATTCCGAAAGGATGCGCCTTCAACCCACGCAGCCAGATGAGAATGGCAGACGGCTGCGAGGTCGATGCGGGGGCGTTGATCGGGGTTGCGCCCAGGCATAA
>CAYOEZ010000251.1:0-6502 GCA_964402955.1 uncultured Ktedonobacterales bacterium | reverse complement strand
GGGTTCTGGGGCGACGACACAACCGGTATGCCTTCCTTGACAATGCCGGCTTTCTCGGCGGAAATATCGGTCAGGGTGTGGCCGAGCACGGCCATGTGGTCGTAGCTGATGGACGTTATCACCGAGACGCGTGGGGTGACGACGTTGGTGGCGTCGAGCCTCCCGCCCAGTCCGACTTCAAGAACAGCGACGTCGGCATGCTGACGAGCGAAGTAGGTGAGCGCCAGGGTTGTGATGATCTCGAATGTCGAAGGACGATCAGGCATGGCGCTGGCGACAGGGCGCAGAAAGGACGTGAGCGCGGCCAGATCTGCCTGTGAGATACAACGTCCGCCCATGCGGATGCGTTCACGGAAGGTGTGCAAGTGCGGCGAGGTGTAAAGACCGCTGCGCAATCCAGCGGCGCGCAGCACGCGTTCGATCATCGCTGCTGTCGAGCCTTTGCCTTTGGTGCCGGCAACGTGAACCGTCCAATACGCGCTCTCGGGGTGACCGATCGAGTCGAGGAGGGCACGCATGCGCTCAAGCCCAAGTTCGGCGCGCGCCCCGCTCATGTCGGTACGTCGTTCGAGATCAGTCAGGCTGAGGATATAGGCAAGTGCTTGCTTGTAGGCAGTGTTCATAGCCCTCCCTTCTCGCAGCGACTATAGCACGCGCCTTACCTCTTGTCAACGGACAGTGAGATGTGTTAGTATAGTCGCATGATGCAGCGAGTACTGTTCGTCACCGCCGTGGCAGTAGCAGGACTGGCGGGCCTCCTGTTCGGGGAGCCAGGGCGCGTAGCCGCTACCCTGCCTGTGATTGGCTTTGTCTCTGTGCCTGGCCAGGCTATGTTGGCGCTGGCCTGCGTGGCGGTCGTGTTCCTGGGCGCGTTTGACCTCGGCAGGGGTGACACGCGGGCAAAGCTGGCGGGCGCCGTGCTGCCAGCCCTGCTGATGGTCGGGCTGGCGCTGTGCGGGCCGCTGCCGCCGGATGAGACTCCTCGCTGGCTGCCCGTTGCGGTGCTGGCGCTTGTTTTGCCCGTCATACTGTTCGTCGGGTGCGGCTTGGGCGAGGACAGCCTGCCCTTGTGGCTGAACACGGCTCTTGCCCCCCTGCTCGTGTATCTGACAGCGCTGGTCTTCTTTGCTGGCGTCTACGCCACGCGCTGGCGTGCGCTGTACACGTCGCCCACTATCGGCGTTGGCGGCGCGCTGCTGGCACTGGCGCTGTGGCGGGCGCGGGCCTTTGCCACCTATCCCGCTCCTGTGAGCGAAACAGCGACGGCGGCCTTCGTTGTTGGTCTCGTGCTGGCGCAGGCAGCCTGGGCGCTGCTCTTCTGGCCGGCGCCGGCGCTCGTTGGTGGGCTGTCGCTGCTGGCCGTGTTCTATGCATCGAGTGGGGTCATGGCTGCTCTGCGCCAGGGTGACGTACACTTACGGATGGCGGCGGAATATGCGCTGGTCGGGCTGGCGGCGCTGGCGGTGGTGATCTGGGTTGTCTTGCGCGTTCCGTGATCTCTGCTGCGCACGAGTAGGGTGCGGACGTCGTGGTGTCCATCAGCGGTTGACAATGCGGAGTACCGGCAGGTGGGTGGGCGTCATGCTTTCTGAAGACAGGGCTTGCCTTGCCAATTCGTGTAGTAAGGCGCTCCCTTGCGCCGTCCGGAAGCGAGAACAGACGCTGTTCTGGCGCGGAAGGGAGACCGCGCCCTACACGATTGAGAAAGATGACGCGCTCCGCCGGTAAGTCTGCTGTGGCACAGCGACGCATAGTGTGCTATGATGTTTACACAACCGTAAGTATAGAATTGCTCGACTGAGCGAGCGAGGGGCGTGTGATGACCGCTGGCACATCCGCTGAGGCGCGACCGCCAGTTCTCGCCGGAGCATGGTATCCGGGTCGCAGAGAGGAACTGGCCGCCGCTGTCGACCGTTACATAGCTCAGGTTCCCCGCTCCACGCTGCCAGGCGACGTCGTTGCCTTAATTGCACCCCACGCTGGCTACGTGTATTCCGCTCAGGTTGCCGCGAACGCCTATGCTCAGATCAAAGGTGGATCGTATCGTACAGTTGTGCTCATTGGCCCCGCGCATCGCGCCACCGGCAAGTTCGCCACGCCTGCCTACAGTTTCATGCAGACGCCTCTGGGCGATATTGAGGTCGATGCTGCTCTTGTCTCCGAGTTGGGCAAGCGTGTGCCACTGGATCGGATCACTGTCGAGCAAGAGGAGGGCGAGAATTCGCTGGAGATTCAGTTGCCCTTCCTCCAGCGCACACTGGGCGCCTTTTCTGTCTTGCCAATCATGATGGGCTATCCTCTGGCTGAGCGTTTTGCGCGCCAGGGATGGCAAGCATGCCAGGAGCTGAGTACGGCGCTCGTGGACATTTTGGCTGGCCGCAACGACGTTCTGCTGGTCGCCAGCACCGATCTGTCGCACCTTCCTCGCTACGATGTCGTCGTACGCTACGACGAGGTCTTCAGGAAGCTGGCCGGCGAGTTTGACGGGCAGCGTTTGTCCGAGGCGTTGCTGGCGGGCGAGTGCCACGCCTGCGGGGGAGCAGCGGTTGTTACGGTGATGCTGGCGGCGAAAGAGCGCGGTGCAGACGCAGCGACCGTATTGGCTTACGCCAACAGCGGCGATATCACAGGGGAACGTATCGGACGACCGTACATCGTGGGTTACACGGCTGTGGCGATAACTCAGCGCGCCGGACTATGACTTGAGATCACGCGCTGCGCCGCGTCGGGCAATTGCGACTAGCAGCAGCGCAACAACGGTAGAGAGCACCAAGGCCTGCAGCGTGCCAATGATGTCTGAGGCGTTGCGCCAGCTTTCGCCTAGCGTCCAGCCGATGGTGACGAAAATCGAGGACCAGAGCAGAGTTCCAGCGAAGGTTGAGACGATGAACACGGCCTGGTTCATGCGTGCAAACCCGGCCGCCACCGAGATGTAGACCCGTGCGCCAGGCGTCAGCCGCGCAAAGAAGGTGGCGCGACCGGCGTGCTGCCTGAACCAACTATCAGCGCTGTTGAGCTTGTCTTGCGTCAGCGCTAGGCGATGGCCATAGCGTGCGAGTAGCATGGGGCCGGCGTCGCGCGCCACACGATACAGTATCCATGCGCCAATCGTCGATCCTGCTGCGGCGGCCATGCTGGCCTGAACGATGTCCAGATTGCCTTTCCAGACGGTGTAGCCGACAAAAGCGAGCAGAACAGTTCCGGGGAACGGCAAGGGGATGCCGGACCATTCGACGAGCGTGGCGAGAAAGATGCCCGCGTAGCCCAGCGTAATGACCCAGGTCGTCCCATCGCGCAGTATCGCCAGAACCTGATCCACGTCATGCTCCTGTTTTCTGCATTTATCATACCACAAAGACAGGATTTGAGCAACTTAAGGAGCTGCACATGCCACCAGAGGGCTTTTTCACGTTCGTCTTGCACTCCCACATTCCTTATGTCCGGCAAGCCGGACGCTGGCCCTTCGGCGAGGAAACGCTGCATGAGGTCATGGCCGAGACATATATTCCCCTGCTGGATGCGCTCTACGATCTCAAAGCCGAGGGATTGACGCCACATCTCACGCTGGGGCTAACCCCGATCTTGCTCGAGCAACTGGCTGATCCCCTGGTCTTGACTCACTTCGAGCTGTATCTGACCGCGAAACTCGAGCTGGTGCGTTTGGACATTGACCGCCACACGGCCAGCGGCGACAATGACCTGCTGGCCCTGGCTGTTTTCTACCAGAAATGGTACGAGGGAATCCTCGACAGATTCATCAATCGCTATGGGCGTGATCTGGTTGGCGCTTTCCGGCGTCTCTATAGCGAAGGCAACTTGGACGTCTTGACGAGCGCGGCAACGCATGGCTATTTGCCACTGATGGAGCGCGATTCAACGATTCACGGCCAGTTAGTCACCGGTCTCAATGCCTCACGCCATCGTTTGCAGGGGACGCCTGCGGGCGTCTGGCTACCCGAATGTGGCTATCGTCCTGCATACTATAAGGAAAGCCAGTCGTCCTATCTCAAGCCAGGGATCGAGAGCTTCCTGGCAGACCTGAACCTGCGCTACTTCTTCACCGAAACAACGGTTGTGACCGGCGGGGAGTTGGTCGGCAAGGTGGCCGGAGACGCAATCGGACCCTATGGGGCGATTCCGTTGCGTAAGCTGGTGGCAGTGGGCATAAACGAACCGACAGAGAAAACGACCTTCCGGCCTTACTATGTAGCGTCATCGCCGGTCAGTGTCTATGGGCGCGATGAGCGCACTGGTATGCAGGTGTGGTCGGCGGCTCAGGGCTATCCGGGCGATTTCGCCTATCGCGAGTTCCATCGCAAAGATGAGCACTCTGGCTTGCAGTACTGGCGCGTGTCGGGATCTGGCGTCGAACTGGGCAAGAAGCAATTGTATGCGCCGGATCGTGCGCAAGAGCGTGCGCGCGAACACGCCGCGCACTTCGTCAATCTCGTCGTCAAGCGGCTGACCGCGTACAGGGCAGAGCACAACACGCCGGGCATGATCGTTTCCGCATATGATACGGAGCTCTACGGCCACTGGTGGTTTGAGGGAGTAGCCTGGGTCAAGGAAGTCTTGCGCCTGCTTGCTGCCAATGCGGCCGTCGAGCTAACGACGGCCGGCAGCTATCTGGCTGCGTACCCGCCGAGTGAAGTGCTCAATCTGAGCGAAAGCTCGTGGGGGTCCGGCGGAGGGCACTGGACGTGGCAGAATCCCGACACAGAGTGGATGTGGCCGCTGATTCACGGGGCAGAGCGCCGCATGGAGAAGCTTGTCGCCCGCTATACGCAGGCGGATGGCGACCTGCTCGTCCTGCTCAACCAGATCGCGCGTGAGCTGGTCTTGCTGGAATCGTCAGACTGGCCGTTCCTGGTCAGCACGGGCCAGGCCAGGGATTACGCCACGAGTCGTTTCCAGGGCCATCTGGCGCGCTTCTCGCAGTTGGCGAACATGGCTGAGTCAGGAGGAGTGCAGACGGAGAGCGATCGGCGTGCGCTGGCGCTGATCAGTGACATGGATAACCCGTTCCCGAACATAGACTACCGTGCGTTTGCTGAGCGCGAAGGCAAGACGGCATAGCAGGCGCAACACAAAGGCAGCCGGAGGGGGTTGATAGCGCGGCCGTGTCGACGGTCGTTGCTGTCACCGTTTACGGCTGCCTTTGCAGTGCGCAAGCTTACCGATTTTTCATCCCCCGCTGACGGGAGGAATGAAGGCCAGCTCGTCGTTCTCCTTGAGCATTCGATCGGTGTTGCTGTATTCGTGGTTGACAGCATAGCCCAGGGTCGACCTGGCGAGACGCGGAAACCTCTCGACGTAGCTCTTCCACACGCCGGCAATGGTGATGCCGTCGGCAACCTCGATGATCTCAGATCGTGCGCCGACGATCTCGCGCACAGAGGCGAAAAACTTCACGGTAACTTTCATGGTTCGCTTGTTCCTTTCAACGCCCATCATTGTTCGATCAGGGTTCGATCAGGGTTCGATCAGAATCACGCGCGCCGGCGCGCCGTCGCTGCCGGCAAGCTTGAGCGGCAGGCACACGAGCGTATACTCGCCCGCTGCGACGCCGCTCAGGTCGACGCCTTCCAGTGGGATGACGCCGCCGGCCAGAAGTGTGCGGTGGACGACAGGCTCTGCTGCGTCAAGCGGCTCGACCGAAAGATAGTCGATCCCCACCAGGCGGATACCGTGATCAACGATCCAGCGTGCTGCGCCGGCTGACAGCGAGACGTAGTTGTGCTCGAACGTCGCCCCGCCCTTGGCCCACAGGTGCGAGTTGCTCGTTTTCAACAACAATCGCTGCACAGACAGCGGCAGATTGAGCGCCTCAAGATCAGCGGCCGTAATCGTCCGGCCCGTCGCGTCTACCTGGCACACGTGGCACGGGCCGACCATTGCCTGAAGAGCGAGCTCTTCAACGCTTATGCCGTCTGCGATGAAGTGAATTGGCGCGTCCACATGCGTGCCAGTGTGGACGCTCATGGTCAGGCGCGAGACGTTGGCTGCGCTGTCTGCCCCGATCTGCCAGACCAGCGTTCGCTCGACCGCTGGATCGCCGGGCCAGACGGGCATGCCAGGAGCGACGCTGACCGTGATGTCGTGAATCCTCATCGTGTGTGCATCTTAAAGTGTGTGCATCCTAAAGTGTGTGCATCCTAGCAGCTTGTCGGAGAGCCGATGCCGGAGGTCATTTCTACCGCAGAGACGCAGAGATCGCCGAGAAAGGGCACCGAAAACCATCAAAACCTCTGCGTCCTCTGCGTCTCTCTGCGGTGAGACAACTCTCTCCGACAGGCTGCTAGAGTGTGTGCATCCTAAAGTGTGTGCATCTTGAGGAAATTGGTCGAATTGCCCAGGCCCAGGGGCATGGAACCCATGACGATCACCTTGTCGCCGCGCTGCGCACGGCCCGACTGAAGCACGATGCGCTCCATGTCCGAGAGCAGCTCTTCCACGCTGTGGGTCAGCGGGCACATGAAGGGCGTCACTCCCCAGAGCAGGG
>CAYOEZ010000250.1:0-6505 GCA_964402955.1 uncultured Ktedonobacterales bacterium | reverse complement strand
CGAGCAAACGGACGCCCATGTCCGCCCGCCCGACGGCGATCCGCCGTTCGGTCGGCGAAAATGCCACGGCGGTGGCGGCACCGGCGGCGGAGGTGCTACTGCGGATTTCGCCGCCGTCCGCGGCGTCGAGCCCCTGGAGGGCCCCCTCCGTCCGGCTGACGACCCACCCCCTCCCCGCCGGCGACAGGTCGGCCGCCCGGACCTGCGAGGGGGCGACCCGCCCCCCCACCCCGCACCCCCCCCCCCCCCCCACCCCCCGTCCCTCGCGCTTCCCCACCCCCCCGGCTCCCATCTCCCTCTCTCCCTCACCCCGTCTCCCCCTCTGCCCTGCGCGCCGCCAGGCTGTCCGGCGTGCGCAGGTGGTTCCAGATGAACGAGCTCGAGCCGAGCATCGACATCACGCCGCCAGCGACGATGACAGGCCCAAAGCCGAAGATGCCCGCCAGATACACGCCCACCAACGGCATAATGAAGGCAGCGATGTTCACGACCGTCGAGTAGATGGCCATGTATTGAGGGCGGCGCTCGTCGGGGCACACTTTGAGCAGCATCGGGAAATGGGTCAGGTTGACGGCCGGGCCGATCAGAAACCCCTGTATCCCTGTCAGGATGGGGATGATCGCCAGATGCGGCGTCAGACCGACGATAATGGGATACACGCCATTCAGGACGATAGACCACTTGAGAATCTTGTTCTCGCCCCACTTGCGCACGCCCCGCTGCCACAAAAAGTAGCCGAAGATGGGGGTCAGGTTGCCCAGCGTTCCATTCAGGCCAATCCAGCCGTCTGTGGCGCCCAACTGGCGCACATAGAAGAGAATGTACAGCGGACCGATCATCCACAGCCCGGTACCGTGCAGGATGGTGTTAAACGTCATACGCACAAAGTCGTGGTGCTCGCCCAACGTCTCGCGCGCCATCTGCAGCAACGCCCGCACGTGCACAGGCTGGCGCGGCTGGGGCGGCGGCACGAACGAATCGGGCACCCGCATTTTGGTGACCCAGTAGGTGCTCAGAAGCGCCGAAACAAAACCTAGCAGATACATTGCCTGGTAGTTGACCGGAAAATGCACACGGTCGAGCCACAGGCCAAAGATGTAAATGCCACTGGTGACCACGACCGCGTTCACGATATTGCGAATAGCGAAAACACGCGCTCGCCTGACTTCAGGGACAACGTCCGCCAGCATCGAGTTCCAGCCCAGGCCAAAGAACTGGTTGGGAGGCGTCGCAGCAATCAGTAGAGCCACCACGATCGTCCCCTGCGGAAACCCGGCCAACAGGGGAACCAACGCGATCAAGAGGTAGGTCAGGCGACAGACAAAGAGGCTGTTCACCAATAGGGGCATGCGCTGTGTGCGCCGGCCGATGTACTGCCCGAACGGTATCAGCACAAGCACGGCCAGCAAGGACGGAATGGAGCTCAGCAGACCGATGTCCTCGTTGGTCGCGCCCAGACGCAAGGCAAAAGCGGCGTTGAACGCCGCCGCCGCGTTCAAGACGGCCGCAGGAGCGACCTCGATGCAGAGGATGCGAATGTTGCTTTCTAAGGTACTGGCGGGCGTGCTGGCGACCATGCGCCACAGGCTGCGCGCCTGCGCCGCTTGCCGGCTGGCGCCCTCATGCAGTGCTCCCGTTATGTTGGATAGCCCGTTCCTCAGACGTCTAGTCAGGTTGTGCTCTCCCTTTTGCGGGAACAGCCACCCGCTCTCTTCTCGTCTCTGTCTGCTGAACTCTGGCCTGCTCCAACACCGCCAGGACGCGCTCTGCCGTTGCCGGCACGCTGTTCACCCACGCGCCCGTGGCCTGATGAATCGCAGTCAGGATGGCCGGCGGCACAGCGATCGTCGTCTGCTCACCCACACCCTTAGCGCCGAATGGCCCGCTGGGGTCTGGCTCCTCGACAATAATGTGGCGTATATCGCGCGGAGCGTCGAGCGCCGTGGGGATCAGATACTCTGTGAAGTTGCGCGTCAGGATGCGTCCTTTGTCGACGGCAAAGTCTTCGATCAGCCCGTAGCCCTGCCCCATGACGATGCCGCCGTCGATCTGCTGTTCGATAAGCTGGCGATTGATCGCCTTGCCCACGTCCTGCGCCGCCCAGACTCGCAGCAACTCCACCTCGCCTGTCTCGATGTCAACCTCGATCTCGGCGATGTTTGTCACCCAGCCCAGGCTGATGTGCGGCTCGCACAGGCCCGTTTCGGGATCAAACGGCGTCGTCGGGCGCAGGTCGCGCCCGTGGAAGGTTGCCTCAGCCGTGATGGTGTCCGGAACGCGCTCGCTCCCGGACAGCGCGGCGTTGAGCGCATCCAACGCTTTCAGACAGGCCTGGCGCGTGGCATTACCGGACATGTAGAGCTGGCGCGATGCCGATGAGCTGCCCGCATCAGGGGCAATATCGGTATCGCTGACGATGACCTGCACGCGCTGCAACGGTATGCCCAGCGTTTCGGCGGCGATCTGCGCCAGGCCCGTCGTCGTCCCCTGCCCGCACTCCGCCACGCCGATCTTGACGGCGGCGGATGCAATGATCACTGTGTCATGTTGGGTGGACGCGACCTGTGAGAGGCCCAACTCCACGCGGCAGGTCGACTTGTCGTCAAAGCCGAAGCTGTAGCCGACGTTCTTCCAGCCGCAGGCCACGCCAAGGCCGCGCCGTTTGTAGGGCGCAGAGGCCGCAGGCAGCCGGGGCGCTGTCCAGCGTGAGGGGCCGACCTGCCGCCAGCCGGCCGACAGCGCCGCCTTCTGCAGAGTTTCCTCCATGCCCACGCCGGCAGGGATGACGCCACCCAGCGGCCCCACTGAGCCATTGCGCAGCACGTTCTTCATGCGCAGCTCAACCGGATCCATGTTGAGCGCATCAGCCAGCTTCTCCATCTGCAACTCGTAGGCAATGGCAGGCTGGTTGGCGCCGAAACCACGGAAGGCCATCGTCATGGGGTTGTTGGTGTAGACGCTGTAGCCATCTATCTTGACGTTGGGCACATTGTACGGCCCCGGCGCAAACGACACGGCGTTGGCCAACACCGGCCCGCTGCTCGACGCGTAGGCGCCACAGTCAGCAATCAGCTCGATCTCCTGAGCCAGCAGCAGACCGTCTTTCGTTGCGCCGGTGCGATAGGTCATGTAGAAGGGATGGCGCTTACCGTGGCCGCGTATGGAATCCTCGCGCGAGTAGACAATCCTGACTGGCCGCTTGAGCAAATAGGCGCCCATCGCCAGCAGAATCTGGATTGTAATGTCTTCCCGCCCGCCAAAGGCGCCGCCGATCGCCCCCACGATCTCTTTCACGCGATCCTGTGCGATGCGCAGAGCGTGGGCAATCTGATACAGATCATCATGCGGCCACTGCGCCGCAACGTGCACAACGATCCGCCCATCGTCATCGAGGTAGGCCAGCCCGGCCTCCGGCTGCAGGTAGGCATGCTCCTCGAAAGGCGTTGTGTAGGCGCCCTCGATGATAACATCCGACCGGGCAAAGGCCGCAGCGACATCGCCTTTGCGCACCTTGATCTGGCGATAGATGTTGGAGCCGCGCTGCTCGTGAACCAACGGAGCGCCGGGCAACATGCCGTCGCGCGGATCAAAGACGCCGGCCATGTCCTCGTACGTCACCGCAACGAGAGAGCGCGCTGCCCGGGCAGCGTGCTCGCTCTCGGCATAGATGACGGCGACAGCATCGCTCATGGAGCGCACTTTGTCTTGCGCCAGTACACGCTGGTCGTTGATGTTGACGCCGAATTCATTGCAGGGGACATCGGCATGGGTGAAGACGGCTACCACGCCTGGATAGGCCCGCGCGGCCGCGGTGTCGATCCGCACGAGGCACGCGTGTGCACGCTCGCTGAACACGACTGCGCCGTGCAGCGCTCCCTCTTTATGCAAGTCCGCCGGGAACTTTGCCGTCCCCAGCACCTTGTCCCAGGCATCGATGCGCGCCACCCCGGCGCCGATCAGCGAACCCGACATGACCATCTCTCCGCGTTCCCCCGTTCCCCCGTCTCCGCGTCCCCGCGTCACCCCGTCTCCCCATCACCCCGTCACAACCTAATCAGCTCTTCCAGCCACGGGATATGCTCATTGCGCCGCTTCCACCACAAGTCTTCCCAGATGTAGTGGATGGCCAGCGCCTGCCATCGACCAAAGCGCTTGCCGAAGTAGTCGAGCATGTCGGCAACAGGCACAACCGAGTCGTGGTAGTCCCTGTCAAAGAACAGCTTGGTGAATATCTTCTGCTCCCACGGCGAAACGTGCTCGTAGAAATCCCAGCGATGGAAAACATCGTTCACGATGTAGCCGACCGACGCCGGGCCGATGCCATAGAGCGCCAACAGCGTCTGCTTCTGCTCCTCGACTGTCGCCGCGCGCAGCGCCATCTCGTCGATCTGCCCATCCACAAACGGCTGCGATACCCGTAGCAGCGACTTGGCGCGGTAGCCGACCTTCAGCGTACGCAGATCGACTTCGCTGGCCGCAGCCAATACCTCCGGCTTCCAGAAACAGAACAAATCCTGACCATCATAGTGCAACACCCCGCCATAGTGCTCAAAAAGCGTCTGCATCATGCTCACACTGCGGCGGACCGTGGCGTTCTGCAGGACAATGGCGATGATCAGGTACTCGTACAGGTTGCCCGCGTGCATGGGACGCAACCCGCGCCAACGCTGCATGACCGGACCCAGCACCGCATCATCACGAAAGGCGTCGTAGAACTCTTGCAGATCAATCCGTAGATTGAAGCGGTGCTCGATTTCCTGCCCGACGCTCTGCACAAACTCAGCCGGCAACGGCTTCTCGCTGAAAACGTGCAGGCGCACACGCGGCTGGTCGACATGGCCTGCGTTCTCCAGGATCAGCCCCAGCGTCTCGCCGCGCCACAACATCGTCTGCCAGCGTCGTCCCGGCTCCCATCGTATATCGGACGACGGAAAGTGATCCGGCTTATGCACCGTCGCGTCGAAGTCGAACGGGGCGGTTGGAACAAGCTCGATGTCCGTCGAGCGAGGCAGGATCTTCGTCATCGTCATAGTTGCTTGGGCTGCCCCTGCCGCTCCTCTGCCGCCTTCTGCACTGCCGTCACGACCTTGCTATAGCCGGTGCAACGGCAGAGGTTTCCGGCAATGGCCCGCCGGATGTCCTCCTCCGTTGGCCCAGGATTCTCCTGCAATAACGCATACGCCGACATGATCATGCCGGGGATGCAGTAGCCACACTGCACCGCGCCCTCTTCGACAAACGCTTGTTGCAGCAGGTGTGGCTGCTCGCGCGTGCCCAGGCCCTCGATCGTCACGATCGAGCGCCCGTCGGCCTGCGCGGCCAGGACCAGGCAGGCGTTGACCGGCTTACCATCCATGATCACGGTACACGCGCCGCACTCGCCCTCCGCGCAGCCGTCCTTCGTCCCCGTCAGCCCCATATCCTCGCGCAGAAGCTGCAAGAGGGTGCGGTTGGCTTTGGTCGTCGCCGTGCGCGGCTCGCCGTTGATCGTCAACGTTATCGTATGTTTGCTCATCGCTTCCTTATTCTAAACCACCGAGGTCTGGCAGACCTCGGTGGTTTCTACGGACAGCTTACATGCACGCTTCCAGCGCTCTCTGCACCCACGTTCGCGCCAGCTTGCGCCGGTAATCAGCGGACGCACGAATATCGCTGATCGGACGAGCCTCATTGGCCGCGATCTGCGCTGCCTGCTGGCAGAGTTCAGTGGTCAGACGCTGCCCGCACAGCGCATCCTCAGCCGCCGTGGCGTGAATCACAGTAGGCGCAACCGCGCCCAGACAGACGCGAGCCTCAGCCACCTTACCAGAGTCAGGCGTGATCTGCACCCCTACACTGACGAGCGTTATCGCCTGCGCCTTTCGCCGCCCCACCTTGTCATAGACGCCGCGCGCGCCAAACACAGGCGTGGGAAAATCTATCTCGGCAATGTACTCGTCTGCGGCTAGCGCTGTCTTGCCCGGCCCGAGCAGGAAATCTTCAAGCCTGAAGCGCCGCTCACCGCGCACGCTGCGCAGGGTCACGCCTGCGCCCAACGCCATCAAGGCCGGAAGCGTATCGCCCGCCGGCGACGCGGTGCCCACGTTGCCGCCGATCGTGCCGCGATTGCGAATCTGTACGGCGCCGATGGTGGCCGCGGCCATGGGCAGGATGGGCGCCCATTCCTTGAGCACAGGCGACGCTATGAGTTCGCTATGTGTCAGCAGCGGCCCAATGTGCATGCTCTTTGCATCGGCGCGCAGGTAGTGTAACTCAGTCAGCCGGCTTATGTCAATGACAGTCTGAGGCTGCAGCTTTCCCATCTCCATGAAGAGAAGAAGATCAGTGCCGCCGGCCAGTATGCACACCCGGCTATCGGCCAGCATCTGCGCCAGCTCAGCCGTCGAACGAGGCGTAAGAAGATCGAAATCGTGCACGAGTCATTACCTCCTTGGTGCCAGGGGAAAACGCGCAGATGCAGTAGCGCCTCGAGCACTCCGCCCACGAAAGCCCGAGCCCTGTCCGG
>CAYOEZ010000249.1:0-6545 GCA_964402955.1 uncultured Ktedonobacterales bacterium | reverse complement strand
CGAGCGCGGCGAGCGCGTCGGCATACTGCTTCTGTGCAGTGAGCGCGGCCTGGATACTCTTGACATAGGCGTCGCTCTCGTTGGCTGCTTCGCGCATGCGTTGTAGCTCGGCATCCTGCTCACAGCAGGTCTGCCGGGCTGCTGCCAGGGCCGGTCGCAGTTGCTCCAGCTCGTCTTCAGGCGTAAGCAGGTCTGCGTGTGGGTTGTCTTCGTCGTTGGCGACAGCAGCCTGCGTCTTGTTGCCAGGCATAGGAGATGGGTGGCTTTCCTCGTCTGCGTCGGAGGGTTCTGCATCGATGTCGCTAAGGGGCATCTCGTGTTCGCTCCTCTTGTGCTGCTACATTCCCAGACCTTGTGCGGGAATACCAGAGTCACAAGACAATCGATCTCTGATTGCAAGTATAGCTGGTAGTGACCACTACGTCAAGCGCGTTTGCCGCCAGCAGCCTCAGACAACCGCTCCTCCAGGCGGTCGATGGCTGCAGAGAGTGACCACCGCTCGCGGACCAGCGCCGCGCCCTGCTGCCCAAGCTGCCGGGCATAGGATACATCGCCCAGCAGTCGCTCGATGGCAGAGGGTAAGGCCAGCGAGTGATCAACCAGCAACCCATTGACCCCGTCCACTATTGTCTCACGCAGGCCGCCTTCGGCCACAGCGACCACCGGCGTGGCGCAGGCGTTGGCTTCGAGCGGCACCAGGCCGAATGGCTCCAGGCGCGGTGTGTGGACCATCATCGCGGCGCGATTCAGAATGCCGACCAACTCCTCATCTGTGACCTTGAGCCGCGGCTCAAACTGCACGCCGCGCGCACTCGCCATCTGCTTCAACGCAGCGAAGTAACGGGGAGCAGCGATGTGGCCCACCCAGACCAGTCGTGGGCGCGGGGGAGGGAGGAGGGCCAGCCCCTCGATGACCTGCTCGATGTTCTTTTCGGGGGCAATCGCGCTGATCCCGACGACGAAATCCTGGCGCGGTTGTCCCTGATCTACGAACAGATCGGTATCCACGCCCAGGTAGCAGACCCGCGCCTCCAACCCATAGGCGCGCAGGATACTCTCACGGCTGAAGAACGAGTTGGTGAGGATCCTGTCAAAGGCGGCGGCGTTGCGCGCTTCTTCACGCACCTGCACGCGCAAGCCCTGCACTTTGACGGCGTCTTTGAGGAGGGCCGCCGGCGACGCCGGCCAGGGCAGCGCCGCCCACGGCAGACGCGGCATGGCCTCGTAGAGCGCACGGAACGGCTCGGCCAGATAGATGACGCTCGGGGCCGCCACAAAGCGAGCGAGGGGAGGCACGCACAGAAATCGGCAGGAATTGGCGAAGACAACGTCGAACCTGCCACGATTGATCTCGGCGGCGCACTGCCGGCAATGCACTTCCATCGCCTGCACGAGGTCCACGACCGCGCGGGCGCGCGCGATGAGATTGCGGCGTTTGCTTTGATCCCAGCGCAGCGGAACGACATGCTCGGTGATCAGGTCGCCCAGGGGGAGAAAAGTCTGGTCGGCCGTTGGCGGACACCAGGCTTCGATGCTGTGCCCGCGCTCAAGCAGGCCCTTCACATGATTGTAGAGAGCGCGTTTGCCCCCGCCCGAAGGCAGGTTGTGCCAGACGGCGATCCGTAACGGACGCGTGGTTGCGGTCATCGAGTCTTTCCCTCACGGCCTGCTGCAGGCCAAGCTATGGGACAGGACGCACCTTGTAGATAAACAGGCGCGTGGGGCTGGCGCCCAGGATGACCAGACGTTCGAGCCCCGCCGGCGCCTCACCATCCGCCCTGAGCAGCGGCGCCACCTCAGGCCCCCCGAGCCGGGTGAACCACTCTGCGACGGCAATCACATCAGCTTTCTGCAGGCGCGCGATGTCAACCAGCTCCGCCGGAGTATGGACAAGCGGCAGCGACATGTAGTGAGGAAGCGGGTTGTCGTCGTAGAAGTAGAACGGCGTAAAGGGATCATACGACATAAGACGGATGGATTGGGGCTGCGTGGCGCGCAGCCAGAGGCCGGCCTCTTTCTGCACCACTGGATCGGTGGCATAGATTGTCGGCGTTTGCTGCACCCAGCGCACGCTCATGAACAGGCAGACGATGAGCGACGCATAGACGAGTGCGCGAAGGAATGAAGACCGGCCGGCCAGGTCGGCCAGGGCAAAGGCGACGGCAAGGCAGAATAAAGGCGCCAGCGGCAATACCATGCGATCATGGATAAAGAACAACAAGAGGGGCGCGGTCGTGAGCACAAAGGCGCCAAGCACAATCGCCGCCACGTCCTCGGCCCGCCGCCAGCAGGCCAGCACGCCGTATGCGGCAAGCACGAAAAGGAGAGCGCGCACCGGCACAGGCATGCTCATGGGAACGGGCGGCAAGACGCGCGACGACGACGCCAGGTCATAGTACGCATTCTTCACAATCCGCCTGACCAGGGCTTTCGGGTCGCTCAGCACGTACTCCCAGGCGCGCCCATCTTCAAGGAGAGCGTGGTACTTGGTGCGGCCAGAGCTGTCAACCTCGTGTACCAGGGTCTCAAGCGCCACGGTGTCGTAGAAGCTGTCGCCAATGATCAGATTGGCGGTTCCCTTTAGCCCGAATCCTGCATTTGTCCAGCTGCCAAAGACGGCGCGTCCGATAGCATAGCGGCAGCCCATGCCAATGACGACGACGGCAATGAAGACTGCGAGCTTCTGCATGATCTCTCGCCGGCTGGCGCGCCGCCGATAGGCAAGCCAGGCCAGAACGGGGAGAAGCAGGACGATCGCTCCTGCGGCCTCCCGCGTCAGCATGCCCAGGAGCGTCACAACCCCCAGGGCTGCCCACCACCACAGGGAACGACGGCGGATAGCAGCAACAGCCAGCGCAATGGCCGTCATCAGGAGCAGGTTGAACAAGGGCTCACTGTACACCAGAGATGAGAAGCGAAGCAGCCACGGATGAATGGCGATGAGACAGCCGGCCAGAAGCCCGGCGCTGCGGCCCATTGCAGCGCGGGCGACGAGGTAGCACGGGATGACCAGCGCTGCGCCAGTGATTGCGGACACGAGCCGTCCGGCCAGCACCACATCGCCGGAGGGCCAGGCGAACAGGGCGATGGCGGCGATCCAGAGATTAGACCAGTACGGGTTGAGGACCGCTTTCATGTCTCCCTGCAGGAAGGCGCGGGCCAGGGATGCGTACCAAACGCCATCGCCTTCCACCATGATGCGCGCCGGAATGTACCACAGGCGCAAGAGCAACGCCAAAACGGCTATGCCAACAACGGCGATGACCTCCCGCTCAAGTGTGCCGTGCTCGCCAGTCGCTGCCGCAGAATGCAGTTGTGTCTGGTTTTGCTCATCACCCGCTGCCCGTAACTCTTCCACATTTCCTACCTTTTGCAGAAATTGAATGTTGCATCACCGGCCCGTTAGCCCAGTAGTCCGCCGAGCCGGTTGAAAGCGTCGCTCCAGGCGGCGCTGGGGTGCGGCTCGAACGTTTGGCGTGGGAAGGAGGCGGCGATGGCCTGGCGTCCGGCGGCGATGCTGCCCAGATGGCCGGTGGCCACCGCCTGCATCATGATGTTGCCAAGAGCCGTTGCCTCCACCGGGCCGGCGATAACAGGAAGCTCGCAGGCATCGGCGGCAAACCGCGAGAGCAGCTTGTTCTGGCTGCCGCCGCCCACGATCAGCGCCTTATCAAAACGCCGCCCCGTCAGCTTCTCCAGCCCCTGCAAGACCCAGCGATACTTGAGCGCAAGGCTTTCGAGACAGCAACGCACAACTGCGCCCACGCTCTCCGGCTGCGGCTGTTGCGTGCGCCGGCAATAGGCGCCGATGGCCGCGACCATGTTGCCGGGGTTGAGGAAATCGGGCGCATCGGGATCAACCAGGCTGGTGAAAGGCCGGGCCTGTGCAGCCAGCGCCAGCAGATCGTCCCAGGAATACTCATGGCCCTCGTGCTGCCACTGGCGGCGGCACTCCTGCAGCAGCCACAGCCCGCCGATGTTCTTGAGCAGGCGGATGGTGTTGCCCACGCCGCCTTCGTTTGTCACGTTGAAGGCCAGCGACTGCTCATTGATGATCGGCTCCGGAATCTCAACGCCCATCAGGCTCCAGGTGCCGCTGCTGATGTAGACGCTGTGCGTATCGAGCTCAGGCACGGCGGCAACGGCGTTGGCCGTATCGTGACTGCCGGTAGCAATGACGGGAGCGGGGTGCACAAAGCCGCAATCGGCCATGACGTCGGCCCGCAGATTGCCGAGCACCGTGCCGGGCGAGACAAGCTGCGGCAGGATGTGCGTGGGAATGCCCAGCGAGGCCGCCAGATCGGTTGCCCAGGAGCGGCTGCGAGCATCGAGCATCTGGCTGGTGGAGGCGATCGAGTACTCGCCCACCTTGCGCCCTGTCAGCCAGTAGTGGAAGAGGTCGGGCATCATCAGCAGCATATCGGCGGCGTCCAACTGCGGATCATGCGCCTGAACCATGCTGCTCAACTGGTAGAGCGTGTTGATGGGCATGAACTGGATGCCCGTCTGCCGGAACATGCGGGCATACGGGACAGTCTTGTGCACGATGTCGGGAACGCCGTTGGTGCGTGCATCGCGGTAGTGGTAGGGGTTGCCCAGCAGGCGTCCGCTCTTGTCGAGCAGGCCAAAGTCCACTCCCCACGTGTCAACGCCGATGCCTGCCAACGGCTCGCCGCTCTGCGCCGCATATCTGGCAAGTCCGGTCTTGATGTCCTCCCACATGCGCAGGACATCCCAGTGCTGGCGGCCGAGGACGCTGACCGGCCCATTGGCAAAGCGATGCAGCTCGTGCAGAGCAAAGCGCGCCCCGTCCCACTTGCCGAGCAGCACGCGCCCGCTGGATGCGCCCAGGTCAACGGCCAGGAAGTTGATGGTTGCGGTCATGGTATCACCTCAGGAGACAGTGTCAAAGCGTCAATGTGTCAAGGCGTCAGGGCATCAGACATTGGGGCCGCGAAGGCAGGCTCGTCGCCTACGATGCGAAGAGATTCCGTGAAATCCATGCGCATAATATGCCACAAATGGCATGTAATTGCAATAGAGCGAAATGGCCGGGTGTCCACAGCGCAGTCGTCTGCCATCTGGTCCGCTCCGGTAACCACCACGCGCCTGCTGCGGCAGCAACCGTTGACCGCTGGCCCCCCAAGGAGTATAATACCATCAAGATGAGCGAAACATTCCAATTGATTCAAGAGCTGGTCAGGAAGGGTGAGGTTCAAATCTCGGCACACGGCTATGATGAACTGGCCGCAGATGCCATTCTGGTCAACGACATCTTGGCCAGTGTGCAGGATGGTGTAGTAGTGGAGAAAGAAATGAGCACCAGGCACCAGACCAAGCTTGTGCACGAAGGAGAATTTGTCGCTGAAGTCGAGGTTGACGTGATCGAATCATCTGAAGGATGGGGACCCTACTTGTCTTTGGAGGAGGCACGGAAACTCGATGACGTTCGGGAAGCTCTGCGTTGGGGGGACCTCACGGCGGCGAATAAGCTCGCTCGCGTCTACCGCATAATGCGCGTGCCTGCCTGAGCTACCGGCAACACGGAGACAAGTTACAGATGGATGCCCGATGGCAGCCACTCGCAATGAGCAGAACAAGCAGACCCGACCGAACGGACTGGTTGCAGCATCCAGGGACCATGAAATGAACGCACACCACCAATGGAAGGGAAGACAGGTAGAGCGAAGAGTCACGTACACGCTCGATGTGAATGGTCAGCTTTTCGTCATCGAGAACGTTCCTGCGCGCGTGAACGCGGAAACGGGCGAGCAGTTGTTCTCGCCCGATACAGTGGAACGCCTGCAGAAGGTGTGGCAGCAAGGCACGCCTAAGCGCGTGATTCAAGTCCCTGTGTATGAGTACGCTTCGGCGCGGTGCGCGTGAACGGGAAACACGTGGGGTTAGATGACCGTCTCTGCAAACCAAGCCATGAGTCGGACTTGGGTGTCTCCACGATAGTCACCTGTGGGAGGATAGAAATGCAACAGCCGGCAATCCAAGTTCTGGGGGCTTACGAGGTCGAGTTGACTGATGATCTCTTCAAGAAGGCGATGGAGACGAAGTATGGGGGCATACAGATCTCTGACGCCCAAAGGCGACGAGCAGAGGCGGACGTTCGGGAAGAACTGTCATCGGTTGTGTTGCTTGAACTCCTTGTTGGGAATACTGACAAGCGGTTTAGTGTTGGTGATTTTACACAACCTGACTCTGACCAAGCAGCTTACGATGAGGCATATCTCACGGCTGATGGGACATCGGTGGTTTCTCGATTTGACCAGCCGGAGACGGAAACATTCCGCGTGACCTTCTTCTTGCACTTCTTTGACCCTTCAAAACCAGTAACAAGTAGCTATGGACTGCTACATGTGCCGGACGTTCGGAAAATGCCTGAACGCCTGCAAAGATTGGTACCATATCAGCCAGCAGATTAGACTGAAAAAAGCAGAATTGCCGTCTAACATGAGGCACAGGCCACCAGTGCCATCTGCAAACTCGTACACGTCATTGTGCCATGCACACACCTTTCTGGCGCGGAGGGTTCG